>JAHEMZ010000037.1 GCA_024643385.1 Flavobacteriaceae bacterium | reverse complement strand
TCAAGGGATTTGGCGTGGAGCCATTGTCTGAAGGAATCGTGGCGGCGGGAGCTGCGCTTCATTATTTGGGGGAAACGCAGCACAACCGATTAAAACATATCACCAAAATTTCCAGAATTGCAGAAGAGGCCTATGTTTGGATGGATCGATTTACCATTCGCAATTTGGAATTGTATCACGGACAAGCGACTAATTCAGTTACCTTACTGGATGTGATCGATAAAACAATTTCCCCCATGGGAGGAAGGTTGTTGAAACGATGGATGGCCTTGCCCTTAAAGAATATCGATGCGATCACTCAGCGGCATGAAGTTGTGAGTTATTTTTTGGATCATTCCGAATTACTGGAAAAAATGCAAGTTCAAATTAAGCGTATCGGCGATTTGGAGCGATTGATCTCTAAAACAGCCACCGGTAAGATCAATCCCAGAGAAGTGGTCCAACTGAAGAATTCCTTAGAGGCGGTGGTTCCTATAAAAGCGTTGGCTCAACAAAGTGATAATGAATCTTTGCGGGTGTTGGGGGAGCAAATTCAATCCTGTGAATCACTTCGGAATAAAATAAAAGAAACACTGAAGGAAGAAGCACCTGTGAGTATCCTAAAAGGCAATGCCATTTCCGGGGAAGTAAATAGTGAATTGGATGAGCTTAGGAGTATTGCAAGAGGGGGAAAAAACTATTTAAACACGATACTGGAAAGGGAACAACAAAGAACCGGAATAGCCTCCTTAAAAATAGATTCCAATAACGTATTTGGCTACTATATTGAAGTTCGGAATTCCCACAAAGATAAGGTGCCAGAGGAATGGATTCGAAAACAGACCTTAGTGAATGCAGAACGGTATATCACGGAGGAGCTAAAGGAATACGAAAATAAGATCTTTGGCGCCGAAGAGCGAATTCTCGCCCTGGAGCAAGAGCTATTTGCAAAACTCGTCGAATGGATCCTTCCCTTTGTGGGGGCGGTGCAGCAAACCGCACAGAGTATCGCTCAATTGGATTGTTTGGCGTCTTTTGCCACTCAGGCTAGGGTGGGGAATTATACGAGACCTTTATTGGATGATTCTTTTGATTTGGATATTAAGGACGGGCGCCACCCGGTAATTGAAAAACAACTGCCGGCCGACAATCCGTTTATTGCGAACGATGTCTTTCTGGATCGAGACAATCAACAAATGATCATGATCACCGGCCCAAATATGAGCGGAAAGAGTGCAATACTCAGACAAACAGCGCTCATTGTTTTGTTGGCGCAAATGGGAAGTTTTGTTCCCGCCGGGGCCGTTCGGATGGGGTGTGTGGACAAGATATTTACCCGTGTGGGGGCCAGTGATAATATTTCGATGGGGGAGTCTACTTTTATGGTAGAGATGAATGAGACGGCCAGTATTTTGAACAATATATCAGATCGCAGTTTGGTGTTATTGGATGAAATAGGTAGAGGGACCAGTACGTATGATGGGATTTCCATAGCCTGGGCGATCAGTGAATACTTGCACGAACATCCCAGTCGGGCAAAGACTTTATTTGCCACACACTATCACGAGTTGAATGAAATGACCGAAACTTTTCAGCGGATCAAGAATTACAATGTTTCGGTAAAGGAATTAAAGGATACTGTTTTATTTCTTCGGAAATTGGTTCCGGGGGGCTCTCATCATAGTTTTGGTATTCATGTTGCGAAAATGGCAGGTATGCCGGCAGCTGTTTTACAACGGGCAAATAAGATATTAAAGCGATTGGAGCGATCACATTCTTCGGAAGAACTATCAGACAAAATGAAAGAGTTGTCCAAAGAAGAAATGCAATTGAGTTTTTTTAAATTGGATGATCCACTTTTGGAAGAGATACGGGACGAGATCTTGCAAACAGATATTGATACTTTAACCCCCGTAGAGGCGTTAATGAAGTTGAATGAAATTAAACGGATGTTGCAACGAAACACTTCGGTACGGATAAAAAAATAAAGCCAAGGAAGGGCATTTTTTTAAAGAAAAATCTTTGTAGTTGTAGTAAATATTTTAAATTTGCTCCCGCTTTGATAGTAAAGCTAAGTTCTTAAGCGAATGCGAAAATAGCTCAGTTGGTAGAGCGCAACCTTGCCAAGGTTGAGGTCGCGGGTTCGAATCCCGTTTTTCGCTCAAAAGGCCGAAAGCTATTCGGCTTTTTTTATCACCAATCGCAGAAGTGGTGGAATGGTAGACACGCTGGACTTAAAATCCAGTGGGCAGAAATGCCCGTGCGGGTTCAAGTCCCGCCTTCTGTACAGATAAGCGAAAAGCCGGATCGAGAGATCCGGCTTTTTTGTTCCCCGAGGTGCCAAGCTTGCTTGTGCACCGAAGGGGAACAAAAAGGCCATCCGGCCTCCGGGCGGATAAGGTTTTTCATTTTCAGCCTGTGGTAGCGGGACTCTTCGCCACAGGCGGAAATTCCCGCCGGGAAGGTGCCAAGCTTGTTGGTGCACCGAAGGGGAACAAAAAGGCCATCCGGCCTCCGGGCGGATAAGGTTTTTCATTTTCAGCCTGTGGTAGCGGGACTCTTCGCCACAGGCGGAAATTCTCGCCTTTTGTACTGATATGGGAAAAAACGAATTGGGAGATACGGATTTTTTGTTTCCATTCTATTTTACCTGATAGATCAATTTCATCGTGATTGAAGCGGTTTTTTCACGAGAATCTGTGTTGTAAGTGCCTCCCCAAGAGTAGTCTTCCCCGGAATTTTGTCCGGTTATCTGAAAGACACCCATTTTGGCCGTCTGAAGAGATCCGAGTTGCCCCCCCGAGTTCGCTGCGATCTTTTCGGCGCGAATATGAGCATCCTCGGTAGCTTTTGAGATCATTTCAATCTTTAGATCGGCAAGTTTGGTGTAATAATAGCGTGGCACTTCCGAATAGAACTGAACCCCTTGGTTAAGCAGCTCTGTAATTTCTCTGGAAAGTTTTTCAACCTTATCAACATCTTTTGATTCAATTTGGACCTTTTGATTCAATTCGTAGCCCACAAATTGTTCTCCCACAAAATTACCGGAGGAGGAATATAAGGGTTTGTTTTTCTGAACGGTGCGAACAGCACTAAAAACTAATTCATCTGTAGTAATTCCTTTTTCGGTAAGGTATGTGCTTACAATGGACTTGTTCTTTTCGAGTGTAAGGTAAGCTTGTTTTAAATCGGAGTTGAGTACACTGAAGCTGCCTTCCCACACGACCAGATCGGAATCAAAATTGGCATTACCCAATCCGGTAACACTTATTTCCCCTTCGCTTTTATTTCTGTTTACATAGGCATTTCCTAAAAAAATGGCTGCTAGAACAATGGAGATGCTGAAGAGAATAGAACTTGTTAGGTGTTTCATGATGTTAGACTTTTATGTACAGCATCATGGCAAAGTAAATGCCAAATTCTTGCAACAGAAGGTTAAATAAAAGCCAATAATATCGAGCAGGGAAAAAGCTACATAATTTTATCCGCTAAAGATCACTGATAAGAATGTTTCTTAGTTCACCTTTGAAGTTGCTTTTTTTGGGTCATCACCGCTATCACAATTTCCAGGTAAAAAAAAACCCTGCCTATTGGCAGGGTTCTATTTTCTTGTTGAAGATTTTAGTTTCCTTCAGTACCTTCCGTAGTTTCTTCTACTTTGGTAGCCAAAGTGTCAACAGTTTCTTCCATTTCTTCCATAGTGTCTTCCATGGCTTCCTGAGTTTCTTCAACAGTTGCTTCAACAGCTTCTTCAGTTTTGGTTTCAGTTTCTCTGCAAGAATAAACTGAAGCTACTAAAGAAATAGCGGCGAATGTGATAAATACTTTTTTCATAGGTGATAAGATTAGTAATTAATTTTTTCCGATGCGAAATTAGATAATTTTTATGAATTGAATACCAAAAGGTTAGCATTTATTTTTATAGGAAATATTCCAATAAAATGTTGGATATATTCCAATTTTCTTTATATTTGGTTTATGGAAAAAACCCTGCCAATTGAAGTTAGACGCTTCAAAAAGATTCGAGAAGAGCATCACCATACGCAACAATCTTTTGGTGAACTATTGAACATAAAATCCAGTATAGCCGATATAGAGCGAGGAAAATCTAAATTATCGGGTACCATTGTCATGGAGTTATTGCAACAGTTGGGTGTGAACCCTTTATGGCTCTACGGGAAAAGCATTGTGAAGTATGTGAATTTGGATCAAAACGATGTAAGTCCGAAAGTGATTGCCGTTGATACGCAAAATAATGATGCTATCCTCTTGGTCAATCAGAAGGCAGCGGCAGGATATCCGCAGAATGTGCAAGATGTGGAGTGGATAGGTTCTTTGCCGGCTTTTCAAATTCCGTTACCCGAGTACCGAAATGCAACATATAGAGGTTTTCAAGTCGAAGGAGATAGTATGTTGCCGAATATCCGACCTAATGAATGGGTGTTAGGTAGAGCTGTGGCCAGTATTACTGAGGCTTCTGATAGCAAGATTTATATTGTTGTGCTTCACGATTCCGTTTTGGTAAAAAAACTACAGAAAATACAAAATCTTCCACAAAAAGTAAGATTGATTTCCTTAAATACGGAATACCTTCCCATTGAAGTAGCGGTTAAGGATATTCAAGAACTATGGCAAGTGAACAGTAAGCTCACTTTTGGGGTGGATGAACCCAGCGATAGCAGTTTATTAAGGCAGTTACAACAGTCTATGGAAGAATTGAAAGGGCAGATTAAAAAATTGAACGCCTAATTATTGGAATTTGTGTTCTTTTAGATAGTCTAAAATAATTCGTGTAGCTCCGGTTTGTTTGTTTACAAAGTGCCCACAGATCATTCCGGTTTGTTCTCGAAACTTTTTATCCAAGATCAATTTTGTTAAAACTTCTGTGGCTTCTAGTATATTGCCCACCGCATAAAGACCTGCCAGATCTTCCAGTTTCTGTGCTTCCGGAAATTTATCAAAATTATTTCCAATTACTATTGGCACACCAAAAGTAGCAGGTTCTAAAATATTGTGAAGCCCGGTATTACCTATTGCGCCACCCACAAAGGCGATATCGGCATAGCTGTAGATTTTACTCAGAAGCCCAATCGTGTCCACAATAAGCACCGATGAATTTGGTAATTTTTCCAAATTCATTTCTGAATAGAGCATACTTTCATTTTTAATACTGGCTTGAAGTTGCTTCATTCGCGCCGCTTCTAATTTATGTGGAGCTATAACAAATTTCAGCTTGGAGGCCACTTCAGAATTAATAAAAGGAACTAAAACCGCTTCATCTTCCGGCCAGGTACTACCACAAACGATACATAGTTCATTGTCGATAAAAACATCCATGAAATCCAAATGGTTATCCATTTCTATCTGATGAGAAACTCTATCAAATCTTGTGTCTCCGCTAATAGTGACATTTTCAAATCCCAATTCATTCAATAATAGTTTAGAGGATTCATTTTGGACAAAAAAATGTTGAAATCCGTTGAGGGCCTTCCGCATAAATCCACCGTAGCTTTGAAAGAATACTTGATCCCGCCTAAAAAGACCGGAAATAAGATAAGCAGGAATCTGTCTACGTTTCAGCTCATGCAGGTAATTGGGCCAAAACTCGTATTTTACAAAAAAGGCCAGGTCGGGATGGACGGCATTTAAGAAATCCTTGACATTCGAAGCGCTGTCTAGCGGAAGATAGGTCACTACATCGGCGACAGCGACATTCTTTCTTACTTCATACCCGGAAGGAGAAAAGAACGTCAGCACCAACTTATGCTTGGGAAACTCCTTTCTTAAAGCCTCCATAATAGGCAGTCCTTGTTCAAATTCGCCCAAAGAAGCACAATGAAACCAAATAGTACGGTCCTCCTGTAAGATCTTCTGATTTAATTTTTGGATCACGCCTTTTCTTCCTTGTACAAAAAGTTTCATTTTTTTGCTGAAAAATTGTGTAGGCCAGAGAAAAGTCTCTCCGACTTCGGCTAAAAGGTTGTATAGAAATCGTTTCATAGAATAAGTTAGGCTAAAATACGTTTCTTTGGGGAATTGCATTGTGAGCCGATTTCTATTTTTGTAATTTTGAATAATTTCAGAAAAAATCCATGAAGAAAATTCAAATGGTTGATCTAAAAGGTCAATACGAACACATCAAGGATCAAATTGATTCTTCCATCCTTGAAGTTATAGCCACAACGGCATTTATCAACGGTCCCGAGGTTCATCAATTCCAAAAAGAGTTGGAAGATTATCTAGATGTAAAGCATGTTATCCCTTGCGCGAATGGAACCGATGCTTTACAGATCGCGATGATGGGATTAGGGCTACAACCCGGAGATGAAGTTATTACTGCCGATTTCACTTTTGCCGCCACGGTGGAGGTAATCGCCCTTTTAGGTTTAACGCCGGTTTTGGTTGACGTGAACCCAATCACCTTCAATATTGATGTTGATGCCATTAAACGAGCAATCACGCCAAAGACCAAAGCGATCGTTCCGGTCCATTTATTTGGCCTATCGGCTCCCATGGATGAGATAATGGAAATAGCCGAAGCGCATGGTCTATATGTCATAGAAGATAATGCTCAAGGTATTGGGGCCATGTATACATCCGGAAATGGCTCTAAAATGAAAACCGGAACCATCGGACATGTGGCTTCCACTTCTTTTTTTCCTTCCAAGAACTTGGGATGTTATGGTGATGGCGGTGCTATTTTTACCAATGATGACGATCTGGCCCATATGATCAGAGGAATTGTAAATCACGGGATGTATGTGCGTTATCATCACGACGTGGTAGGGGTAAATTCTCGATTGGATTCAATGCAGGCAGCCGTGTTAAGAGCTAAGTTACCAAAACTGGACGCCTATAATCATGCAAGAAGAGAGGCTGCACGGAAATATACAAAAGCCTTTGCCGGCATCCGACAAATTGTTACACCAACAGGATTTTGCGATGCGGAGAATTCGATATGCGCCGGATGTGATTGTCATGTGTTTCATCAATATACCTTAAGAATATTAGACTCGGATAGAGATGCATTGGTAGCTCATCTGAATGAAAAAGGAATTCCTTCCGGAGTTTATTATCCTATTCCGCTTCATGCGCAAAAGGCATATGCGGATACTCGCTACGATGAAGCTGATTTCCCTGTAACGAATCAACTTGTCAAAGAGGTCATCTCTTTGCCTATGCATACTGAACTCGAGAACGATCAAATTGATTATATCACCCGAACGATCATCGACTTTGTAACCCAATAAGAAAGATGCAAAAAATTCTAGTTACCGGCGGATTAGGTTATATCGGTTCCCATACCGTGGTAGCATTGCAAGAAGCAGGGTTTGAGGTGGTAATTATTGATGACCTCTCAAATACGGATGAGCAGGTACTACAGGGAATTCAAAAAATTACCGGTATACTGCCGCGGTTTGTAAAGATGGATCTTCGTAACAAGACGGAAGTTTCAGATTTTTTTAATTCAAATACCCTGGACGGGATCATACATTTTGCGGCGAGTAAAGCCGTGGGCGAAAGTGTCGAAAATCCACTGCTCTACTATGAGAACAACCTTCATTCTCTCATATATTTATTACAGAATTGTGTAAAGAAGCAGATTACTAATTTTATTTTCAGTTCCTCCTGTACGGTGTATGGGGAGCCGGATTACTTGCCGATTACCGAGAATGCACCGATAAAACAAGCCATTTCACCGTATGGGAACACCAAGCAAATTTCAGAGGAAATACTGAAAGACACCTGTAGGGCTTCTGATTTGCAGGTTATTTCACTGAGATATTTCAACCCCATTGGCGCTCATGAATCGGCCGAGATAGGAGAGCTCCCTAAAGGAGTTCCTCAAAACCTGGTGCCTTTTATCACCCAAACAGCAGCGGGGATTAGGCCTAGTTTATCCGTTTACGGCGATGATTACCCAACTCGGGATGGAAGCTGTATCAGAGACTATATACATGTGGTGGATTTGGCAAAAGCGCATGTAAAGGCCATTCAGCGATTAATGAATCATGAACATCAAGAACCTTACGAAGTTTTCAATTTGGGAACCGGTAAGGGAAGTTCCGTGTTGGAAGTCATTCGAGCTTTTGAAAACATCACCGGGCAATCCCTCAAGTATCAAATTGTGGATCGACGACCCGGCGATGTAGTAGCTGTTTATGCCGATACTTCCAAAGCTGCTAAAGTTCTTCAATGGAAAACAGAACAGACCTTGGAGGATGCGCTGGCTTCTGCCTGGAAATGGGAGCGACGGATTCGAAATATCTAGGCTGCCTGGCTTAACTTTTTCAGAAAAACGGATGGATATAAGCCATAACGCTCTTTAAACTTCTTTGAGAAACTTTCCGCACTTCTAAACCCATTATCAAATGCTATAGCTTCAATGGTAAATCTTCTTTTCATCGGATTGGTCTGCAAATCAATATAAGCATATTCAATACGCAAATCATTGAGGTATTGTTTAAATGATTTCCCTTTGACATGATTCACCACGCGGGATAAATAACAGTGATTGGTTCCTAAAGTTTTTGCTAATCCCGGAAGATCTAGATCTTTGTCCAAATATCCTTGCTCCTTTTCAAATGATCTTAATTGTTTCAGTAGATTTTCAATGATTTCATCCGGAACCATAATTCTTTCGGAAATGCTAAGTTCACTTTCTACTTTTGTAGATCTTGCTACGGAACTTGCGGAAGTTGTTCGATTTTTGATGAAGGTATTCCTATAGAAAAGCGACCATTTCTCTGTTAGGGTTTCAATTGTTTTAGTGATGGCTCCTTTGCTATTTGATTCAGTTTGGAGTGGAAAGGTAAATTGATTCTCTTGTAAGAGGTGTTCAAGATCCTTTCGGCCGGAAGTGATTACAAACTTTTCCATAGTGCTTAATTTTTCATCTAACTTAGCAGCAATGGAGTAAAATATAGGTAATGCCGATAAAAGTTTACGCTCTAAAGGAAATCATGACCTACTTAAAAAGCAGCTTTTTCGGTAGTAACGCTACTGTCAACTTTCTTTACTAAGCCTTGTAAAACATTCCCTGGCCCCACTTCGATAAAGGTAGACGCCCCATCAGCGATCATCTGTTGTACACTTTGAGTCCACTTAACGGGAGCCGTAAGTTGAGCAATTAAATTTTTCTTGATGTCGCTGGCATTCGTCACTGCTGTAGTGCTCACATTCTGATAAATTGGACAAATGGGTGCGGTGAACTGTGTTTCTTCTATCGCGGCGGCAAGCTCTTCTCGGGCCGGTTCCATCAAAGGACTGTGGAAGGCTCCTCCCACCGGAAGCAATAGGGCTCGTTTGGCGCCGGCAGACTTCAAAGCTTCACAGGCTAGGTTTACGGCTTCTATTTCACCGGAGATCACCAATTGACCGGGGCAGTTGTAATTTGCCGCTACAACAATTCCGGGAGTTTCAGAACATATTTTCTCCACGAGCGCATCTTCTAGCCCGAGTACAGCGGCCATAGTGGAAGGTTCAATTTCGCATGCCTTTTGCATGGCTAAAGCTCTTTTATAAACCAATCTTAGCCCATCAGTAAAAGCGATTGTCCTATTGGCCACTAAAGCTGAAAGTTCGCCCAATGAATGACCGGCCACCATATCCGGCCGAAAATTAGTTCCCATAACTTCCGCCAAAATAGCAGAGTGTAGAAAAACAGCAGGTTGGGTTACCTTAGTTTCTTTTAATTCTTCCGCAGTACCTTCAAACATTATTTTAGTAATGTCGAATCCCAAAACTTCATTGGCATGTTCAAATAGATCTTTTGCCTTAGTTGAGTTTTCGTATAGATCGAAACCCATTCCTGGATATTGGGCTCCTTGTCCCGGGAAAACATATGCTTTCATGATGCTGTTGGTTTAGAGAACAAAAATACGATTTTCTTAAATTATATCTATCCCTCGAAGTTACTCGATCAATTTTAAGTCTGTCGGCAAAGAATCAGGTTGTCTTCTGATAAAAGTTTGGTAGGTGTATGCGTATGCGTGCCTCTCGTCAATATCGTAGAATTCTTCCGACAAAAGTATCCATTCCTCCGCAGAAATTTGAGGAAAATAAGTGTCGGCTTCGAAGGTGCCATGAACGCGAGTTAATTCAATTTTTTGAGCGAAAGACATTCCTATATGGTAGATCTCTCCCCCTCCGATTATAAAAGGTTGATCATCATCTTTTGCAATTTCCAAGGCTTCTTGCATGGAAGACACTACAATAATTCCCTCTTTTCGATAGCTTATATTACGAGTTATGATGACATGAGTGCGATTAGGTAAAGGTTTAGGGAATGACTCAAAGGTCTTTCGCCCCATTATAATATGATGACCGGAGGTAAGCTGTTTAAATCGCTTAAAATCGTCCGGCAAATGCCAAACCAGATCGTTGTCTTTGCCAAGTTCATTGTTTTCTCCGGCGGCAGCAATTAATGTAATCATTGATCTTGTGAAGGATGTGGGGGAATATTTTTCTCTTTTTGGGTATCTGAAGAACCTGCTATCTTTTGTTCCAATTCCTCGATGCGTTTCTCCTGTTTAGCCTTTAGTTGCTCAATCTGCCGATCTTCCCATTCTTTACCCATGAATTTATAGAGGATATACACATTTAAAAAATGGATCAGTAATAACAATGCCCAAATAAGGATCACCCATGTAAACCAATTTTTAATAAAGAAATCTTTTCCGATTCCTAATACACCATTCATAATCACGAGCAGTATTGACCCTGCCAAGAACACAATAAAATGTTGCATGAGTCGCTTCTTCTGCTTCATGCGTTGACGGGCATAATCATATTGTTCACGCTGAGCGGAATCAATTCTATCGGATTTTTTGTGATTTGAAAACATCGAAGTACCTTTATGCTTTATGTAAAAGTACCCAATTTTAAGCAAATTTATGCCCTTACCCACAGATTTTACGCAGCAATTCCCGGTCCTTTCGACCTGTACCTACTTAAATACTGCCTCCAGCGGACTTTTAGCAAAAAAATTGGTGGCCTGGCGACATGAACACGATCAAGATTTTCTTGTAAACGGTAGTATTTTCAGGGATTTTCACAAAGAATATTTATGGGAGGTCAAGCAAAAACTTGGCCGTTTCTTTAATACTAGAGCAGAAAACATTGCCTTGGTGCCTAACTTTTCCTTTGGCATCAATACCATTTTGGAGGGAATACCAAAGGGACAAAAGATTTTGTTGATCGATGGCGATTATCCTTCTATTAATTGGCCGGTTGAAAACAGGGATTTTGAGTTACGTTATGCCAAATTGGATGGTTTTTTGGAACAAAATATAGCGGAGGCATTCGAGCAATTTCGGCCTGATATTTTTATGTGTAGCATGGTACAATATATCAGTGGAATGTTGATTGATTTTACTTTTTTGCAACAATTGAAAGAACAGTTTCCCCATGTGCTCATGGTGGGGGATGGTACTCAATACCTAGGAACAGCGCTTTATGATTTTGACAAAGGTCCCTTCGATATTATTGGGGCAAGTAGTTATAAATGGATGTTATCGGGTTATGGTAATGGATTCTTTATGCTGAAGGAAAATGTATTTGATCGAATTCACCCAAAGATGATCGGGTTTAATTCAGCGGATGCTGTTTACGGCAATAAAGAAAAGATCGATTTTATCGGCAGAATGGAACCAGGACATCAGGACACATTGAATTATGGCACACTGGGGGAGGCTATTGAATTTTTACAGGAGATTGGGATGGAGCATATTGAATACAAACTGAATCGACTTTCCAGTTATGCTTTTGAAAGATTCAAACAGTTGGAGTGGTTGGATGAAGGGACGTTAGCCCGAAAAAAACATGCTACCATCTTCAACATTAAAGGGGATCAGGCACTTTTTCTAAAATTAAAAAATCAAGGAATTATTACTTCCTATCGAGGAAAGGGGATTCGCGTAAGTTTTCACTTTTACAATTCTGAAAATGACCTAGATCACTTGATCCACGCCATGCAAGGGTAGTTAGTTTACTTACCGGTCTTATAATTAAATGGAACTGTATAGAGCAAGGCCTTTGGTTTACCTCCGAACATTCCGGGTCTTGCCATTTTAGGAATAAGCATTATATTTCTCTTCGCTTCGTCCTGCAAGGAAGGAGTGCCCCCTTCTATAGAGACAATCTCTACTTTCCCTTGTTCATTCACCATAAATTCCACAGTAACAATACCCTGTTCATTTTTTTTGTAAGCTTCTGCCGGATATTTAAAATTTTTACTAACGTGTTTTATTAATTGCTGTTTGAAACAATCATTAGCATCCGTTCCTTTTTTGCCTTCACAGCCGGGCCAAATAGGCGCAATTTCTTTGAGGACAAGTTCATTCTTTTTTAAGGATCCCCATTCTTGAGAGAATCCTTTGGAGAAGAACAACAAAAGTCCCAGGAACAAAATATTTTTCATATAAGTTTGAGTTAAACGGCAACTATTCCTTTGATATGAGGATGCGGATCGTAGTCCACCAAGGTAAAGTCGTCGAATTTGAAGCCAAATATATCTTTTACTTCCGGATTTAACAACATTTTCGGCAAAGGTCTAATTTCTCTGGATAATTGTAATTCCAATTGCTCAAAATGATTGCTGTAGATGTGAGCGTCTCCAAAAGTGTGTATAAAATCTCCGGGCTGGTATCCGCAAACTTGGGCCATCATAAGTGCAAATAGGGCATAGGAAGCAATATTAAAAGGAACCCCTAAGAAAATATCGGCGCTTCTTTGATATAACTGACATGAAAGTTTACCGTCGGCCACATAGAATTGAAAGAAGGCATGGCAAGGGGGTAAAGCTGCTTTTCCTTGAGCCACATTTTCAGAAAATGATTTTGACGTATCAGGTAAAACAGAGGGATTCCAAGCGCTTACCAACATTCTTCGACTATCCGGATTATTTTTTAAGGTTTGTATGACTTCCGCTATTTGATCAATTTCTTCGCTATTCCAATTCCGCCATTGATGTCCATAAACAGGGCCGAGATTACCCTTTTCATCAGCCCATTCATTCCAGATGCGTACACCGTTCTCCTGTAAATAGCTAATGTTCGTATCGCCATTTAAAAACCAAAGCAATTCATGGATGATGGATTTCAAGTGCAATTTCTTGGTAGTGATCATCGGAAAACCTTCACTTAAATCAAATCGCATCTGGTACCCAAATACACTTTTGGTTCCTGTTCCGGTGCGGTCTTGTTTAAAAGATCCATTGTCCATGACATGTCTGACGAGATCATGATATTGCTTCATAGGTACATAAGATTTGCGGTAAATTTAAAAAAGATAGTTTCCTTTTGAAAACCTGTTTTGCCCTCACTTATGAATAGTTATTAACCGATCAACATCCCGGCGATGGTTGCCGTAAGCAAAGCGGCGACTGTACCACCGATAAGTGCTTTGATCCCGAAACGCGCCAAGGTAGATCGTTGAGAAGGTGCTAACACTCCAATACCCCCTATTTGTATCCCGATCGAAGCGAAGTTCGCAAAGCCACAAAGGGCATAAGTAGCAATGACAATGGACCTGTAATTGGTAATGACCCCACTCTGTTTTAATTCGCTTAGAGAAGCATAAGCAAAGAATTCATTGAGAATGGTTTTTTCACCCAGTAACTGTCCAACGGTGGTAATATCTTCATAAGGCACGCCGATGATCCATGCGACAGGGGCGAAGAGGTTCCCCAGAATGTATTGCATGGAAAGGCCTTTATAGCGACCATCGGTAGCTTCGAGAATATGATCGTTCCAGCCTGTAGGACCTCCTATCCAATCGATGGTGATCCAATTAAAAACTGCAATGACGGCGGTAAAGACCAGAAGCATAGCCCCTACGTTCACTGCTAATTTCAGCCCTTCAGTGGTTCCTCTCGAAATGGCATCCAAGACATTGGTGCCAATCTTATCTTTTGAAATGTCCAAATTGCGATCCACCTCTTCCGTTTCGGGATAGAGCATTTTTGCAATAATGATCGCGGCAGGCGCTGACATAATCGAAGCAGTCAATAAATGTTTGGCAAAATAAACTCTTTCGATGTCGCTATCTCCTCCTAAAAATGCAATAAAAGCGGCCAGAACACCGCCCGCAATGGTGGCCATTCCTCCAACCATCAAACACATCATTTCACTTTTGGTCATCTTATCTAAATAAGGCTTCACAACCAAGGGTGCCTCGGTTTGACCAATAAAGATGTTGGCCGCCGCCGCCAAACTCTCTGCCCCCGATAAATGCATGGTCTTACTCATCACCCAGGCAAAACCTTTTACAATTTTTTGAAGGATTCCCAAATAATAAAAAAGGGAGGTAAAGGCCGAAAAGAAAACGATGGTCGGCAGTACTTTAAAAGCAAAGATGTATCCAAATGTAGTTTGATCGGTCACTAATCCTCCGAAAAGAAACTCCGCCCCTTTTTCACTGAAATTTAAAAATTTGACCACTTTGTCTGAAATCCAATCAAACATATGAGCGACGAAGTCTACCTTAAGCACCAAAACAGCAAAAATCAATTGCAGTGCGAGTCCGGTTAAAACTAATTTCCAATTGATCTTTTTTCGATTATGGCTTAACAAAAAACAAACCAATAAAAGAAAGACCATGCCTATGATGCCTCGCATGACACTTTGAGGACTTATACCTAAACTGCGTTCCTTATCTAAGGTCAAATCCGATTTCTTTACTTTTTCCTTGTCGGAGACAAACTTATAGTGAATGTTGTTTTCGGATAAGGTGAGTGTGCTGTCGGTGAGTTGAGAAATTCGGAATCGTCGGATCGTATCCTGAGGGGTGTCATAAAAGAAAACAACCAATTTTTGTTGGTGCAGGTAAGTTCCGGAGGCCTCAAGATTATTTTTTGCAGCTAATGAATATTGAAAAGTACCTTCCTCTAAACGGAGTTTATCTGAAACGGGGTTGATGCTGAATACCGCTTTTCCCCCATCATCTGTAATGGAGTTGAAGACCCAGTTTTTCTCTAGTACCTGACCGTAACCTAAGGTTTGGAGAAAGACAAGAAGAATGAGCGCTTTAAGCTTTTGCATGGACTATTTTTCTCGTTTGGATATTTCGTCTCGAATACTCGCTGCCTTTTCATAGTCTTCGTTCAGTACCGATTCATCGAGGATCTCATGCAATTCCTTCAACGTGTATTTAGTGTAATTGGTAGTAACTTTTTTTGTAGACTCTTTGTCGTCACCGGTAAGAAGTTGTTCTATAACCTCTTCTTCTTGTTTGGTTATTTTTTCGTCTTTTGCCGCGGTTTTTAAGTAGATCCCCGCCTTGTCTAATATACCCTTATAGGTAAAGATTGGGGCTTTAAATCGAAGTGCCAGGGCAATGGCATCACTGGTTCGGGCGTCGATGATTTCTTCAATGCCATCTCTTTCAGAGATAATACTGGAATAAAATACCCCATCTACTAATTTGTGAATAATGACCTGTTTTACCACAATTTGAAATCGATCAGCAAAATTCTTAAACAGATCGTGCGTGAGCGGTCTGGGAGGTTTAATTTCTTTTTCTAAAGCAATAGCAATCGATTGCGCTTCAAAAGCTCCAATCACAATTGGCAATTTTCGGTCTCCATCCTCTTCACTTAAAATAAGTGCATAGGCGCCATTTTGAGTTTGGCTATAGGAGATTCCTTTGATATTAAGTCGAACTAAGCTCATTCCTTTTATTAAAAAAGGCTGTTTAAAATAGAGACTTATCTAAATGAAACAGCCCTTTTGTAAAGGTACAAATTAATAAAAAATTATGCGTTTTGCGACTTAAACTCTTTTAATTTTTCTACGAGTTCCGGAACCACTGTAAAGGCGTCTCCAACAATTCCGTAATCGGCGGCTTTAAAGAATGGAGCCTCAGGATCATTGTTGATCACAACTTTCACTTTGGAAGAGTTTATTCCGGCCAAATGTTGAATAGCACCACTAATACCAATAGCAATATAAAGGTTGGAAGCTACGGGTTTTCCGGTTTGCCCCACGTGTTCACTATGAGGCCTCCATCCCATATCACTTACAGGTTTTGAACAGGCGGTAGCGGCCCCTAATACCTTGGCAAGTTCTTCGATCATCCCCCAATTTTCCGGGCCTTTCATCCCGCGACCGGCAGAGACCACAATTTCTGCATCCGCAATCGTTACTTTATCAGTGGCTTTGTCTACCGAAACCACCTCCATTCCGTTCGCTGTTATCTCAATTTGGAATCTTTCGACCGCAGCCGTTACATTATTTTCCTTTACGCCAAAAGCATTCTTCGCTAGGCCTATTATTTTTATGGGGGTATTAAATTCAGAAATAGCATATGCCTTATTACTAAAAACAGTATGCCTTACCTTAAAAGGTGTACTGCTAACCGGTAAGTGTGTAACATTTGGAATATACCCGGCTTTTAGTTCAATGGCGAGTAAGGGAGCCAAGAATTTACTGTTTGCGCCGGAAGATAGAATCACTACCTGTGCATTCTCTTTTATGGCAGCCTGTTGGATGATCTCAGCGTAGGCTTCGGCATTGAAGTTGGTTAAGCTATCGTCGCTTACCATTAAAACTTTGGATGCGCCAAATTTCCCTAACTCTTCATTGTGCTCTCCGTTAATACTAACCGCTGTAACAGTTGTACCCAGTTGATCTGCGACTCCTTTTGCATAGGAAACTACTTCCTGGGCTATTTTTTTGAATTTTCCTTCTTCGGATTCTGTAAATACAAGTACTGACATCTTTCTTCTTTTAGATTACTTTAGCTTCATTGTGTAATAACTGAACTAATTCGTCAACGCTAGTTGCTAATTTCACGGCGCCACGAGGCGTGGGCTTTTCAAATTGATCAACAGTGGTTTCGGCTTCAGCAGTAACGGGTTCTTTGATATGCAAGGGTTTGGTCCTAGCCTGCATAATCCCTCTCATGTTAGGAATGCGCAAATCACTTTCTTCGACTAATCCCTTTTGTCCTCCAATCACCAATGGAAGTGATGCCTTTAAAGTTTCCTTACCTCCATCGATTTCACGAATGGCCGTGGCGCTATTCCCATCAACTTCCAATCCGATACATGTATTTACGAAGTGAGCTCCTGTTAATTGGGCAATCATTCCCGGAACCATACCGCCATTGTAATCGATCGATTCACGGCCTGCAATTACTAGATCATAAGCCGCGTCTTTCACAACTTCTGCCAATTGCACAGCGACTGAATAACCATCTGTCGCCGCCATGTTTATTCGGATAGCCTCATCGGCTCCGATCGCCAGTGCTTTGCGAAGGGTTGGTTCTGTTTCAGGTCCACCCACATTGGCAACATGCACTACAGCACCTTGCTTTTCTTTGAACCACATGGCTCGCGTTAGTCCAAATTCGTCGTTGGGGTTGATGACAAATTGAACCCCATTATTGTCAAATTTGGTGTCTCCATCCGTAAAATTAATTTTGGAGGTGGTATCGGGAACATGACTTATACACACTAAAATCTTCATGGAATATTTATGTTTTGATCGTTAAATTTTCGGCAACGAAGATACAATATTCTATTCGTTTTTCCTATGCGAGCATAGCATAAATTCAGAAATATGACAAAAATCGAGAAGAACATTTCAAATAATATTATTTTTGTCCTCCTGAAAAATTTCAGAATTAATTTTTAGAAAGACTACAATGAAGACAATCCAGTTTAGAGAGGCAGTTTGCGAAGCCATGACAGAGGAAATGCGCCGTGATGAAAGTATATTCTTAATGGGTGAAGAGGTCGCCGAATACAATGGTGCTTATAAAGCCAGTAAGGGGATGTTAGATGAATTTGGCGCTAAACGAGTCATTGATACTCCCATCTCGGAGTTAGGATTTACCGGAATTGCTGTTGGGTCAGCGATGAACGGGAATCGTCCCATAGTAGAATTCATGACGTTCAACTTTGCCTTAGTGGGAATTGATCAGATCATTAACAATGCGGCGAAGATTCGTCAGATGAGTGGGGGTCAATTCAATTGTCCTATTGTATTTCGCGGACCTACCGCTTCCGCAGGTCAGTTGGCGGCAACACATTCTCAAGCTTTTGAAAGTTGGTATGCCAATTGTCCGGGACTGAAAGTGGTGGTTCCGAGTAACCCTGCCGATGCCAAAGGATTATTGAAGAGCGCGATTCGCGATGACGACCCGGTTATATTTATGGAAAGTGAACAAATGTACGGGGACAAAGGAGAAGTGCCGGAAGGAGAATATTTAATTCCTCTTGGAGTGGCTGAAATTAAAAGAACCGGTAAAGATGTCACGATTGTTTCCTTTGGAAAAATCATCAAAGAAGCCTATATAGCGGCCGATAAATTGGCGAAAGAAGGCATTGAATGTGAGATCATCGATTTGCGAACCGTTCGCCCAATGGATCACAATGCTATTTTGGAAAGTGTAAAAAAGACCAACCGCTTGGTGATTTTGGAAGAGGCCTGGCCTTTTGGTAATGTGGCTACGGAAATAACCTATCAAGTGCAATCACAGGCGTTCGATTATCTGGATGCTCCGATCATAAAAATAAATACTGCCGATACGCCTGCGCCTTATTCCCCTGCACTTTTGGAAGAATGGTTGCCTAACAGTGAAGATGTGATCAAAGCAGTTAAAAAAGTGTTATACAAATAATTAACACACTTTTTTTACAGATATTCCGTTTCCAAATCTATCAGTCCTATCGTTTGCTATGAAGCAACAATTACTCATTTTCTTACTTTTCTTAGCTTCGTTTGCCTATGGTCAAACTAAGGTGAGCGGATTTGTTAAGGATGAATATGGAGAACCGGTGGCTTTTGCGAATGTTATTTTCAGAGATTCCAACGAAGGAACGATCACAGACGAAAATGGCAGGTTCTATTTAGAAAGTCAAAAAAATCACTCTGCTCTCTGGATCTCTTTTTTAGGATATGAACTACAAGACTATCCTCTTACAAAGAAGGTAAGCTACAATTTGGAAATAGTGCTTCTGGAAGAAGCCGAATCACTGAGTGAAGTCGTTTTGTTTTCAGGGAAAACTTCAAAAAAAGATAATCCCGCCATTGATATTTTGAAAAAGATCTGGGCTAACAGAAGGGAAAATGGAGTGAAAAAATTCAAACAATATCAATACAATAAGTATGAAAAGTTAGAATTTGACCTGAATACAATCGATTCTGCCCTCATCAAAAGCAAGCTATTTAAAGGGATGGAATTTGTTTTTGACCAAATAGATACGTCGAATATCACCGGAAATACCTATTTGCCCATTTTTGTGAATGAGGCCTTTTCAAAAGTGTATGGTGATAATATTTTAAAGGAGGAGAAAGAAACGCTGGAGGGAAACAAAAACTCCGGATTTGAAAATAATCAGGCGCTTATTGCTTTTGTAAAGGATCTCTATAGTGATTATGATGTGTATGATAATTATCTGAAATTTTTTGATAAAGCATTTACGAGTCCGCTATCTAAAACGGGCGTCGACGTATATAATTATGTGTTGTTAGACAGTGCGTATCGTGACAACAAGTGGTGCTACAACATCGTGTATTATCCGCGGCGAAAAAATGAGCTGACTTTTAAAGGTGATTTTTGGGTAAATGACAGTACCTGGGCGATCAAAGAAATCAACTTACAAGCGTCAAAAAGCGCTAACTTGAACTGGGTAAGAGATGTATATATCGAGCAAGAATTTGAAGTGCTCAACGATTCTATTTTCCTTATCACACGAGATTATTTTTTAAGTGATTTTAGTCTCCGCAAAAAGGAAGGCGCGCGAGGGCTGTATGGCAAGCGAACGACACTTTATGATCAATACACTTTCGATATCCCAAAGGACAAGAATTTTTATAAAGAACCTATTGACCCCTACCAAGAAGAGGTTTATAATCGCCCGGACAGTTTTTGGGATGAACGACGCCTTGAGCCCCTTAGTAAGGATGAGGTGGGAGTTTATAAAATGTTGGATACGCTTAAAACGGTCCCGCGTTTTAAAGCCTTTTATAATATAGGGGCAACCTTGGCTTCCGGTTATTATGAATTTCCCAATTTTGACTATGGTCCTATCTTTTCAACCTTCGGGTTCAATGAAGCGGAAGGGATTCGTGTGCGCACTGGGGGAAGAACTTATTTCGGCCAAAATGATCCATGGCGTTTGGAAGGGTTTGTGGCCTATGGATTTAGGGATAACAAATTTAAATATGGTATTTCCGGCAAGGTTATATTGGATCAAAAATCACGCCTTATCTTGTTCGGAGGAAATCGTAGAGATGTGGAGCAAACGGGTGCCAGTTTAACGTCGAGCACGGATGTGTTGGGAAGGAATTTGGCTTCTTCAGCTTTAATTACGGTGGGTGCCAATGATAAATTGACCAATATCAACCTAACTACTCTTGGATTTGAAGTAGAACCTGCCAAGAATTTGATATTCCGACTTACCTTGGATTATCGCACGATGCGGTCGGCTACCGATTCATTCAGTCTTAGCTATTTGGATGAAAACGGAGAGATTCAGTCTACTATCAAACAACCGGAAATAGATTTTGGCATCAATTATACTCCCGGACGTAAAACCATTGGTTATGGCGTGGAAAAGAGAGTAGTGAACGATAATTTTCCCGTGTTCTTTGCTCGTTTTACGAATGGGTTAAAAAAAGTGATGGGGGGCGATTTTGATTATCGAAAAGTACAGGCATTATATACACAACCATGGAATATTGGAGGATTTGGAAGGGCCTATACCACCATTGAAATTGGTAAGATCTATGGGACCGTCCCGTTGGGGTTATTAAGTCCTATACCTGGAAATCAGACCTTATTCAGTATTTACAACACATTTAATCAGTTGGATTTCTATGAATTTGTAAGTGATACCTATGCTTCGTTTCATCTACAGCATGATTTTGGAGGAAGACTTTTTTCTCGAATTCCGGGAGTGCGAAAGTTGAATCTCAGAGAGGTAATTGGTTTTCGAGCCGTCTATGGAACAATTTCAGCAGAGAATCAGGCTATTAATGTGGATCAAATGGGCAATCCGGTGATCTATATGGCTCCTGAAGATATCTATTGGGAATGGAGCGTGGGAATTGGTAATATATTCAAAGTATTTCGTCTGGATTTTAATTTCAGAGGAAACTATCTTGATCATCCCGAAGCACGTCCTTTTGGGGTGACCGGAGTGTTCGGTTTTGCATTTTAAATTCTTCCGATGTATTAATTCACAATCCCAATCAATTTTACTACTTTTGCAACCGCAAAATTGAAAACGTTTACTAAATAATTAAACTATGTTAGAACAAAACATTATTTACGTTCCTATCGCTCTTGCCGTGTTAGGTTTATTCTTTATGCTCGTGAAAATGAGCTGGGTGAAAAAACAAGCAGCGGGAAGCGAGCGTATGCAATTTATCTCCAAAAGCATCAAAGAGGGCGCTTTGGCTTTTTTAAATGCCGAATATCGTTTACTCGTTATTTTCGCAGTGATTGCGGCCGTATTACTTTATATTATTTCAGTAATAGTTCCTTCTACCAGTTGGATGATCGTTCCCGCTTTTATTTTCGGAGCTATATTTTCTGCCTTGGCGGGAAATATCGGAATGCGTATCGCAACGGAAGCAAATACTCGTACTGCGGAAGCGGCAAAAACTAGTTTGCCACAAGCATTAAAGGTTTCTTTTGGTGGTGGAACAGTAATGGGATTGGGAGTAGCCGGTTTGGCTGTATTAGGACTTAGTTTATTCTTTTTGTTCTTTTTAGGACAATTTATAACTGAAGGCGGGAATTTCTATAACGAAATGACTGTGGTGCTGGAAGCCTTAGCAGGATTCTCACTGGGTGCAGAAAGTATTGCCTTGTTTGCTCGTGTGGGTGGTGGAATTTACACCAAAGCTGCGGATGTAGGGGCCGACTTAGTAGGTAAGGTAGAAGCGGGGATACCGGAGGATGATCCTAGAAACCCGGCCACTATTGCCGATAACGTAGGGGATAACGTAGGGGATGTTGCCGGAATGGGTGCCGACCTTTTTGGTTCTTATGTAGCGACGGTTTTGGCTTCTATGGTACTGGGGAATTACCTTATTCGCGATATGTCGTCCACAACCCAGTTTACCGATTCTTTCAACAATATGGGGCCCATCTTATTGCCTTTGGTTATAGCGGGGGTTGGAATCCTTGCTTCCATTATTGGAACTTTCTTTGTGAAAATAAAGAACAACGATGCCAAAGAGCCTCAAGTACAAAAAGCATTGGATACAGGAAACTGGTTCGCCATAGGTTTGACCTTGATCGCCAGCTATTTCTTAATTGAATGGATGCTACCTGCAACGATGAGCATGAACTTTTTTGGAGAAGGAATGAAAGAAATTGCTTCCATCAACGTTTTCTATGCTGCCTGTATAGGATTGGCTGTAGGTGCTTTGATCTCTTTTGTTACGGCTTATTATACGAGTTTAGGTAAAAAACCGGTGATGGATATCGTTCAAAATTCATCTACGGGAGCAGCGACCAATATTATTGCCGGACTTGCGGTAGGGATGATCTCTACTTTTTGGAGCGTGTTGCTATTTGCCGCTGCCATCTACGGATCTTACACCTTTGCAGGATTTTATGGAGTGGCTTTAGCGGCCTCTGCCATGATGGCTACCACGGCGATGCAGTTGGCGATCGATGCGTTTGGACCTATTGCCGATAATGCCGGAGGAGTGGCCGAAATGAGTAACCTGGAAGATCACGTACGCAGTCGTACCGATATTTTGGATTCGGTAGGAAATACTACCGCTGCCGTTGGAAAAGGGTTTGCCATTGCTTCAGCTGCGTTGACCGCCTTAGCTTTATTCGCGGCTTACGTTACCTTCACAGGAATCGATGGAATTAATATTTTTAAAGCCGATGTCCTGGCTGCCTTGTTTGTAGGAGGAATGATCCCTGTGGTCTTTTCAGCCCTAGCGATGAAATCGGTTGGTAAAGCGGCCATGGAAATGGTACAGGAAGTGAGACGTCAGTTCCGTGAGATCCCCGGAATTATGGAAGGAACGGGAACCCCTGAATATGCAAAATGTGTGGATATTTCTACCAAGGCTGCCTTAAAAGAAATGCTTTTACCGGGACTCATCACCATCATTACCCCTATCCTCATTGGATTACTTTTTGGAGCAGAACCATTAGGAGGTTATATGGCCGGAGTTTGTGTAAGTGGTGTGATGTGGGCTATTTTCCAAAACAATGCCGGAGGTGCCTGGGATAATGCAAAGAAATCTTTTGAAGCCGGTGTTGAAATTAATGGTGAAATGACCTTTAAAGGAAGTGAAGCCCATAAAGCGGCTGTAACCGGTGATACCGTGGGAGATCCGTTTAAAGATACTTCAGGTCCTTCTATGAACATCCTTATTAAACTTACTTGTTTAGTAGGTTTGGTCATTGCCCCGATCTTGGGTGGGCATACCTCTGATGCTGCTTTACACGCGGAAGAAGGAGAGGAAATGGTTTTTATTTCTGAAGATGGGACCAGAACAGTTCTTACCGAAAAAGGGGCTCATGCCAAGGAAAGTATCACTCGTGAAGTGCGTGTAGAAATGCAAACTGCAGGAGAAGAAACGGTTGCTACCGTTACGATAGAGACCACAGAAAATGGGGAGACTTTTACTGAAACGAAAGTTTTTAAAGGGACAGAAGCAGAAGTGAAAGCTCAATTGGAAGCGATGAAGGAAGCAGAGGTAAAAGTGGAGAGCGGACAAGAAGTGATCAAAGAGGTGATCGAAGAAGTGGAGAAGAACTAATTCGATTCTACATAAAACAAAAAAGCCCGAACGCATAGTTCGGGCTTTTTTTATGATAGTATCTATTTAAAACAGACCGTGCAATTCGGCATCAATACGATTGATCACCTCTCCAAGGTCTTCAGGTTTATCTACAAAATTAATATTGTCCACATCGATCACCAATAGATTGCCTTTGTCGTAATTGTGAATCCAAGCCTCATAGCGTTCATTTAAACGGCTGAGGTAGTCTATGCTGATGGAATTTTCATATTCCCTACCGCGTTTGTGAATTTGGTTCACCAAATTAGGGATGGAACTTCTAAGATAGATCAAGAGATCAGGCCCTTTGGTCACACTTTCCATCAGGTCGAATAGCGCTCTGTAGTTTTCAAAGTCACGATTGGTCATTAGCCCCATCGCATGCAGGTTAGGAGCAAAGATGTAGGCATCTTCGTAAATGGTTCGGTCCTGAATGACACTTTTTCCATTTTCCCGGATCTCCAAGATTTGTCGGAACCGACTATTTAGGAAATAGATCTGCAGGTTGAACGACCAACGCTCCATCTGATTGTAAAAATCATCCAGATAAGGATTGTCCTCAATTTCTTCAAAATGCGCTTTCCACTTGTAATGTTTGGAAAGCAACCGGGTTAAAGTGGTCTTCCCGGAGCCAATATTTCCTGCTACGGCAACATGCATAGATCTTACTGCTTAGGTTGGGTTAGGGTATACGAGTAAAGCGTAGTACCGTCGTAAATATACAGGAAATCTTGCGTTAGCTGCAAGTCTTTTATGGGTTTTTCGCCAAACTGAAAAGGAATGGCGAGTACCGACTCTTTGTCGATTAAATTCAGTGAATTTTCCTTCAAAGCGATTAATGTGTCATTATGCTGAACGATCTTTTCAAAACCATCGGCAGGCATTTTAAATAATAAGCTACCATAGTTATTCACTCTTAGCAAAGAATTAGTGGTGAGTAAAGTGCATTCATTAAAATTACTGCACAAGGAGTTTAAATTTCCCTTTATGGGCTGAGAAACTATGGTGGCATTCATATTTCGGTAATGAAAAAGTTCTAATTGCTGCGTATCCACATTGAACACCCACAAACGATTATTACCTGCATTGGAAGCCATGCTAACATTCAACAGCGAAGGAAGGTCATTGAAAATGATGCGCTCCTTTTCATTTAAGCGATTATCCAAAAAAACCACGGTATTCACTTCCGCATAAAAAACAACCACATTCAAAGGGTTGATGATATCCACTGAAGTAACAGGTCCCAGTTGGAAATCCTGAAATACGAATTTTCCCAACTCCCCCTCTTTGTGCAGTGCTCCGTTTTGCAGATAGTATAAGTGTTGGTAGGTATCGAAACCAATGAATTTATCCACCGCCAAAGACGTTTTGTTCACCAGCGTTAATTGCTGAGCCAAGATCCCTTGGGCAAGAAAAAAGAAAAATAGGAGTAATCGCATACCTTCACAAGATACAAAAAGTGAGGCTTGTTCAGCAAATCAATTT
>JAHEMZ010000036.1 GCA_024643385.1 Flavobacteriaceae bacterium | reverse complement strand
GTTGGTCGGGGTGGCAGGATTCGAACCTGCGGCCTCCTGCTCCCAAAGCAGGCGCGATAACCGGGCTACGCTACACCCCGTGAACAGTAATTACTGTATTCACATTTTATTTGCGGAGAGACAGGGATTCGAACCCTGGCAACGGTTACCCGTTGACAGATTAGCAATCTGCTCCATTACCACTCTGGCACCTCTCCTGTCTTTCTTAGAACGTGCATTTTCAATGCGGATGCAAATGTAATTTTATATCCTCAATAACCCAAAAAAATAGCTGCGTTTTTTATGTTTTTTTTAAAGCCTCCTGTTATTCAGGATATTCAACTCTTAAATGGTACATATTATTGAGTTTCTTTTTCAAAACTTTCTTCACAATCTCTATTTCCTTAAAGGTTATGTCGGCATTTATGAACTGTCCGTTCTCCATTTGCGCCCCCACAATATTCTCCACAAAGTCATCAATTTTGGAGGAAGTGGGTTCTTTTAAACTTTTACTGGCGGCCTCTACACTATCCGCCATCATTAAAATAGCCGTCTCTCTAGAAAATGGCTTGGGACCCGGATAGCGAAAGTCCTCTTCTTGCGCACTACCGTTCAACTCTTGCTCCTTTCGGTAAAAATAATACACCATATTGGTGCCATGATGGGTTCTAATAAAATCAATGATTCGGTCTGGAAGTTTATTCTTTCGCGCTATCTCGATCCCTTTGATCACATGATCGATGATGATCTTAGCACTTTCCTTGGGAGCCAATTCATCTAGGGTATTGATCAGATTCATCTGGTTTTCAGTAAAACTGGTAGGGTTGGTCATCTTTCCAATATCATGGTACAAAGCTCCTACCCTTACCAACATCGAATTGGCCCCGATCTCATTCGCAGCGGCTTCCGATAAATTGGCCACGTTCAACGAATGGTGGAACGTCCCCGGCGCTTTATTCGAAAGTTCTTTCAACAAATCTGAATTGGTATTGCTCAATTCCAACAGCGACACTTCAGATACCAATCCAAAGAGTTTTTCATAGGCATAGATCAACGGGAAAGCAAATAAGGTCACTAACCCGCAGATAATGAAATACATGAAATTCTCATACGGGATCTGCTGAATATTACCTTCCTGAATGATATAAAAAGCAAAATACCCAATGATATAGATCAAGGTTATTTGACCCACCGATATAAACAGATTGGCTCGTTTATACAATTCGGAGACTGTGAGTATAGTCACGATACCGGCGATGATCTGCAAGAACATAAACTCAAAACTGTTGGGGACTATAAATCCTAATAACAGTATCGTTAATACATGTACAAACAAGCCCAATCGGGCATCAAAAAAGCTTTTCAGAATGATGGGTAAAATACATAAGGGTATGACGTAAATATAGTTTGGATCATATTTTACGACCATGGTCGTAATAAACACCATCACGATCACATTAAAAAATATAAAACTTACCTTGGTATTATTCAGGTAGATCTCGTATCGGTACTTCTTTAAAAATAAGAACAACATGATAAACACCAAAGAGACCAATAAAGAATAACCAAAGACCAACCAATAATGATTGTTTTTACTCCATACCTGACTTTGAAATTGGTCTTTAAGCGAATTTAATATTTGAAATTTCTCCCCCTCCACTACTTCCCCTTTAGCGACAATTCGGGAACCCTTTTCAACAATCCCTTTATTTGGATTTATATCCTGTATCAGTTCCTCAATCGATGAATCGGTTAGTCTGGAATTAAAAGTCACATTTGCTGATACGACTGTAGACAGTAATTGATTCAATAATGGCCTAAGATCATTATAGTTGGTGGTACGCTCGTCAATGAATTGAGAAAGTCGCGCTCGTTCAAATAATTTCGAATAAACCGCTTCACTGACCTCTGTATCATTTTTTAAATAGATAAGTTGTTCAGGAGGATATGAATGTCTTTCTGACAATACACCTACGGCATATATACTATTGATAATATTCAAACCTACCTCCTTCGCAATGGCTTTTGGCGTAACAACCAGGCTGTCAACATAAGTGGATTCTATTAAATCTGAAAAAGACTGAAATGCCTGTAGCGGAATTTCAGTATCAATATCAAAAAAGGGAATGGCATTGGCCAGCAAAGTTTCTTTTTCCTTTTGCATGGCTTCTTTATCCTTTTTAATTGTGAAGTTAAAAGGAGCATATAGATTCTCATATTGCCATGGTTTCCCCTTCTGAAAACTATATTTGAATTGACCGCCTTTGGGCAGTAAATAGATCACCAACAGCGTGGTTGCCAAAAACAGAGATACCTTATAGATTAAGGATTGGTTCCGGGTTAAGAAAACAAGTAAGTTCTTCATTCATAAAAATAGGCAAGTAAAGGTATGAATAAGCTTTCATTTATCCATAGGGTTACTGCTTCCCTAAGGATATTTCATTTTTAATATGTAATTTTGCAGTACATTTTTACATTCAAAAATCATCTCATGAGCAAAAAAGTTGTCATTGTAGCTGCCGCTAGAACTCCCATTGGAAGTTTTATGGGAAATTTATCTTCTTTATCTGCCACCCAACTGGGAAGCGTTGCCATAAAAGGTGCTTTAGCGAAGATTAACTTGGATCCCTCCTTGGTCTCTGAAGTCTTCATGGGCAATGTTGTACAGGCCGGGGTGGGCCAGGCTCCTGCCCGACAAGCTGCCCTGGGGGCAGGCATTCCGGATACAGTTCCTTGCACAACGGTAAACAAAGTATGTGCGTCCGGAATGAAAGCCGTAATGCACGCCGCTCAAGCGATCGCCTTAGGAGATGCTGAAGTGGTTGTGGCCGGAGGAATGGAAAGTATGAGTAATATTCCTCATTATGTGCACATGCGAAATGGTCATAAATTTGGCCCCGCAACCCTGGTGGATGGAATGCAACGAGATGGTTTGGTGGATGCTTACGATCAGAATGCCATGGGTGTTTGTGCCGATGAATGTGCCGCGGAATATCATTTCTCAAGGGAAGATCAGGATGCTTTTGCTGTTCAATCTTATACCCGATCGGCCAAAGCTTGGCAAGAAGGGAAGTTTAATAATGAAGTAGTTTCTGTGGAAGTTCCTCAACGCCGGGGAGAACCTTTAATCGTAGCAGAAGATGAAGAATTCAAGAACGTTCGCATGGATAAGATCGCTTCTTTACGTCCCGCCTTTACCAAAGATGGTACTGTCACCGCCGCGAATGCTTCTACCATAAATGATGGAGCCGGCGCGATGATCTTGATGAGTGAAGAAAGAGCTATAGTACTTGGGTTAAAACCTCTAGCTTACATAAAAGGGTATGCAGATGCGGCTCAGGAACCGAAATGGTTTACAACGGCACCCGCCAAAGCACTCCCAAAAGCATTGGCAAAAGCCGGTCTAACCATTTCCGAAGTGGATTTCTTTGAATTCAATGAGGCATTTGCTGTCGTCGGACTGGCAAATATGAAACTATTAGGACTGGACGACTCAAAAGTGAATGTAAATGGTGGTGCCGTTTCACTGGGACATCCTTTGGGATGCAGCGGGGTTCGAATCTTAATTACCCTGTTAAATGTGTTGGAACAAAATCAAGCCAAGATTGGAGCTGCAGCTATCTGTAATGGTGGTGGTGGGGCTTCTGCCATGGTGATTGAAAGAGTGTAAAATTCTTTTTACTGAATGAAATACGGCATTTGTAACCTTAGTATTGTTCCCTTGCGCTCAGAGCCTTCAGACGCCTCTGAAATGGTAAGTCAGGTGTTGTATGGTGAACTATTCAAAGTATTGGAATCCCGTCAGAAATGGAGTCGAATCCGATTGGATTTTGATCGCTATGAAGGATGGATCGACAACAAACAATTTACCGAGATCTCCGAAGAGAATTATCAAACACATTCGGAACTGGCGCCCAAATATTCATCCGATCTTATTGACTTTGTGTCTACAAAAAATGGACAACTTATTTCTATTCCCATGGGAAGTGCCTTACAAAGTTGCCCATTACTTGACCACCATTTTGAAGGTCATACCGTTTCAGAAATGTTTCCCAAAGCTCATTTACTGCAAACTGCTGTTTTGTTTCTGAACACGCCCTATCTATGGGGAGGAAAAACTCCTTTTGGGATCGATTGCAGCGGTTTTACGCAAATCGTCTATAAGCTAAATGGGCATCGTCTGCTTAGGGACGCCAAAGATCAGGCTACACAAGGAGAAGTATTAAGCTTTATCGAAGAAAGTGAACCGGGAGATCTTGCGTTTTTTGATAACTCAGAAGGGAACATTGTGCATGTGGGCATCATTATGGAGGATCATCACATCATTCACGCCCACGGAAAAGTGCGTATCGATCATTTGGACCATAGCGGAATTTATAATGCGGAACTGCGGAAACATACGCACAAACTCCGCGTCATCAAAAAGATCATATAAAAAAAGGCTCCCGATTGGAAGCCTTTTATATTTTGTTTTAGAGAGGTCAGTTTTTATTCTCCATCGACTCTACTTGTGCTTTTGCCGCTTTGTATTTAGCATCCATACCCAACTGACTATAAATATTCATTAAAGTACGTCGGATTTCAATGTTTTCCGGAGCTGATTGCGTAGCTGCTTCCAAGTAAGGCATTGCTTGATTGTAAATATCCTTTCGAGCTTCCTTTAACTCGTCATAACGCTTATTGTCGGCTTTGGAGTTTCCTAATCCGTTCATCTCCTCGACAATCTTACCTTCATTTTGTAAGATCATCGCTGCCATATTGATTTGTGCGAACGAATAATCCGGTTTGATCTCAAGAGCCCTTAAATAATATTCACGAGCCTTCTCATTTTCACCCAATTGAGCCGCCCCTACACCAAGGTTATAATATAATTCTGGATTATTGGGATCGGTCTTTATCACTTCTCCCATGACCTTATTATATTTTTCCATATCGCCCATTTTATAAGCTAAATCAGCCTCAGAGCGCATTAAATTAGTGTCATCAGGATTTGCAGCCCTTGCTTTATTCATGACGGCCAAAGCTTTTTCATTTTCTCCCTTGTTTATATAGATCAGGGTTACCTTTTGCAATAGATCCGCTTCTACCGATTCTGTTTTTTTGTCGGTAGGAGAGATATACAACCCTAATTTAACAGCATTGTCACGTTCGTTCTTAGAGCCAAAAGTAGCCAACTCGCCTGTTTCCTTATTTACAGCCGCATACTCATCATGGATACCACTATATCCCATATCCAGCAATTGCTCATAGTACTTTAAGGCACCGTCAAACTTTCCTCCATTCACCAAGTTTCCTGCCGCATAATAGAGGTATGAGGTATCTTTCTTACTCACATTATAAGCTTCAGCCAATTTTTGAGCGGCCATATCGTAATTCTTCGTGTTCTGGTCTCCGATTGCGCCATTTACTAAATCAATGCGTAATTTATCCATCGCTAAGGCCAATTGTTCTGCGATTTTTGCATCTGAGTTCAAGGCTTCTGCTTTTAATAATGACTCTGCTGAACTCTTTAATTTGTTATAATCTGTTTTGTTGGCTTGTCCCATCAAAACCTCTCCTTCAATCAGATAATAATGAGCCTTCATATTATTGTCGGCGGCACCCAATAAGGGTTCAGCTTCAGCCAATGCAGCCATTGCTTCCCCATATTTCAATGCGTCCAACGCTTTTTCAGCCTTTTTTATTTCTTTTTTTTGAGCCCAAGTGATCGCAGACAAAAACATAAGGCCTGCCAGTAAAAAATGTTTCTTCATTGTCATGAATTTTTATTCGTTATTATCATTTTGTGTTTCGGTTTCATCAATAGCTGTGCCATTTTCCGGATCCATTTCAGATGCTGACGCCTCATCATCTTCCACATCATCATGCATCACCTTCGCTACAGCCGCAATGGAATCATCCTCACGAACTTTGATCAATCGAACGCCTTGAGTGGCCCGTCCCATCACCCGTAGATCTTCCACTGCCATACGTATGGCAATTCCCGATTTATTAATGATCATGAGATCATCTGTATCGCTTACATTTTTAATGGCTACTAAATTACCGGTTTTTTCTGTAATATTAATGGTTTTTACGCCTTTTCCACCTCGGTTGGTGATTCGATAATCCTCGATACTGGACCGTTTTCCATATCCGTGTTCTGAAACTACAAGTACATCGGTACCGTCATTATCCAGTGCGATCATTCCTATCACCTCATCATTTTTACTTCCTAAAGTAATGCCTCGAACACCGGAAGCATTCCTTCCCATAGGACGCGTTTTTTCCTCTTCAAACCGAATAGCCTTACCGGAACGCACTGCCAACATTACCTGACTGTCTCCGGTGGTTAACTTAGCCTCGAGCAACTCATCTCCGTCTTTGATGGTTATCGCATTAATACCATTGGTTCGAGGTCGAGAATATTGTTCTAGCGGCGTTTTCTTTACTTGTCCCAATTTAGTAGCCATGATCACATAGTGACTATTGATATAGGCTTCATCTTTCAGATCTTGAGTGCAGATAAAGGCTTTTACGGTATCATCTTGTTCAATGTTCACCATATTCTGAATGGCCCGTCCTTTTGAAGTCCGGCTTCCTTCCGGAATTTCAAAAACCCGCATCCAGAAACACTTCCCTTTTTGGGTAAAGAATAACATATATTGGTGATTCGTACCCACAAACAAATGTTCTAAGAAATCTTCATTACGAGTAGATGAGGCTTTTTGTCCCACTCCTCCTCTATTCTGAGTTTTGTATTCGGTAAGCGGAGTTCTTTTGATATATCCTGCGTGAGAGATAGTAATCACCACTTTTTCATCCGGGATGAGATCGGTAATACTTACATCTCCACCGGCATATTCTATTTCAGAACGACGTTTGTCGCCATATTTTTCTTTGATCTCAGCCAATTCATCTTTGATGATCTGCATTCTTCGTTCGACACTGGATAAGATGTCCTTATAGTCTTCGATAGTTTTCATTAACTCCTCGAATTCACTGCGCAATTTGTCCTGTTCCAGTCCGGTAAGTTGACGCAACCTCATCTCAACGATGGCTCGAGCCTGAATTTCAGAAAGGTCGAATCGCTTGATCAATTTTTCACGCGCCTCATCCGCATTGGAAGAAGCTCGGATCAATGCGATCACTTCATCGATATTATCGGAAGCGATGATCAATCCTTCAAGGATGTGTGCCCGTTCTTCCGCTTTTCTTAATAAGTACTCCGTACGTCTCGTAACCACTTCATGCCTGTGTTCCACAAAATAGTGGATAAGGTCCTTCAAATTCAACATTTGTGGTCTGCCTTTGACCAGCGCAATGTTATTTACACTAAAACTGGACTGCAAGGCCGTGTACTTGTAGAGCATATTGAGCACGATATTAGGAATGGCATCGCGCTTTAGTATATAAACGATCCGCATTCCGGTTCGATCGGACTCGTCTCGAATATTCGAAATTCCGTCGATCTTCTTATCGTTAACAAGATCAGCTGTTTTTTTGATCATGTCGGCCTTATTCACTTGATAAGGTATTTCGGTAACGATGATACATTCTCTCCCGTCTACCTCTTCGAAACTAGCTTTCCCACGCATCACCACGCGGCCTCTTCCTGTATGAAAAGCTTCGCGAACTCCTTCATAGCCGTAAATAATCCCCCCGGTTGGAAAATCTGGGGCTTTTACATGCGTCATGAGTTCGTCAATATCAATTTCTGTATTATCTATATAGGCTATGGTTCCGTCTATTACTTCAGATAAATTATGCGGAGCCATATTGGTGGCCATCCCCACAGCAATTCCGGAAGCTCCGTTGATCAGTAATCCGGGAACCTTGGTTGGCAATACGGTAGGTTCTTGAAGCGTGTCATCAAAATTCAACTGATAATCAACCGTTTCTTTGTCGATGTCTGCCAGCATTTCTTCTGAAATCTTTTGCATACGAGCCTCCGTGTATCGCATCGCAGCCGGACTGTCTCCGTCAATGGAACCAAAGTTTCCCTGACCATCTACCAACATATATCGCAAACTCCATTCCTGAGCCATACGCACCATCGCGTCATAAACAGAAGTGTCTCCGTGAGGGTGGTATTTACCCAAAACTTCCCCCACAATTCTAGCAGATTTTTTATGAGCCGTATTGGCCCGAACTCCTAATTCATGCATTCCAAACAATACACGTCTATGTACCGGTTTCATACCATCCCGAACATCCGGAAGCGCACGTGACACAATGACCGACATCGAATAATCGATGTAAGCCGATTTCATTTCATCTTCTATGTTAATTGGAATTACTTTTTCGCCTTCAGCCATAGGTATTTAAGGTTATATTACTAGGGTTAAACTAATGAAGCAAGATACAGTATTTTGTAGGTTTGAAAGGGGTTTTTAGGGGGTAAAATTCATATTTTTATTAACAAATTTTGGCTTGGATTCCGTTAATAACTATCGTAATTTAGTCTTTGAATTTTCATGGATTTTGCTTCCTTTTACTAGGACCCAAATCATTAGGGCATAAATTTTGCCTTATAAAGTAAATATTTAATACTTTTAGAACTAAGCAGTACGATTTTATGGATGATAATTTTTCCCCGAGAGTAAAAGATGTCATTGCCTTCAGCAAGGAAGAAGCCCTGCGTTTAGGTCATGACTTTATTGGCACTGAACACTTGATGCTGGGTCTTTTGCGGGATGGAAATGGTAAGGCTGTGACCATCTTAAGTGCGCTGGAGGTAGACTTGAATCAATTGCGCAGAAAAGTGGAGATTTTGAGTCCTGCTAATCCCAATGCTGCCAATAACAGTAACGATAAAAAGAACCTACACTTAACCCGTCAGGCTGAACGAGCACTTAAAACCACTTTTTTGGAAGCAAAGTTGTTTCAAAGCAATTCCATAAATACGGCCCACTTGTTATTGTGTATTTTAAGAAATGAAAATGATCCCACCACTAAACTACTTCATAAAATGAAAGTTGATTACGACGGGGTTAAAGATCAATTTAAACAAATGATTACAAAAGACGAAGATTACATAGAGCCTACCGCTGAATCATTTTCGAACGATGACGACGATAATGGCGCTACCGAAGGAGATAAAGACAATTTATTCTCCAGTGCCAGTACTGCAAAGGGCAGTAAAAAATCAAAAACTCCTGTTTTAGATAACTTCGGAAGGGATTTAACAGCCCTTGCCGAAGAAGGTAAATTAGACCCCGTGGTTGGACGCGAAAGCGAGATCCAGCGGGTATCCCAAATTTTAAGTCGCAGAAAGAAGAACAACCCTCTGCTTATCGGTGAACCCGGAGTGGGTAAATCGGCTATCGCAGAAGGTCTGGCCCTGCGTATTATTCAACGAAAAGTGTCCAGGATTCTTTACGACAAAAGAGTGGTCACCCTGGATCTTGCCAGTTTAGTGGCAGGAACCAAATACCGCGGTCAGTTTGAAGAACGTATGAAGGCGGTAATGAATGAGCTGGAAAAGAACGAAGACATCATCCTCTTTATTGATGAAATTCATACCATTGTTGGCGCAGGTGGAGCTACAGGCTCCTTGGATGCCTCCAATATGTTCAAGCCGGCCTTGGCTCGGGGAGAAATTCAATGTATCGGAGCGACCACTTTGGACGAATACCGTCAATATATCGAGAAGGACGGAGCTTTGGAGCGTCGATTTCAAAAGGTGATCGTAGAACCTACTTCGATAGAGGAAACTATTGAAATTTTACATAACATTAAAGATAAGTACGAAAGTCATCACAATGTAACCTATACAGAAGAGGCTCTTGTTGCTTGTGTGAAATTAACGAACCGTTATATGACGGAACGTTTCCTTCCGGACAAGGCTATCGACGCATTGGACGAGGCAGGTTCAAGAGTACATATTACCAATATCCATGTACCTGACAAGATCCTGGAAATAGAAGGAAAACTAGAAGAAGTGCGAGAATTGAAAAATTCCGTTGTAAAAAAACAGAAATATGAAGAGGCTGCTAAACTTCGGGATGATGAAAAAAATCTTGAAAAAGAATTAGCCATCGCGCAAGAGGCCTGGGAAAATGATTCCAAACTTCACCGTGAAACCGTGAATGAAGAGAATGTCGCAGAAGTTGTTTCTATGATGACCGGAATCCCGGTGAATCGAATTGCCCAAACGGAAAGCACTAAATTGGCCGCACTACCCGACCGTATTAAAGGGAAGGTAATCGGACAAGATGAAGCGGTCGCTAAAGTGGTGAAAGCCATACAAAGAAATCGCGCCGGATTGAAAGACCCGAACAAACCTATTGGATCTTTTATTTTTCTAGGGCAAACAGGAGTTGGTAAAACACAATTGGCAAAAGTGCTGGCGCGTGAGCTATTTGACAGTGAAACTGCCTTGATCCGTATCGACATGAGTGAATACATGGAAAAATTCGCTGTGTCGAGATTGATCGGAGCCCCACCGGGATATGTAGGGTACGAAGAAGGTGGTCAATTGACAGAAAAAATCCGACGGAAACCTTATGCAGTGGTTTTATTGGACGAAATTGAAAAAGCACATCCTGATGTATTCAATATGTTGCTTCAAGTGTTAGACGATGGTTATTTAACTGATAGTTTAGGACGCAGGATAGATTTCCGAAATACGATCATTATCATGACCTCCAACATTGGAGCCCGAAGATTGAAAGATTTTGGTCAGGGTGTTGGTTTTGGAACCGCGGCAAAAGAAAGTCAGGTAGACGCGAACTCAAGAAGCATCATTGAGAATGCCTTGAAAAAAGCTTTTGCACCGGAATTCTTGAACCGAGTAGACGATGTTATGGTCTTCAATCCACTAGAGCGTGAACATATTCACAAAATCATTGATATTGAATTGAATCAGCTATACGACCGTATCTTGGATTTGGGGTATAAATTGGATCTTTCAGATAAAGCCAAAGATTACATTGCAGATAAGGGATTTGATAAAGAATATGGAGCGCGACCACTAAAACGAGCTATTCAGAAGTACATTGAAGATGCTTTGGCCGAAGAGATCATCAACTCAAATCTCAAAGAGGGTGATACCATTACCATGGATCTCGATGAGAAAAAAGATGAGCTCACTATTAACATTAAGAAACAGAAAAAGGCTACGGAATCGTAGCCTTTTTTTTGATCATAGATTCACTTAATTATAAATTTTGATCGCTACACAAACCCATGAGTTCGGTGTGCTTGAGATATATGATTCTTACGTTAAAGCAATCATGTTTGAAGGCATTACGGTAAAGCCGGAACACAATACCGTGCTGCAAAACATTGCTGAAAAATATTATTTTAATAAAAAGTTTGGCTATATCACTCACCGCTTAAATTCTTATTCGGTAGACCCTAGGGTCTATGTCGAAACCTCTAAAATTCCAAATCTGGTGGCATTCGCGGTGGTAAGCCAAGATCCTGTGAATTTAAGCAACACCGAAGTCGAAAAATTATTCTTAAAGAAACCCTTTCGTGCATTTAAAAAAATGGAGGCTGCGATTGCCTGGATCAATGAAATTACTTCGCGACCCAATTAATTTTTTTCCAGTTGCCAATCAAATTGACGAACCATGGTGAATCCACTGGAGTTACCTATTTCATTGCCAAATTCAATAGAAGTGAAATAATGTTCAGTGGAAATCATTCCCTTGGAGACCAAATACTTCAAGAAGAATGAAATATCCACCTCTCCTTTCGTTCGGGGAACAGTTCTTACAAATGCGATGTATTGCCAATCTTGAGAGAATTTAGGGTTGTCCAAATGACCTTCCAACACATCATAAGTACCGAAGGGTGAAATGATCGTTGCCACTTTCTTTCCGAAGGAAGTGAAATCGAAATAATCTTCCCAAATCATGATCTCTGTCTTTATATTTTCCAAAGAATACTCCCTGACATCTGCCAGCCATAGATCGAAAGCCAAATTGTACTTCTTGTTTTTAACATGTGTCTCTACATCGTATTGCACGGAAAGTCTCTTGATTTCAAAAACTGGGACCGGAAGAGCGGCTACATTACTCTCCCCATTTTCGAAGGGATTTCTTCCTACCTGTAGAGCGGGATAACCAATAACACCACCGGCGTTGTTGGGCAGCTGCCATTTCCAGCCAAACAGATCCTCTTTTTTAAAGGAACATAATACCGCTTGATCGGGGTTCTTTAATTTTGATTTTCCCCATAAATTATTTTTTAGAATGACCCCTTCAAATTGCTTACGATCCCCTTGTTTACAAGTCTCATATTCCGCATCGCTTATTAGTTTTTGCGCTTGCACAGAGGCCTGACCAAGCATTTCTGAATAGGAAACATTTTTATTCAGTGTTTTACATGAGATAAAACTTATCACTACCAAAAGCAATAATGACAGAAATAAAATGTGCTTCATATTATACTAGTTTTAAGGCTCATTTAACGACAGCTTTTGTGGTTTTTGTTCCACCTTCAGCATTCCTCACCCCGATAAGGTGAGGCCCTTAAGATAAAAGGCTGATTTCTTATTCAAATAAAAGTTCGCTTTCAATGACAAAACTATTGAGAAAATCCATGGTCGTATGTATATCTGCTGATAGTAATCTATCTTCAGCCACAAAAGGAACTTCCTGGCGATAGCTCACTAAAAAAGATTCAAGAAATGGCGAGGTTTTTTGCGGTCTTCGGAATTCCAATGCCTGTGAAGCATTCATCAATTCAATGGCCAAAATCGTAAGAATATTTTGAATCACTTTATAACATTTTGTAGCGGCATTCGCACCCATACTAACATGGTCTTCTTGTCCATTCGAAGAAACTATTGAATCAACGGAAGCGGGTGTTGCCCATTGCTTATTCTGACTCACAATACTCGCCGCCGTATATTGTGGAATCATAAATCCGCTGTTCAATCCCGGGTTATTCACTAAAAAAGCCGGTAAATCCCTTAATCCCGACACCAATTGATAGGTTCTGCGTTCCGAAATATTGCCTAATTCTGCCATAGCTATGGCTAAATAGTCCATTACCAATGCCAAGGGCTGTCCATGAAAATTACCGCCGGAAATGATCAAATCTTCTTCTACAAATATATTTGGATTGTCAGTTACCGAATTGATCTCTGTTTTAAAGGTTCTGTGAACAAAGTTTAAAGTGTCTTTGCTTGCTCCATGTACCTGCGGTACACATCGAAACGAATAGGGATCCTGAACCTTTTTATTTTCAGAAGCTGCTATTTCACTGCCATCCAAAAATTCTAAGATCTGTGAGGCTGTTTTTACTTGACCTCGATGTGGCCTGACCATGTGCACTAAAGGATGGTAAGGACTCATATTGCAGTTGAAAGCATCAATGGATATCGAAGCGATCAGATCTGCCAAGTAAGAAAGTTTAAAGCTTTGCAGTAAACAGTGAACTCCATAGGCACTCATGAATTGAGTACCATTTAACAAAGCCAGTCCTTCTTTTGCACCAAGTTGTATGGGCTTCCATCCTTTTTCTGCCAATACAGCATCTGCCGACACGATCGTTTCTCCCTGATACACTTCCCCTTTTCCCAACAGCGGCAAAGATAGATGCGCCAAAGGAGCCAAATCTCCTGAAGCTCCCAGACTCCCCTGCTCGTATATGACCGGCAAAATAGCATGATTGTAAAAATCGATCAATCGCTGAACGGTTTCCAATTGCACTCCACTGTAACCATAACTGAGCGATTGAATTTTGAGCAACAGCATAATCTTAATAATCGGTTTCGGAACCAAATCTCCTGTACCACAAGCGTGAGACATAACCAGATTCTCTTGTAATTTGGTCAAGTGCTCTGCGCTGATCTCCACATCGCATAAGGAACCAAACCCGGTATTTATCCCATAAATAGGGGTCTCATTATCCTTGATTTTAGAATGAAGATAATGATGTGCTTTTTTGATATTTAATACCGCTTCTTCGGAAAGGTCCAACTTCTTATGGTTTTCCAAAATATCTTTGATGGTCGATAAGGTTAGAAGATCTGAACTAATATAATGGGTTTCTTCCATTGGTTTGGGTTGTGGGATAAAAATACAATATAATGTCAAGGATTTTAAAAAAATTAGTACCACAATCATCAAATATCTATCTTTACGCAACAAAATTTAAAACGATGAAATACTTTTACCTTATTCTTGCAACCTTAGTGGTTATTTCCTGTCAAAAAACGGAAGAAAAAGATTATGTTTCGTTCTCAGGTACTATTACTAATCAGAACAGCGATTCCTTAAAAATTTACAACAAAGACTACTCAAAAATAATTAAAGTGGCTCCCGATGGCAGCTTTAAAGATACGATGCATCTTCAGCCCGGAATTTACAGGTTGTACGATGGAGGTGAATACGCTTCCTTATTTCTGAAAAACGGGTATGACCTGATCATGAGTCTGGATACGGAATTATTTGACGAATCCATTAAGTTTGAAGGAATAGGTGCTGAACAAAGTAACTTCATTGCGGAAAAATCACTTGTAAATGAAAAACTCTTCGATATCAATGTGGAAGAGCTTGATTCTGCATCACTACAACAAAAATTTGCCGAAATAGAGGCACAGATGAATGACTTTATCGCTTCAAAAACCGGATTGGATACGATGCTTTCCAATCAGGCCAAACGGGAGATCGCAGATCAAATTAAAGGGGGCAGCAACTATTATGGGGCGATGATCGCCCTTAGAGAGAAACTTCCCAAAGGGGTCAAATCCCCTGTTTTTGAAGGCTATGAAAATCATAAAGGAGGAACTACCAATTTTAGCGACTTGGCCGGAAAATACATGTATGTAGATGTATGGGCTACCTGGTGTGGTCCTTGTAAGGCTGAAATTCCTTTCTTAAAGGAAGTGGAAGCGGAATACCACGACAAGAACATTCATTTTGTGAGCATTTCCATAGACAAGGCTGAGGATCATCAGAAATGGGTCGATATGGTTAACGATAAAGAGTTAGGAGGTATTCAATTATTTGCCGACAACGATTGGAATTCAAAATTTGTGACCGATTATTATATCAAAGGTATTCCTCGATTCTTATTGATCGATCCTCAAGGAAATGTGGTGTCGCCTGATGCTCCCCGACCTTCTGATCCAAAATTAAAAGATCTGCTAAACGAATTATTATAATGAAAAGCCCCGGAATCGGGGCTTTTTTAATTTTGCGTTGTGGTAGGCTCTTCCTGGTCTTTCTGAAACAAATCCAAAAATGCATCACCCAAATGTTCGATAATATCAGAAGCGATCAGCGCTTCATAGCCTCGCTCCTGAGTGGACAGATTTCCTGCACTTCCATGTAAAAACACCCCGAAAACAGCTGACAAAAGAGGGTCGTATCCTTGCGATAACAGCCCTGCAATGACGCCGCTCAACACATCCCCGCTGCCTGCGGTGGCCATCCCCGGATTACCCGTGGTATTGATATATATGGCCTCTCCATTTACCACAAGAGTATGCGCTCCTTTCAGAACTACGATCACTTGAAATTCTTTAGAGAAGTCCTTCGTTCTCTTAATTTTATCAAAATCATTCTCCCACTCGCCTATCAATCGTTTTAACTCTCCTTCGTGAGGCGTTAAAATACTTTGTGGCGACAGCAATTTTAATAGAGGTTTATTCGCTGCAAGAAGATTCAAGGCATCAGCATCCATTACATAAAAGGGTTCTTTGTTTTCCGAAATTATCTTTTCCAGCGCCTTTGCACTTTCAGGATGCTGTCCCATGCCCATTCCTATGGCGATGGAAGTTGGCTTTAGGTTCAACTGAATGGATGTTAGATGATCTTTAGAGGCATCCTGTACGGTCATGACCTCCGGTACTGCAATTTGTACTATATCGTTGCCGGAGGCGGGCACATAGGCCGTAACCAAACCGGCACCGGTGCGCAAGGCCGCTTTAGCCGATAAACACACAGCTCCCATCTTTCCCTTGCTTCCCCCAATGATCAAGGCATGGCCATAGGTGCCTTTGTGGGAATACTTTTCACGCTGCATATAAAATTGTTGGGCTTGCCTCTTTAAAATCAATTGAGCCAAAGGCTTTTCGGCTTGCAAGAATTCGGCATCTAATCCAATATCCAGCACTTCAAAATAGGGTACAAATCGTCCTGTTTCGGGTAAAAAGAAAGAGAGTTTCGGCGCTTGAAAAGTGAGTGTATGATTCGCTTTCAAAACAGCTTCCTTGTCTAAAAGCGGTTCATTGGCCGATAAGCCACTGGGAATATCGATGGATAATCGAAAAGCGCGTTGAGCGTTTAGATGTAAAATAAGTTTTTTCACCCATCCTTTTATGGGACGATTCAGACCAATTCCAAAGAGGCAATCAATGATAATGTCATCGGCCTGTATTTCGGGAAAATCATTTTCCGAAGTCATTAAAACAGGCCATTTTTTAGTAACCTCCTTGATACGATTGTAATTGGTTAGAAAGCAAGGAGACCGCTTATCCGTGAAATTGGCAATATAGATCGTAGCATTGTACCCATTATTCTGTAGCAATCTCCCCAGGGCTAGCCCATCTCCCCCATTGTTTCCGATACCGCAAAATATATGTATCGGAACTTGAGCTTGTTTCAATCTCGCATCCAGCCATACAAAAACTTGTTCAGCCGCGCGCTCCATCAGATCGATGGAAGAAATTCCCTGCTTTTGTTCGGTGATCGCATCTGCAAGATATAGTTGTTGGGCAGAGAAGATTTTCATAAGTCACTTTTTATTGCAAGTTACTACCCTTGTTGAAAACAATCAAGAAAATGCTTCGTTAGCTTTTTATAGAATCCCTACATTTGCGGAAATTTATTTATATCCTATGAAGAATACAGCACTATCGCACATTCATGAAAGTCTCGGGGCAAAAATGGTCCCATTTGCCGGCTACAATATGCCTGTTTCCTATGAAGGGGTAAATGCAGAACACGAAACGGTTCGAAACGCAGTAGGAGTCTTTGATGTTTCCCATATGGGAGAATTTCTTGTCACCGGACCTAATGCGCTGGCATTGATTCAAAAGGTGACCAGTAATGATGCAGCGAAATTGGTGGATGGTCAAGCTCAATATAGCTGTTTTCCGAACGAAATCGGTGGGATCGTGGATGACCTGATTGTCTACAAATTAGATGTTGAAAAGTGGGTTTTGGTGGTGAATGCTTCCAATATTGATAAAGATTGGGACTGGATCAACAAACACAATACCATGGGGGCTGAATTAAAGAACCTTTCTGATAATTATTCCCTTTTGGCCATTCAGGGGCCCAAAGCGGTCGAAGCGATGCAATCCTTGACTAGTGAAGATCTTAGTGCTATTAAATTCTATACCTTCAAAGTTTCAGATTTTGCAGGGATAGATCACGTGATCATCAGCGCAACAGGATATACCGGAAGTGGTGGTTTTGAAATTTATTGCAAGAATTCTGAAGTAGAGCAGGTTTGGAATAAGGTGATGGAAGCCGGAAAGCCCTTTGGCATTAAGCCTATTGGATTAGCAGCTCGAGATACCCTGCGATTAGAAATGGGCTATTGCTTGTACGGAAATGATATCGACGACACTACTTCTCCCTTAGAGGCCGGATTGGGATGGATCACCAAATTCACTAAAGATTTTATTAATTCGGAAAGTCTGAAAAAAGAAAAAGAAGAAGGTCCAAAACGAAGCCTGGTGGCTTTTGAGTTGAATGAAAGAGGGATCCCTCGTCACCATTACGAAATTACGGATGCGGAAGGAAATAATATCGGGTATGTCACAAGTGGAACCATGGCTCCTTCCGTGGGAAAGGGTATTGGAATGGGATACGTAACTCCGGGCTTTAAACAACCCGGCACGCGCATCTTTATACAAATAAGAAACAATGCCATTCCTGCAACGGTAGTAAAACTTCCCTTTTACAAAGGAAACTAATGGAATGAGGATCGCTGAAGGAAACATGTCGAATCGAATCCTTATCCTGGGAGCCAGTGGATTTATTGGAAATACTATCTATAAAGAACTTCTCTCCTACTTTGATGTCTATGGAACTTATGCCGGACAAGAAGGACTGTATGGCAATAACCAGGTTTTCTTTAAATACGTGGTTGAAGAAGATGACATCAGAGTGATCCTAAATAAGGTTCGTCCTTCCGTCATTATTTCAGCCTTTAAAGGAGCTCCGGACGCAGTATATACTGCCCATGAAATACTTTGCGCGTATTGTTTAGCCGCCGGCGCTAAATTAATGTTCTTATCCGCTGCAACCGTATTCGATGCGAAGGGAAAATTTCCCTCCTATGAATTAGATCTGCCCTTGGCTGAAAGCGCCGAAGGGAAGCAAAAGCTGAGCCTAGAGAAACTGATTCGAAACCTTCCTGAAAAAAACTTTTCGCTCTTGCGCCTTCCACTGGTGCTGGGTGTGAACTCACCATCGATATTCATGCTGAAGCAATCGCTGAAGCATTACGCTGCCTTTGATGTCTATCCTCACTTGATCGTAAGTGCTACTACCAATGATAAGATTGCACAACAGATCCATTATATGATCAATCATGACCTCCATGGGATCTATCATCTTGCCAGTGAAGATGTGATTCATCATGAAGATCTTTTTAAAGAAATTTCAGAAAGAATAAGTGACAAAAGCCCTATCTTTAAAAGCGTCTACAGTAGCAATGAAGATAAGTATTTAGCCATTTTGCCCAAAGAGAACAAGCTTCCGAAAAATTATTGCATTACTATTGCTGAAGTGATCGATGAATCTACCTTAAAAGATGAAATTGTTACTTTTAAAAACTGAAATTATTTAAATATGAAAGCACTTACCGAATTACAGATCAGAGGACAATTGAAAGAATTGAAGGATTGGGAATACAACGACAACGCCCTGCAAACTTCCTTCGAATTCAAGGACTTTAAGGACGCATTTTCCGTAATGACCCGTATCGCTTTCGAAGCTGAAAAAATGAACCATCATCCTAACTGGTCAAATGTTTACAATTACCTGGAAATTAGTTTGAATACCCATGATGTAGATGGTGTTACCGAAAAGGATTTTCAGTTAGCTAAGATTATCGATGACCTAGTCGGTTAATAATAATCACCTTGGCATTCGTCCGCATGAAGAAATCCATTACCCTTTTCCTTTATTTTTTAGTTTTCTCCTCCTTTGGCCAGTCTGCCGATAACCGCTTCTTTTGTGATCAGGTGGCTCAATTACAGCAACTTATTTTCAATAATCACGTCGCTCCAAAGCCGGTTAACGATAGTCTTTCAAAGGGAGTTTACGATCTGTTTATCCAACAACTGAACGAAACTTATTGGTTTTTTCTAAAATCGGACATGGAAAACTTCGAAAAGGATCAGTACTCTTTGGATGATTATATCAATAGCGGTTCTTGTGATTTTATCGACAAGTATGTAACCACCTATTCCAAACGGTTGGAGGAAGCTAAAAGGTATGTGCTCGATCTAAAGAACGTGCGCCCGGATTATTCAGGGAAAGATTCCGTTACTTTTGGCGATCCGAATTTTCAAAAAAGTTTTAAGGATTCCACCGAGGCGAAAGATTCTTGGAAAAGGCGCATTGCTTATGATGTTTTGGCTAAAATCACAGAGCAAGATTCTGTATTGACACGTTTGGAAAAAAACCTGGATTCGTTGGTCACTGTCACTCTTCCCATCGTGGTGGAGAACCAACTCTGCTTATTTCAGGAGATCAAAAATCAAGATGGAGGGATCGAACTTTTTGTGCAGGAAGCCTTTTTAAATGCGTTGGCCAGTTATCAGGATCCAAACACCAATTTTTTCAGCCCTAATGATAAGGACAACTTTGACAGTTCATTGTCCACAAACCAGCTTACTTTTGGACTGTATCCTGACAAAAATGAAAAAGGCGAGATAGAAATAATTTATGTGGCACCCGGAAGCGTCGCCCATAAAAATGGGGATATAGAAGAAAGTGACATCATTAAGGAAATGTATTCTATTTCACTGCGGAAACAATTTGAAACCAACTGTATCTCCATTGAGGATATATATTCTTTTTTAAACGATTCCAATAATGAAACGGTATTGTTTAAGATCAAGAAAAAAGACGGCGACTTCAAAGAAATAGAGCTCACCAAAGGAGTGCTAAAATCACCTGAAAACCTAACTCGCGGCTATGTAGTTAAAAAGGAAACCCCCATTGGCTATATCAATATTCCTTCCTTTTACACAGACATGGAATCACCTAACGGACAAGGAGTTGCCAATGATGTAGCAAAGGAAATATTTAAACTTGAAAAAGCGAAAATTCAAGGTTTAATTCTGGATTTACGATTCAATGGAGGTGGTTCGATCCGGGAGGCTATTGATCTCTGCGGTATGTTTATCGACCAGGGTCCCGTTGCTATTTTTAAGAGTCAAAACAATAACATTGAGTTTTTCAATGACTACAATAAGGGAATGCTTTTTTCTAAACCAATTGTCATCATTATGAACGGATATTCTGCCTCAGCTTCCGAATTTTTTGCCGCTACGCTGCAAGATTATCAAAGAGCGATCGTGGTAGGTGCTGAGAGTTATGGTAAATCGAGCTCGCAAATGGTACTTCCTTTAAATAATTATAAGAATATGGGCTATTGTAAGGTAACCACCAATCGTTTTTACAGAATAACCGGAGCTTCAAATCAGTCGGTAGGTGTTTCCCCTGATATCCGCTTCCCAAGTATGTATGACGGTTTGGAAACTTCGGAAAGGTATTTGGATTTTGTGCTGGTTAACGATACCATCACAAAGACAGAACCTTTTCAGCCTATGAAAATTAAGGGATTGGGCAAGATCATTGAGAAAAGTAATGCGCGTGTGGCTGAAAGTCGGAGTTTTCAATTCATCTCTGAAGTGAACAGTGCGATTCGAAAAAATTATTTTGATGAGGATCGGTCCTTTCCTCTTACCATGAAAAATGTTTATACGGATATTAATGATTATCAAGAAATTTGGTCTCGCTTTGAGGAGCACTTTACGACAAAGAGAACTGAAATAACCGCCGGTAATTCCCCCTCCGTTGAAGAATTACTTTCCTATAACCAAGAAGAAAAAGAACTTAACAGCCTGATGTTGGAAGGAATTTCTGAAGACATTTACATAGAAGAAGCCTATCGAGTGCTTTTGGATCAATTAAGTGTATTACGTAAGAAATGATATAATTTCAGCTAAAAAAAGTCCCCCGGCTATTCCAAAGGATTTTTAGAATTTATAAATTTGTCAAAAATTAAATAATTATGGGAAGAGCTTTCGAATTTAGAAAAGCACGTAAAATGAAGCGTTGGTCGGCCATGTCCAAAGCCTTTACTCGAATAGGAAAGGACATTGTTATGGCGGTAAAGGAAGGTGGTCCCGATCCAGATGGAAATTCCAGATTAAGAGCAGTCATACAGAATGCCAAATCGCTAAACATGCCCAAGGATAATATCGAAAGAGCGATCAAGCGGGCCAGTGATAAAAACCTTGGAGATTTTAAGGAAGTACTTTTTGAAGGATATGCACCACATGGCATTGCTATCCTAGTTGAAACTGCCACCGACAACAATACGCGTACCGTAGCGAATATTCGTTCCTATTTCAATAAGTGTGACGGAAGCATGGGAACCTCCGGCTCTGTTTCTTTTATGTTCGATCATGTTTGTAATTTCAGAATTCATGCAGAAGGAATGGACATGGAAGAACTTGAATTAGAATTGATCGATTTTGGAGTAGAAGAAATTTTCCAGGATGAAGACGGTTTACTGATATATGCCCCTTTCGAAAGTTTTGGCGCTATTCAGAGCTATTTGGAAGCCAATCACATAGAAATTTTGTCCTCCGGATTTGAGCGTATTCCGCAGGTAACGAAAGCCCTTTCTCCCGATGAGGTCGCAGATGTTGAAAAACTATTAGAGAAGATCGAGGAAGATGATGACGTTCAGAACGTGTATCACACGATGGATGAAGGAGCTTCAGAATAATGAACCCTTTTTTCCAATTAAGAAAGGTAGCTCAAATTCAGTAGCTAGGAATTCTCTGGAATTTTTCCCACAACCCCTTTGAAAAACTTTCGGAGTTCCGGCAAATCAGTTTCAATAGAACCGGTAACCAACACCGGTGATCCAATTTTGACCGTTTTAGTAGGGTAATCAAAAGAAACAGGTGTGATGGGAACCCCTGCTTTTTGTGCTATATAATAAAATCCGGTGCGCCAAACATCCACTTTTTTTCGAGTTCCTTCAGGCGCCATGGCTATCCTGAATTCGTCGTGTTTTTCAAAAATGGCAGCAATGGCTTCTACCTTGTTCTGACCGGAAGTCCGGTCCAAGGGAGTGCCTCCGGTCCATTTAAAATAATAGGATAAAGGCCAAATGAACAGTTCTTTTTTCCCTAGCCAATTGACCTGTGTTTTCAAGATCCTTCTGGAAAAAAGTCCGATGAAGAAATCATACCAACTGGTATGTGGCGCTACGATGATCACCGTTTTTTTTACCGACGGATCGAAGGTTCCCTCGATCTTCCAGCCCATCATATCATAAAAAAGAAATTTGGTCAAGCCCATAATGTAGCAAAGCTACTACATCTTTCGGTATAATTCGCGCACTTTATCCCTTGTCATTATGGTCTCCCATTCGGTTCCCAAAGCATTCTCCCAAAGAGGCGTCAAACTAAGCGCAATATCGACCATGGTTTCCATTTGAGTTTCTGTAAGGTTTTTACAAATACCTTGTGGCAACACCACTTTGTGCAAGGATTTCATCTCTTTAAACAAAGTCACGCCTTCCGGATAAAATTCCATCAAATGGTCGAAAACAATACAATTTCCAACTCCATGTTTAGTGCCCAACACATACCCCAAACCATAGCTCATGGCATGCGCCACACCCACCTGCGAATAAGCAATGCTCATTCCTCCATGCCAAGAGGCCATCATTAATTTTTCACGGGATGCTTCATCAGAAATATTAGGGTCCAAAAATATTTGCTTACACAGGTCGTACGCTTTTTCACCATAGCTCTTACTGAATTCATTCAAGAAAGTTCCATTTAGGGATTCTACACAATGAATAAAACAATCCATCCCCGTATAGAACCATTGATCTTTTGGCACCCCAATAGATAAGTTGGGGTCTAAAATCACCTGATCAAAGGGCGTAAAATCACTATTTATTCCTAATTTTTTTTCAGGGCCTGTTAAAACAGTAGTTCGGGAAACCTCTGCGCCGGTTCCGGAAATGGTAGGAATCCCAACATGATAAACTGCCTTGTTCTTTACCAGATCCCACCCCTGATAATCGGATGCACTACCTTTATTGGTAAGCATTATGGAAACGGCCTTGGAAAGGTCAAGTATCGATCCTCCACCAATCCCTATTATACCAGATGGACGAGAATTAAACTCATTCTTGATATTCTTTACGATCGTATCAACTTGTTCCGTTTTCGGTTCCTCTTCGGAAGACACAAAAATAAGTTTATCATTGAAACGCATATTCATTCGACCCACAAGTTCATCATTCCCCTTAAAAACATCGTCTACCAAATAAATAAAGGGCGATTTGTCTTTTCGTTGCGGCGCCAAAATAGAAGAAAGCTGGTCAAAACTGTCTGCCCCGTAGACAACTTTGGGTACCATTGGAAAGTTCCGGTATTTATTGTTCACCGAAATACGCTTTTCTTCCTTTAGGACCTTATTGGCTCTTACCAGATCTTCAGGAGTGTCTATTTCAATCCCTTGCGTATTGGAGATAGCCATTTTAATATTTTTGCCGTATTCTAAAAAACGAATACATTCTATTTTTTCGGCAGCTTCTAATGTTTTCATAGGAAGGTTGTAAAAATCCAACAATGCTTTTTTCCGAAATGCGTAGATACCCTTGTGTTTGTAGTATTGCACGGCAGCATTCTTATCTCGAGGATAGGGAATTGGCGAGCGAGAAAAATAAAGGGCATAATTGTCTTTATCGACGATCACTTTTACGGCATTGGGATCACTGATTTCTTTCCAATCATGAATTTCGGTCATTAATGAAGCCAAATCGATCTTTTCGGCATCCGATCCTTCAAACACACTTAATACTTGTTCCAGACCTTCTCTGCTGGTAAAAGGTTCATCTCCCTGAACATTTACAACAATATCGACATTCATATGCTCCACCGCCTCGGCAATGCGATCGGTCCCACAATCATGTTCTTTTTTGCTCATGATTGCTTTCCCGCCATGTACTTCGATCTCATTAAAAATCACCTCACTGTCGGTAACCACATAAACTTCATCAAACAGTTCGGTATCTTTTGCCGCCTGATAGGTCCTTACAATGACGGGCTTACCCCCTAAGTCTTGCATTAATTTCCCCGGAAAGCGTGACGCACCATAGCGCGCCGGTATCATAGCGATTATCTTCAAATTGGTAGTTTTAAAAGCGGTCAAAAATAAAAAGTTTCTTTCAATAATTAACCAAATTCAATGTATAGATGCACAAATTATCAATTCGTTTACTCAACATCGTCAAAAAAATCTTTTGGAAAGCCTAATAAATATAATTTTTTCTTAGCACGTGTCACTGCCGTGTACAACCAACGCAAGTATTCCTTGTCGACCCCGTTCTTTAAATAAGGCTGTTCTACAAAAACAGTGTTCCATTGCCCTCCCTGTGATTTATGACATGTAATGGCGTAGGAAAATTTAACTTGCAGGGCATTAAAATATTTATTGTTCTTAATAGAAAGAAATTTTTTATAATTCGATTTTTCATCGGCAAAATCATTCTTTACTTCTTCGTACAATCTATTTGAGTCTTCATAAGACAGCGATGGTGTTTCTGAAATTAAGGTATCTAGCAGCAATACCGTCTCGAAAGGGGCCATTTTGGGATAATCGACCATTTTCACGATCACTTCTGCAAATCGAAAACCGTAGAGTTCCTTTATTCCAAAAATCTCAAGAACTTCCACAATATCCCCATTGGCAATAAATCCTGCCTCGGTATGAGGTTTTATCCAGAAATAGTTGTTTTTAACAACCATCAAATAATCACCCGGTGCTAATTCAGATTCTTGAAAAAGTATTCGGTCACGGATATTCTGATTGTAGAGATTGGCCCTTTTATTGGAACGGACAATAATGACCGTCTCCTCGTTCCCATTTTCATCATAGCTGTCTTGGATGGCATCCATCACCTCTTGTGCATCCGTGGGGCGAATTACCTCAGGGTATTTGAGCGCAGAAAATTTCAACCCGTCATAAAATCCATTCTCAATACGTTCCCTAATGAGGGTTGCATGGAATAAAATTCCGCTTAACTTCTCCTGACGGACCACTTCATCCAATTCAATACAGTGAACCTTTTTGTGGTAATAATCTTCAAGGGTTTGCGGATTTAAAGCCGGGCTTACGTCCAAATTCACAGGAGGAAGCTGTGCGGTATCCCCTACCAGCAATAATTTACATTGGTGACCACTGTATACATATTGGATGAGATCGTCCAATAGAGATCCGTTTTCGAACAGTTTCGCATCTTGATTGACATCCGGGATCATAGAAGCCTCATCCACCACAAAGATAACATTGCGATGTTTGTTAGGTTGCAGGGTAAAGGATAT
>JAHEMZ010000074.1 GCA_024643385.1 Flavobacteriaceae bacterium | reverse complement strand
ATTATCAAATTCCGTTACATCATAGTCATAGTTGTTCACGCCATCATTCAAGTTCACATGACCATCGATCCAGGATCCAATGATAGGGTGATTAGAAGTAAGGACAAATACGTTCGCTTCGGTAATAGCAGTTCCTTCATCCACAATGGTCAAAACTACGTTTCCGGACATAGGGTCTATCGCTCCACAGTCTACCACTAAGGTTCCTGTAATATCAGGATAACATCCACCGGCTTGGGTAAAGGTATAGTTATACGTTCCAAAGGCGACGTTGGCAATGATATTATCAAATTCCGTTACATCATAGTCATAGTTGTTCACGCCATCATTCAAGTTCACATGACCATCGATCCAGGATCCAATGATAGGGTGATTAGAAGTAAGGACAAATACGTTCGCTTCGTTAATAGCAGTTCCTTCATCCACAATGGTCAAAACTACGTTTCCGGACATAGGGTCTATCGCTCCACAGTCTACCACTAAGGTTCCTGTAATATCAGGATAACATCCACCGGCTTGGGTGAAGGTATAGTTATACGTTCCAAAGGCTACGTTGGCAATGATATTATCAAACTCGGTTACATCATAGTCATAGTTGTTCACGCCATCATTCAAGTTCACATGACCATCGATCCAGGATCCAATGATAGGGTGATTAGAAGTAAGGACAAATACGTTTGCTTCGGTAATAGCAGTTCCTTCATCCACAATGGTCAAAACTACATTTCCGGACATAGGGTCAATCGCGCCACAGTCTACCACTAAGGTTCCTGTAATATCAGGATAACATCCACCGGCTTGGGTAAAGGTATAGTTATACGTTCCAAAGGCGACGTTGGCAATGATATTATCAAATTCCGTTACATCATAGTCATAGTTGTTCACGCCATCATTCAAGTTCACATGACCATCGATCCAGGATCCAATGATAGGGTGATTAGAAGTAAGGACAAATACGTTTGCTTCGGTTATTAATGCAAGTGTTTCAAATAAGGAAATCCCCATTCCCCCATTCTCATCAACCATAACGGTTCCTGAGGTATTGACATAACAGTCCTTAGATATCACATAATTATAATTCCCATATGGAACCATTTCAAATACATCTCCAATTGGATTTCCGGTAATCAATGTCTCGTCATAACCGTTTGGTCCGGTCAAGTTTACCGTAGCGCCGTTCAGCGGCACCGGAGGTCCACCTGCTTCGGATAAAAAGATAAACACATCATTTGTTTGTCCAATCATTTGAAGGGAAGTAAACAGTACAAGTAATATAAAATACAGTCTTTTCATAGTAATTATTTTTTGCTGGTTTTCTTATTTTCAATGGAACTAATGATCTTTTTAATACCATTTGCCATATTTTCATTTTGTTCAATGAGTCCTTCCAGTTCAATCTCGAAATCCTCCTTTTGTTCTTTGGTTATTTTTCTTTTGGTCATTGTTTAAGGTTATTATTGAATTATCCCATTGTGTTCGACAAATGTATTTAGGTGAGAAACAGTACACTTCATTTTTAAGAACACAAAAAGACTACAGGGAAGAGAATAGCGATAACAATAGTACTACACAGTAATGCAATTAACTGTATATCAATTGTTTATATAATAATAGTATAGAAAGAAATGGAAACCCAATCGGTTAGCAGTTGCTAAATAATATTATAATTGGGTTAAAAAAGCGATCAAATTTTCATCCCGGTCGATATCTAACTTCTTACGAAGCCGGAATCTGGCCATATTAATACTTTTAACGGATTGATGAGTAATGGAGGAAATTTCCTTGGTCGACATATTGAGACGAAGGAATGCACAAATTTTTATTTCATTTGGAGAAAGATCCGGAAATGCCTGACTTAAAGCATCATAAAAATCGGAATGCACTTCTTTAAACCTCAATTCGAATTCGTCCCACACTTTGTTATTCGAATTAAGTTTGAGTTCATTGATCAATTTTTGGATCACATTCTGATTGTCTTTTTTAGAGGTGAGCTTTAGATCGACCAGTTCCCTGGCTATTTTGGTTAGAAATTCATTCTTCTCAACCAAATACATCATATTAGAAGCCAGTTCTTTCTTTTTGTATTCTATTTCTTGGTTTAGCTTTTCCTTTTCAAGCTCAAGGTTTTCTTTTTTCAGGGATATTTTAACGGTCTTTGCTCTTTGGTTTAAAAACAACAATACCGTTATAATCAATACAAGAAATGCAACAACGATGATTCCCACATAGGTTAATTCTTTTCTTTCATATTCCGCCTGTTTTCGAATTTCATCTATTTCCTTTTTCTTTAGAATCTCATTAAATTCATATTGCATTTTGAGCTGGGTAATCCTCTTTAGATTATTTTCATCCTTATATTCCTCATTATACTTGATATAAATCTTATTATAAGCAAGTGCAGAATCTAATTGTTTCGTATTATCATAGATCTTACTAAGGACCAAGGCATTCTCATAAATATTTTTTTTGTACGAATTAGCATAGGACAGTTTCATCGCACGATGCGCATAACTCTTTGACCTATTATAATCTTGATCATAATAAGACAACTTTGCGGCAGTGGTATATATATCGGCTTGATAAATGGATAATGGCCCCGAATAATCACTATCGGTGTTTTTAAGCATATTTAATGCTAAATCGAGATAATCGTTTGCTTTCTTATAATTTTTCTCTTCTAAATATATTTGAGCGATCAAATTATAGGCTCTTGCCATATCCGGCCAATTTTCATCGACAGAGAAAACTCTGATGACATCCAGATACCCCGTAATCGCCTCCTCCGGATGACCAAGGGTATTCTTGATACTGGAAATATTGGATAGGGTGATCGCTGCATTATAACTATCGCCAATTTCATTGAATATTTTGTAGGCTTCTGTATAATTCAATTGAGCATCATCATAATCCTCAATTTCAAAGTATAGGTTTGCTAAGTTGTTAAAGAGGTGCGGTAATAAGGTGTTAAACTCATTCTCCTTTGATAGATCCAGACATTGATGATAAATTTCGAGGGCTTCAATGTAATTGGTCTGGGCTAGATTAATGTTACCAATAATCATTGAGATCTGCGTATAATCGAATAACTTCCCCTCCGATTTGAAATATTCCAGGGACTCGCTATAATATAATTTGGCTTCTTCTAATTGGTCTTTGATTACATAGAAATCGCCCAATGCTGCCACATTTTCCGCAATTCCCAACTTATCAGACTGCTGTTTAGCCAGTCCATACCCTTTATTAGCGTAAAAAATAGCCGAATCTAAATTGGATTGTCTAAAGGATTTTGCAATCTCTGCGTATAAAAGGGATTTTTTATCCTGTTCTTGCAGTGTGCCCAGTATTCCTTTCAGACTGTCCGTTTTTACATTCTGGGCAGCGCTTATCAAGGTCATAAACATAAAAAACAGAATCTGTTTCATAGAGTAAAAATGTCCGGAATTTATTCGGAAATATACGAAACTAAACCTTATCTTATTAGTAAAGATTCAATTTATCTACCAATCAAAATTATGTATTTTATTGATTTACAATTACATAAATGAATTTACATGTAAAAATAAAATTTACCCCCTATCGTTATAAATCTCATATAAAGTTGCTATGAGTTCATTCAAGAATTGTAATTTTATTGGATGAAATTCAAATTAACTACTGAAACGGACTCTTTTCATCACGACCTGGAAAAAATGTCGGTGAAGGAGCTATTGAAAAACATCAATCGTGAAGATCATTCCGTCGCCGATGCAGTAGAAAAATCAATTCCACAAATTGAAGCACTCGTGCCGCTCATCGTTGATCGCATGAAGCAGGGAGGGCGATTATTTTATCTAGGTGCGGGTACGAGTGGCAGACTAGGCATCGTCGATGCCAGTGAATGCCCACCCACGTTTGGTGTTCCTCACGATTGGGTAATTGGTTTAATCGCGGGTGGTGACTCGGCCATTCGGAAGGCAGTAGAATTTGCGGAAGATTCAGTGTCGCAAGGTTGGGAAGATTTACGATCCTATGACATTTCGGAAAAAGATGTGGTGATTGGTATTGCCGCTTCCGGGACTACACCTTATGTAATTGCTGCGCTTGAAAAATGCAATTCAAATGGAATTATCACAGGTGGCATTACGTGCAATGCAGGAAGTCCGTTAGCCCTGACGGCACAATTTCCTATTGAAGTAGTCGTGGGTCCTGAATTTGTCACGGGCAGTACTAGAATGAAAGCGGGCACGGCTCAAAAATTGGTGTTAAATATGATTTCCACGGCGGTTATGATTCAATTAGGACGCGTAAAAGGAAATAAAATGGTCGACATGCAACTCAGCAATAATAAATTGGTCGATCGTGGCATTAGAATGGTGATGAATGAATTAGGAATTAGTCGCAAAGAGGCAGAGCTACTTATTGAAGAAAACGGAAATGTTCGTAACGCGATAAAAAACTACCATGCAGGAACCTGATCAAAAATACACCGATAAAAAGTTACTTGCTAAGGGCCTAAAAAGACTAGGAGTTTCTTTACTGCTAATCGTAGGTAGTACGTACTTATTTACTTTTGCGTTTTTAAATAAAGAAACCATTCCGCTCTATGTAGTGCTTCCTTTGGCAATAATTGCTATGGGGGTTACTATCTATCTTATTTATAGTGGCATTAAGACCATTATTAAGGCCACCTTTGACTGAAAGAGGGCCGCTAAGTGCCCCCTTCTTAAAACATTCAAATTAAAAATTAGTTCTTGATCAATTTGGTCGAGAATCTTTGTTCATTCATTTGTACCTGAACAATATAAATCCCACTCATTAATTGTGCAATACTCAAGGTATTCTCATTAGAAGGTGATTTAATATCCATTACTTTGGCTCCAAGTATATTATAGATTGAAATTTTTGTCAACCTAAATTGTTCTGAAGTAACCACTAAAATATCCGATGCAGGATTGGGATATATCGTTATTCCAAATTGTTCGAATTCTGAAATCCCCAACAAGAGCGTTATGGTAACCCCAAGTGGTTCACTTACGCAAATGCCGTTGATACTGGCTGCCCAGTAGGTTGCTCCATCCACCAAAATCGTACCCACCGGGAGTGGATTGGTATTATTAAGGGCATCATTTTCGGTGGCAAACCAGGTGACGTCTGCCGGGTTGACCACAATATCCTCAATGGTAGCCCCTTGGGCTAAGGTTTGTTCGGTATCCCCGGTTGGTGCCGCGGGTATGGTACAAACACTCACGGTTACCGGAAAAGGAGTACTCTTGCAATCGTTTACAATGTTGACCGCCCAGTAGGTTTCTCCATCTACCAATAGCGTGCCCGGAGGAAGTGGATTGGTGCTGTTGAGTGCATCATTTTCGGTGGGAAACCAAGTAACATCGGTTGGATCAACCACAATATCCTCAATGGTCGCACCATCGACAAACGATTGATTTGAGTCACCGGTGGGAGTTGGAGGCGTTGTGCAAAGGATGGTTACGGTAACCGCGAAGGGGGCGCTTAAACAGCCGCTCACTATATTAACGGCATAGTAGGTAGCACCGTCTACCAAAAGAGTTCCAGGAGGAAGAGGGTTCGTTCCGGCCAACGCATCTGCTTCCGTGGCAAACCAAGTAACATCGGATGGGTCGACCACAATATCGTCAATAGTGGCACCTTCATTAAACGTTTGAGTTGCATCTCCTGTGGGAGTGGGGGGCGGTGTACAAGGAGATAACTGAAGTCTTCCAAAATATTGTGAACTCGAACCGGAGATAGAATTGGTGGTTCCTGTATTGGGGTCCAGGATATAAACTCCCGACCCATTGGAAATAAGAATATTACCATCGCCTAACTGTGCTACCCCTCGCAAGCTACCTTGATTTCCCCAATAATTTAAGATAGAGCCATTGGCTATAGAAAATTCATAAAGTCCGGAAGGATTACCGCCGGAAGTACTAAATACAGCCGCATAAACAGAACTATTAGTAGTATTCACTTCCATTTGTTGAATAAAATTTACTACCCCGGTACCTACAATATTTCCTAGCACGTTTCCATTATAATCACGTCGTTCAATTTTTGTCTGCGGACCGATATACGAAATATATACTTCCCCTCCAACATCTATAATATCAAACGTGGTGTCTGTGCCCGTACCTGCATAAAAACCTAAATTATTCCCAGCCAGATCAAACCGTACAATGGCATTCCCCGGAGCTCCATTCCCAGCACCTGCATTGGTCACCCATACTTCACTGCTATTGACCAATTCAAGACCACGAATATTGTCTAAACCACCACTTATGGTGCTCAAATAATTACCCTCTAAATCGAATCGATCAATTCTATCTTCTATTTGATCTGTGATCCAGATTTGATTGTTTACTTGTAAAAGGGCTTTAGGAGTCCCTTGGCTTAAAGGTGAAAGGTCAATAAATGTAGGATTTAAAATTGTACCATCCTCAGGGTCCAATAGCACCACAAAAGGCTCTTGTAAAATGGCGATCCTGTCTTGTGAGAATGTTTGCGAGCTTACGCATAGTAAAACAATCCATAGGATTTTAGGAAGTAAAGATGTAATTTTTTTCATAATAAATTCATTTTGTAAAATTTAACAACTATTCTTTACACATTAAAAATAGGTCTTGTTAAGATACATAAAATTTATTACCGAAGAAACAAGTAAATGATTTAGAAGGATTTATGGGTTCAGTTAGCACCATAAAAAAAGGGTAACCTTTATGGGGTTACCCTTTCAAAGAAGGCGGCGACCTACTTTTCCACATTGCTGCAGTATCATCGGCGCAGACGGGCTTAACTACCCTGTTCGGAATGGTAAGG
>JAHEMZ010000073.1 GCA_024643385.1 Flavobacteriaceae bacterium | reverse complement strand
GTTTTTTACACGGTGTTGGCACTTCCTTTTTTATTCCGAAGGACTTTTTGTTTTTCAATCTTTCTAAAAGATCGAAATAATTGTAATTCATTAATAATCAAAATAAATCAAACGAAAAGTTTACTTTGAATCAATATTGTTGGATTCTTCTGCCTCTTGTTTTTGTAAGGTTCTCCAGATCGGTCGAAGCAATAAACGGGAAAACATATAACAAACTAAACCAAGTGAAAAAATCAAAGAAATATAATATGGAGCGAATTCTCTTTTGAACACAATATTTAAAGCATTCAGGATATTCATTAATATGACTATAAAACCAACTATGTATAATAAATAGATTAATATTTTATTGACAGTTTTAAATGTCTTGAAATTCTTAAGTCGAATTGCAATGTATAATGAAAAGTATGCATAGATAATACAAGTCATGCCACTACTTATTGCCCAAACAGTAGAATCATCTATACCGAAATTTATCAATAATAAAGGCAAAGTTGAATAAAAGGCACTCATTAATCCTGTATTTACAACTACTGCCAATCCAACAGCGTCTCCTCTCCTGATTCTTTCCCCTTCTTTAAACTGAAATGTTCCTATTATTCCTGCAAAACCTGCCACTGCAATTGCAACTTGCGTGAAAGTCAGTAATTGGTCTGCGTTTTCCATGTTTTTTGATCGCGTGTTGTAAAGCGTTATTTGATCTTTTCCACATTCGGCATTTTCCACGATTTGTCAAAGAATGACTCTAAAGGACCATATAACCTTAAATAAACAAAGAAGCCTTTTTTAGGATTCGATTGGATCCAGTTGTTTTCATAGCCTTCCGGAGCTTTATCTCCTATGAATATTTTTGTATTACCATCATCTTCAACTTTTAAACCTTCCATCACAGAACTAATATCTGATTTTCCTTGTGTATTTTGGATGATACAACGGGTATCGTTATCATAAACCGTTATGGACCAGAACTGATTGGCAGGCGCATCTTTTGGCACTACCACTACATAATTGTTTTTACCATCCAGCCAGTTGCCATCATTATCTATGTATGCCCCCAAATATTTTGAACCCTTTCCTACATTACTCAAAACCATTCCATTTGAAGTGGTAACGGCTTCATAGGTGTACGAAGCTATTTCTTGAACTTCATAAAAATGGGGTGCTATTTGGTCTAAATGGGCCATATTAAGGATGTACAACCAGCTTCTGTCTGTCCAATGCTTTTCTTTATACGATTCTCTGCTGAAGGTATTTACCATGGCAATAGCATTTCCCATGTCTTCTGCTTTAACCAGAATTTCTTTTTGCCGTTCATCAGGATTAAATGCTTCCCCTTTTTCTATTCCAGTGCCACGTAGTTGCGTCAATATAAATCGATTTCTATCTACAACGGGTTCGTTTTGAAGAACTCGGTTTAAATCTTCCCAAAATTCCATTCCATGAGGCTCATATCCCATCCATTTGGGTGCATTAGAGGCAGAGGCATTAACAAACTTTTGATTATCGCCATTGGAGCCAAATTTGTAAATTTTATGTGCTTTCAATGTTTTTTCATAAGCATCACCTGTAAGCCCAATAATTCGTGTTCCAATAAGAACAAGGTTACTTTTAGATTTTACAATAAAATCTGCATTGTTATTTTCTGGAACTTCAGATTCAGGACCTACTAAAAGATATTTCCCACCCTTGCCCTGATCAGGACCTACAGCGCCTAAATCAGTTTGCGGAGTTTGATAAATATCATTAATTACGCCTCCAATAGGGCCTGCAGGTATCTCAATGTAATAACTACTTTCAGCTAAATTCACGAAACTTACTACATAGGGTGTTGTTGTATTGGCAGTAATAATAGGTAGTTTTGATTCGCGGTTGTCATAAATGACCCAGTCACCATGATTGGCCTCAGTTAAAAACCCCTTATGCCATTGTTCAAGTCCTACAATAGGCAAGGCATATTCAAAAGCAGATATTGCTTTTATTCTTACTTGTTCGTCTCTAATTTCATCAATTATAGACTGGTCTAAATAACCATTGTCTTCGTATTTTACTGTAATTGATTTGACTTCGGTTTGGTTACCTGATTCCATATCTTTTTTTAAGGCGGGATTCGTGCATCCTATAATCAAGCCTGTCAAGCTAATCAGTGCAATTAATTTTTTTGTTTTCATTTCTTTAATTATTTCAATATTCAATTTAGATGTAAGTTTAATGATCTACAACGATTTGTTTAAAGGGCTTTTAATGCCCTTTTTACTTTGTTGACAGCTGTTTTAAATCTAGATATCAATGGTTAGTTTAATCAATTCACTATAGGGTGCAAGATGATGTCGTAATTACTCAAGTTTTAAGGGTGGGCCGATAACTTTCATTTGATTTTCTTCAAAAATCAATTCGATTTCCTTTGGAATTGGTTCATGGTTTAATCCGGCCATCGTTACAAAAAAATCCTCTAGTTTTCCTGCCGGCTGAACGATTACTGTCATCTTTCCCGTTTCGGATTTTTGTGTCCAGGCGTGGGGAACTTTTCGAGGTAAAAATATGCTATCGCCTACAGACATGTGATATTTTTCATCTCCGACCTGAAAATAGTATGCTCCTTCTATGATGTAAAATATTTCGTCCTGGGAAGTATGGACATGAAGTGGTGTCCCTCGCCCCTGGGATAGCGACGTCTGCTCAAATATGGCTAAGTCGCCATCGGTGTCCTTTCCGGAAACCTTGACATCCAAAATATTGGAATTCACCCCCTTTAATTTTAAATGCCCATGTATACGGCCTTCTCCCGCATTAATTTTGAAACCTTTGTCTTTTCTTTTTGTAATTTTTTCGAATGACATAAATCCAAACATCGGTAATGTGGTACAGGCAAGAAGCGCTGCAAAGAACCCTTTTCTCTTCATATTTTGGATTATTAATTGGTTGTATATAATTTTTCCCCACAATGCCATTGCGACACATGAAAGTAATCATATAAAGCATTGTTATTAATAATTCCTAGTTAAATACAAAAGGGCGAATGAGGTCATAGCACGATGACGTTTTTTATGATGTCGATACATTTTTTTTAGAATGGCATCGGTCTCGTAAATGAGCAGTAGCGGATTTAACCCACTAAACTGACAGATAGCATCGACATTTGATTTATAGTTTTACGTTTCAAAATGGCACTTAACCAGCTATTGCCTATACAAAGTTAAGTGTATTCCTTTATTCATATTTTGGTTCAATCAAATCGAAGAATTCACTTTTTGTTTGATCCAGGGTGTTTGAAATCAATTTGAAATTTTCAATCGTTGGTTCAAGGTCAACAAACTTGTCGATAATGGTTCTATGCCGGTAAATGACAAAAGTGTTTTCTACTGAAGGGTTAATCTTGTTCAAATTCACTTCGCTTTCTGTGTCAGTCAGTGAAGGAACAAAAGTCAAAGCAATATTCTTAAGATAAAGTTCTTGTCCTATTTTTTCAAGTTCTTTTTCTCTTTGTAATTTGTTGTAATTATTCTGATTGCCATAAACAAAATATGCTTTCAAATACTTGTTTCTTGTTATACTTTCTTGCTCTAAAAAAGTCAACCATTTTTTTATGTCATCCCAATTAGGATTGTTTCCTACGAAATAAACAATTCCATGATAGCGTCCATATTTACAGACTGGACAGGTCCTTGTCCCTTTATCGGGTCCCCAAGCATGGAAAGGAATAAATGAAGGATTATCTTCCCCAATTTGAAGACCGGATTGTTTTTCCGTTGCTAATTTTTCCGGATAGTTAGGTATGTTAAGCCCAAGAATGATATTGTGTTCGGCAATCTGGAGGTCGCCTTTCTCCAAAACTCTTAAGATTCCACTTCCGCCGCGATTTTGAAGTTTTTTCCTTTTTTCACCGGTAAGTAACTTATCGTCATCAAATACGAATTCGTCAATGTAATATTCCTTTTCAATGTTTGGTTCTTTTATCGCCGGATGTATATGTGCCTCAAAATCTGTGTTTGGATAAGGAGCAGGTCTTATGGTATAAATTGAATAGCTGCCCTTTTCATCAGATTTTACCCAACCCCGAATATAGCCGTGCCTTTTAACTCGCTGGTCTAAGTTGGAATTGTTCGCGTAGTATCCATTTATGTCGGTGTGGTAATAGTAGAGAATTACACCAGGAGCTGGGGTTTTACCATCGCGATTGTAAATAGTTCCTGTAATTAAAAGTTTTTGACCGTGCTGTGTCCAGCCCGCACTAGTGTCAACCGACTTAATATTTTCAGGCATTCCAATATACATGAAATCGCCATTCTCGAATGGGCCTCCCACGACCAAGCTGTCTGTATTCGCTGAATGTTGATTTGTGCCGGTCTGTTTTGTCTGCCCGTTACAACTTGTTAGAAAGGCACACAGAATAAACAGATTTCCAATTTTAGAAAGTCTCTTCATGTTTGTTCTGTTTGAGATGGCTGCACCCAACACCCGTGTATGAGCTCGTGACCCACACATTACATAGGTTCCCACCAAGCTAGCGCTTTTTGTGTTTCCATTCAACCCTGTAACAATAGATAAGATTACTCGTCAAGAATTGGTTAATCTTTCTTATCAATAGTTGTATGGACAAACTCAGGAGTAATAAGTGGCAAGCAATGCTATTTTATCCAATTACCCGCATAGTCCTCGGTTCAGCATTGTGCTTAACTATATTTATTGGTTTTCAAAATTTGATCATCAAGCCATCTCTCTTATGGGTCATACCTTCTGAGAATCTGGCAAAGACCCTGGCCAACTATATTTCGGCGATTACACTCTTGTTAATTTATAATTTCCTGTTTCGATACTATGAAAAGAGAAAAATAACGGAACTCTCACTGCGATATGTACCCAGGGAAATAATGGGCGGCATTTTTCTTGGCTTCTCAACAATATCGTTGGTCATACTACTATTGTATGCACTGGGATATTATTCTATACTCGCTTTTACAAACTTCGATTACCTGCTTCAACCTCTCTCAATTTTAGTCGCTGCTGCATTAATAGAAGAAATTTTTTTTAGAGGAATACTGTACCGCATTTTGGAAAATTGGCTGGGTACTTTTATCGCCTTGTTTATTATGGCATTTTTATTTGAATTGCCTCATACATTTAATGACAATGCAACTTTATTATCTTTTTTATTGGGTGTAATTTTTGGATTGACTCATGGATTAATGTTCACCTATACGAAAAGGATCTGGTTGCCGTTTGCTTTTCACTTAGGGTGGAATTTTGCCCAGCCCTTTTATGGATCAAACCTGTCAGGCCTTGAAGATCTGGGGTTTCTAATTGAGGCAAAATTTGAGGGACCAAAATTACTTATTGGTACAAATTACGGAATTGAAGACTCGATAATTTCCATTATTCTATTATCGCTAATCTGTTCAGTCCTTTTATACGTATCGATTAAGAATGGGAAAATAACAAGGCGATATAATGCCGGCTAGTACCTCGAGGCCAGAGGAATGAATCTCTGGCAAGCCATTAAGAAACATGCTATCCTGAAAAAAACAAAAACAGCGGCAAGACCTATGCTTTTTAAGAGATGCAGTGAACACAGGACACATGCATAGTGTTGTAGAGCAATGTTTATTTAGGATCGTCTAAATTTTCTTTTTATAGGTTACAAGGAAGGCTAACGGTTAATGCAAAAAAGTCGTTTTAATGCTTTTTACATAATGTTAGCCTTTCATTTTAAAGCTTAATAAAAATCAATAGTTACAAATCTCTAAATTTCAGACTAAATTATTATTCTAGTATAGCTAACTCTTTATCTATGTTAACTATTAAGCTATCCAATTTTTCAATGTTATTAAGGTAACGACCATACAAAAGGAATTCTGCGTCTCTTTTCATTGTTCTAAGAATAGACAAATACAAAGTGTCGGTTTTAAGAGCATTATAGTTATTTGGTTTCATTTCACCTCTAGTGAACTTCCCAAGTTTGTCGTATTTCCAAGGTTCAACCTTGTCAAATCTCTTGATCATTTCTTCGAAATACATGTCTCTATTTAAGTAGTTTTCCCAATTTTTAATACTTGTATAGACTGTTCCATGAAAATATAAAATTTCTTTACGAAGTGAATCATTAGAGATAAGTCCCAATCCTTTAGATTTTAAAACATCTAATGAATTCTTATGAATGACTGAAATTGGCCAAGCTACGGTTCTGGCAAAATATTTATCCAAAGAGTCATTATAGCCATTTGTGCTTTCCAAGCTTTCAAGAATAAGATCTACTGATGTGATAATATTCTTGTAATGCCCCATACCTATTTGGAAATCTCTTATGTCTGCTTGAAAATCTTTCTTAAGTTCTTTGAGAACGTTAACTTCATCAACTCTTTGTTGATTCTTGATGTTAAGATTATTTACCCATAAAGCAATTAGAATACCTATTACCACTAAAACTATTTCTCCAATAGCATAAAAAAGATACTTCCTAAATTTATTATTAGAAAGTAGTTGTTGTCTGATTTTTCTATAGAATCTTATCACTTTTTACCCTATAGTAGAATGCGGTTTGCTTGGTAACCACGCATTTATAAAAGCCACCGAGTTCTTGAGACTTTGGACAACTTTCAGGTAGCAGGCTTATTTAGTTTATTCTCTCGTCTAGTTCTGCCAAAAAATCTCTTTTGGCCTTTGTGCCCCATTCCTCTTGTAAGTACTCGACAAGCTTATTTAGTTTGGATTCGGCAAGTCTGGAGAAGTATACTTTCATTAGGAGATTCTTTTCAGAACATCCTCATAAGAAGACCTTTCACCATTATTAAGCTCTTCAAGGCCTTTTTCGATTTCGGCCTTTTGTTCAGCTGTTAGTTCATTCCAGAAATCGGCCTTTTCATTGTTTATAAAGTCGGTTACCTTCTTTATAAACTCGTTGTTTTCTATATTCAGAATGAGCTAAACCAACTCGATTTTGGAGGCCTTAATATCCATATTATATGGGTATACTCAAATTTACGAAAGATTCAAATTGATTCTCTTAAAGTATGAAGCCCAACGGTAAATT
>JAHEMZ010000035.1 GCA_024643385.1 Flavobacteriaceae bacterium | reverse complement strand
CTAGAAACCGGATTGTACGTAATGAGAATCACTTCCGAAGGCAATACAGCTAACTACAAGGTGATTAAAAAATAATTTCTTTAAAGTTTAATATCCAAAATAGGGCTGCTTACCACGTGATAATCGGCCCTATTTTAATTCAGGTTCGCGGGCAGTAAAATTAGGAGCCTATATTTATTAGTTAACGTCCGATGTTCCAAACACCGCCATTCAAAACTAATATGAAATTGCAATTTTAAAATTACTCCATGGCAATTACCTCAACAAATACCGCATTTAGTGTTGACCAATTTGAAGAAATATTAATTTATTTCACCACCACCATCTCCCAATTAAATTGTGAAGATGAGGTGTATTGGAACCTGGCAAAAAATTGTATCGCACAAATGGGTTTCGTGGATTGTGTTGTGTACAAGGTAAGTGCTGAAAAGCAGTATTTAATCCAAAAGGCAGCTTTTGGGCCAAAAAACCCGAAGGACCTTGAGATCTACAATCCTGTCACGATAAACCTGGGACAAGGAATTTCAGGGACAGTGGCGCAAACCGGGATCGCAGAAATCGTTGAGGACACTTCTTCTGACACACGTTATATCATCGACGACCAACAAAGGCTTTCCGAGATCGCCGTTCCAATTGCCAACAACGGCGAGATCTTTGGAGTGATTGATTGTGAACACCCGGATCGAAATTATTTTACTATTCAACACCTTCGCATGCTTCAGGCGGTGGCTACCCTGAGCGCTATAAAGGTAAGTCAGTTAAGAACCGAAGTGAAGGTTAAACAGGAGCAGGACAAACTACTTCGGATCCGCAAAGAAATGGTGGACCTAAAGCTAAAGGCCTTTCAGGCTCATATGAATCCACACTTTCTCTTCAACACTTTAAATGCCATTCAATATTTTATCACCACCGATGATAAGATCACTGCGCTGAGTTATATTTCCACTTTCAGTAAGCTTATTCGATATTATTTAAAGAACTTTGAGAAAGAAACTCTTTCCTTGATGGAAGAAATTGAAATGCTGGAATCCTATCTAAAATTACAAAAATTGCGGTATGACAACCGATTGGATTATTCTCTTAACGTTCAGTCAAAGTATCCGACGGATGAGGCCATAATCCCTTCCTTTATTCTTCAAACCCTGTTTGAAAACATCATCGAGCATGCCATATTCAATCAATATGAAAATTACAATATCGATATAAACATTCGACCTAAAAAGAAGGAGGTTCATATTGAAATTGCCTTTCAATATAAGGTAAGCGGGACGGAAAAGATGAAATATATTCCTGATTATAGAATTCAACTCATGAAATGGCAGGATCAAATCCGATTATTAAATACCTTTAGGAACTATAAAATCAAAAAAAGAGTGAGTTTTAGTAAAAACCCAACGATTAACGGGGGCCATATTTTCCTCAAACTTCCTAATCTGCGCTAGTTTATGGGGAAAAAGTTTTCCATCTATCTATTAAGCTTTTTGCTTGTTCTGGGTTCCATGGAAGATCTAATGGGACAAAATGAATCCCTTCGTACCGGTATTGCCATTCCTTTTACCGTTTATGTGACCGAAAATGATTCATTAACCCTAGAGGATGTTCGAGATCCTTCCCTGTCATTTATTGAACCCGGAGAGGTTTCGCAAAAGACCATTCCGTCACGCACTTATTGGTTGAAAGTGGATCTCTCTGAAGAATTGCATCGCATTCAATCGGATTCCTTATGGTACCTGCGCATGCAAACCTTTGAGTATGGCACGGTATATCTGTTAAAAAATCAGGCCCTTGTAGAACATAAAATAGGACGATTCGAGGGAGTTAGAAATCCATCCTCCAAATTATACAACTTAGGTATCCCTTTCAGTTCCACATCCCTGTTGGACGGTAAATATTTGTTCGTCAAATTAAAAAGGGTGGTCTACTACGATCATGCTTCAAGGTGGAAGATAGAACTTGTCTCCCCCCTGCAAAATGAATTATTGGAGTCCTTTTATTCCAAAAAGGATCTAAACTATATGACTCCGGTCTATACCTTTGTCGGAATCTGCTTGGTCATTTTCATACTTACTTTTGTATTTTACCTTTATTCCTGGCGTGCAGAATTTTTATTTTATTCGCTGTACGTATTATTCCTTTTCTTTTTCCTTTCCAGCGATATATTGAACTTACACGATCTGTTCTTTGGACAATACAGTTTGAACAGTTATAGCTTTTTCCAGGTGACACAAGTTTTGATCAATTTTTTCTATATCCTTTTTGTGATCTATTATTTGAACACCAAAATAGCGTATCCCAAGTTACATATAGCACTGAAAACAATTGCAATTGTTCTATCGGTCATTGTGATCTTAGATACGTTATTCCTGTTCACGCATTCATTTTATCCAAATATTATACTGCTGGATTTGGAACGGATCATCATGACCATTTTTGGTTTGATAGGGATGGGCTACCTTCTTTTTAATTCAAAAGATAAATTAGGGTATTTTATTGTGGTTGGATCGTTTCTATATATGATAGGTGCCCTCGGACTTTTATTCTTTAAGGTGAGGGCTTATATGATCATAGGTTCCAGCCTTGAGATTCTGATATTCGCATCCGGACTAACGTATAAAATGCAGCAAGAAAATAAAGAAAAACTTCGTTTTCAAAAAGAATCGCTGGTGAATGAGAATCGAGCGCTGCGAGCACAGATGAATCCGCATTTCATTTTCAATTCTCTCAATTCCATTCAAAACCTAATTGCTTCGGGCAAAAAGGAATTTGCCGTGAAATATTTAAATAAGTTCAGTTTATTGATGCGGAATTTGTTGGAGAGTTCGTTTGACACTAACTTAATACTGTCGGAAGAAATATCTCTCCTGGAAAAATACTTGCAATTAGAAGCGTTACGATTTAATGAATCTTTTACGTATCACATTAGCTTCGACGACGATCTTGATCCTGATGTGGCAGAAATACCTGCATTATTAGTGCAACCTTTTGTGGAGAATGCCATTATTCATGGCTTATTAAACAAGCCCGGAACAGATAAAACTTTGGAGATTCGCTTTTCGAAAGACGAATCATTTATTGTATGTGTGATCGAAGACAATGGTATTGGGCGTAAGGCAGCTTCCGAAAGAGCATCTTTGTTTGAGAACAAAAACAGATCGCGAGGAATTCAAGTCACTCAAAAAAGATTAGCATTAATGAATCCCGGCCATGAAAACCCAATCGTGTTTACCGATAAATACGACTTGAACGGAAAGGCTGCAGGAACCATTGTAACACTAAAAATATCACTTGAATAAACATGGAACTATGAATTTAAGAGCCATCATCGTTGACGACGAAAAACACAGCCGGGAGACCTTGAAAAACCTATTGGAAGAATTTTGTGAAGGAGTCCAGGTCATTACTGTTGCCGCATCTATCAATGAAGCTTTAATCGCTATTCAATCCTTGAATCCGGACCTGGTATTCCTGGATATCGAATTGCAATCCGGAACGGGATTCGATATTTTGAATGCACTTCCTGAAATTAACTTTGAAGTGATCTTCACTACCGCATTCGACCAGTATGCCATTAAAGCGGTTAAGTTCAGCTCCTTGGATTACCTTTTAAAACCCATCGATCTGGAAGAACTTCAAAAAGCCATTGAAAAAGCGAAAAAGATCAAGGACAAACAAACCTACAATGCACAATTAAAATCATTGCTTCATAATCTCACTCAAAAACAACTTACAAAGATCTGTATTCCTACTTCAGAAGGATTTGAATTCATTAATATCAATGAGATCTCGCATTGTGAAGCCAGCGGGTCTTATACCACCTTTATCTTAACCAACGGACAAAAGATTCTGGTGAGTAAGCACTTAAAGGCCTTTGAAAATCTATTACCGGAACATAGTTTTATGAGGGTACACAACAGCTTTTTAATAAACCTTAAAGAAGTAAACAAATTTGTAAAAGCAGATGGTGGCTATATTATCATGAACAACGGAGATACGGCCAGTATTTCACGTGGTAAAAAAGAGGCATTTCTGGAAGCCATGCAACAAGGAAGTTAGAATTGTGCTAGTTTTCTTCGGAAAAATGGCAAACTCCCCTATTTTATATTATTTTGCATTACGTTTAAGAAATTTCCATGAATACCATAAAAAGACTCTTCGATTTCCCTTATTACCAGCTAGACCATTACAATCTGGAAAAATCCTTGATCAGTAAACGCAATGGTGAATGGTGTGCTATCTCTACTCAGGAATATATTGACCAGGCCAATGCTATTAGTCGGGGCCTACTTCGGTTAGGAGTGAAACCAAATGATAAAATAGCGCTGATCTCGATGACCAATAGAACCGAATGGAACATATGTGATATTGGGATCTTGCAATTAGGAGCTCAAGACGTACCTATTTATCCCACTATTTCAGAGGACGAGTACGAATATATACTTAACCACAGCGAAAGTGTTTATTGTTTTGTTTCTTGTCGGGAAGTATTAGAGAAAGTAAATAAGATAAAGCATAATGTTCCTACCTTAAAAGGTGTTTATTCCTTCGATACGATTGAAAGTTGTTCAAATTGGAATGAAGTGCTAACCTTGGGAGCCGATGCATCCAACCAGGATGAAGTGGAAAAATTAAAAGCGGCCGTAAACGAACACGATCTAGCCACTATTATTTATACCTCCGGTACTACAGGACGTCCTAAAGGGGTTATGTTGAGCCATAAAAATATTGCAAGTAATGCTATTTATAGCGCAGATCGATTACCCATCGATTTAGGTCGTTCCAAAGCGTTAAGTTTTCTTCCCGTTTGTCATATTTACGAACGCATGTTGCTATATATGTATCAATATTGCGGCGTTGAGATTTATTTTGCGGAGTCCTTAGATACCATCAGTGATAATTTGAAGGAAATTCACCCTCAAGTAATGACTGCTGTTCCTCGTTTGTTAGAAAAGGTCTACGATAAGATCTATGCCAAGGGTGCCGAGCTGTCCGGAATCAAAAAGAAGTTATTTTACTGGGCCATCAGCGTGGGATTAGATTACGAGCCTTATGGTCAAAATGGTTGGTGGTACGAACTTAAATTGAAAATTGCTCGTAAATTAATCTTTAGCAAGTGGCAGGAAGCTCTAGGAGGAAGCTTAAAAGCTATCGCCTCGGGAAGTGCGGCTCTACAACCTCGCTTGGCTCGGGTTTTTAATGCGGCAGGCATTCCTGTTTTTGAAGGCTACGGATTAACAGAAACGTCACCGGTGATCTCGGTAAATGATATGCGAAATCATGGATTTAAGATAGGTACTGTAGGAAAAACCATCGCAGAAACCGAGGTTAAAATTGCAGATGACGGTGAGATCTTGATCAAAGGGCCACAAGTTATGATGGGTTATTATAAAGACCCTGTTCAAACAGCAGATGTCCTTATCGATGGCTATTTCCATACCGGAGATATTGGTGAGATCGATTCAGAAGGATTTCTGAAAATTACGGATCGTAAAAAAGAAATGTTTAAAACCAGTGGCGGAAAATACGTAGCGCCACAATTACTTGAAAATGCTTTAAAACAATCTCGTTTTATTGAGCAAATAATGGTTATCGGTGACGGAGAAAAAATGCCGGCTGCATTTATTCAGCCTAATTGGGAGTTTGTGGCGGAGTGGAATAAACTTAAGAACAAAGGGCTTCCTTCCAATCCTGCAGAATTAGTAAACAATTCAGTTTTAATAGATCGAATCCAGAAGGATGTTGATTATTATAACGAGCGATTTGGTAAATGGGAAAAAATTAAAAAATTCGAACTAACTCCCGATGTTTGGAGTATTGAATCCGGTCACCTCACCCCTACCATGAAAATGAAAAGGAAAGTAATCAAAGAAAAATACATGGATCTCTACAAAAAGATCTATGAAAGTTAATCTGTTTCCAAAGTATTCAATGCCATCACATTGAACAAACGGGCTTGTGACTCAAACAATTTGGAGGTCAGTTGCAGCTGCTTCAGTTTAGATTCAATGAATCCGTTTTCCCTGGTATTAACTAAAAAAAGACTGCTTTCTCCTAGATCAAATTTTCGTTCTTCGGCAACTACGAGCATTCGATAATTTGCAACGATCTGTTCCATTAAATCCACTTGCTCCACATACGATTCGATCTCCGCTTTAGAGGCTTTTATTTTATTGGACAATTGAAGCCGGGTACCCAGTACTTCCCATCGCACATCTTGAACTTTAAAACGCGCAAGATTTAGATCGCCTCGCTCTTTTCGAAGAAAGAGTGGGATACTTACATTCAGCCCTGCATAGTAATTGGACGTTGAAAATGAATTGAAATCCTCCACTCGTTCAGAATAGAAATTATATTCAAGATCTATTTGAGGTAATAGTTTGTTTACTTTCAATTGTTTCTCTACGGTTAATTGATCTAATTTCAATTGAAGTGACCTCATTTTTGGATGATTCAACAAAGAGCTGTCCTCCTCGTCAGTAAGATTATTCAATAATAAGTTTTGAACCACATCCGAACTCATTTCTTGAGGGATCGCACTATCGCTAATCTCCAAAGGTACCTCTCCATCCATCCATAAGAAATTAGAAAGTTGTAAGCCGGTTTTTAACTTTTTTAATTGTACTTCCGTTAACCCCAATTTCCGACTCTGTAGGGTAACACTTGCTTCGGTACTATCAATACCGGGCTTATCTCCGGCCTCAATACTTCGTTTCACTGCATTTAACCGAGTCTCCGCATTTCTATAAAAATCTGTGAAAACTTCCAATTCTTTATGTGCATTCCACCACTCAAAATATGCAACAGAGGCGTCAAGCAACAATTGATTGATCAATAGATCACGTTCCGCGATGGATTGTTGCTGAAATAATTTGGCCTGTTTTAATTGAGCCATCCGATCGTTGATCCAAAGTCCTTCTGCCAATGAAAATGAGATCCCGGCACTGTAAAGACCCTCTTGTGGTAAAAAAGCCTCAGGATTTAAATACGCTCCACGGTTTTGATCAAATTTTCCTTTCAGTTCAATTCCGTACCAAGTTGGAATTTTAAAGACAGCATTCAGTTTATCATAATATTCGGTCTCCTTGAACTTTTTTCGGTCATAGTCAATTTCAATTTTGGGATCAAATGCCCCTCTTGACTTTAAGAGATTGGCTTCACCCATTGCAATACCCAAATTTGCTTGTTGCGCAACGGGATGAAACTTCTTGACCCAACCCAAGTATTCCTCTAAACTTAGCACACGATCATCCAATGACTGTCCATGAAGAGGAAGTGCTAAAAATAAAAGCATTAAAAGTAGTGGCTTCATTCTATTTTTTTTGGTTTTCTTTATCCTTAGGTTGATAATAATTGGGAGGAAATCCATTTAAATTTCGCCATAATTCAAACCAGATGGGAACATCTTCCAATAATCCCAAAGTGTATGCTCCTGAACCCACTCGTATACCGGTAGGCCAAGGATGTTCGTCGGGGTCAGGGGCTACTAATAAGCGATATTTTCCATTTTCACTAATGAAATTTTCGATCGCTACCACCTTTCCTCCATAAGTTCCAAAAGAAAGATTAGGCCAACCCTTAAATACAATAGCAGGCCATCCATCAAACTGAATTCTAATTTTTTCCCCGGGATGGATCAAGGGTAGATCTATGGGCTCCACATAGGTCTCTACGGCGAAATCATATATGGCTGGCATGATGGAAACCAAACCCTCACCCTCCTTAAAAGCTTCTCCGATACCTCCTTTTATGGCTTTATTGATAAATCCATCCTGCGGAGCTGTTACATACATCATTTTGTTTCTAATCTTATAATTGGAAAAATCGTTCTCTAGCTTAGCAACTTGAGCCTGTGTTTCAAATTCACCTGACTCCGCTGAAAATTTTTCACTTCTTGCCTTAGCTATCTTATCTGTATATTCAGCATCTATACGGTTTAGTTCTACTTTCCAGTTCAGAACTTCATTCCGTGCAGCCAATAATTTGTTTTCTTGAGAAATTAGTTTGGCTTGATTTTCCTGCAATTTCAGTTTCTTTTCTTCCACATCGGTCATTGCTTTCAATCCCTCTTGCATCAGGGTGTTGGTACGCTCGTACTGTCTTTCCGCAATGATCAAATTGGTTTTGGCTGCTTCCAGATCAATACTATCACTTACCACCTTAAAGCCTGCTTGTTTTAATTTGTTTTGAGCCTGTTCGATTTTTAAAAGGCGCTCAGAAATCAATGCCGATGCCTGAGTTTCCAGAGCCCCGATTTTGTCTTTATAAGAAATCACTGAACGCCCCTTGGCCATCAATTGTTCTTCTGTTCGGTTCAGTAAATTGGGATCGAAATACTCACTTTTGACTTCAGAGATAAACAAGATAGTATCTCCCTTTTTGACAAAATCACCCTCTTGCACAAACCATTCCTCAATTTTTCCGGGAATCGGAGACTGAATGGTTTGCGGTCGCTGACCCGGTTTCAATGTGGTTAAATACCCCCTACCTGAAACGGTCTGGGTCCAAGGCAGAAAAAGAGTAACGATAATTATAATGGCAAACACTTTAAGAAATTGATTGAAATATTTGTAATGTCTGCGATGAAATACTTTTTCAGCAGATTTAAAACCCATCAATTCCCATCGTTTGTTTTCAGTTTCGTTTGGCGTTCTAAACATGACTAATTTTTTAAAGTTCCATTTTCCAATTCCAATATTCGGTCTGTATGCTTTGCCCAATAAGGATCACTGCTCACAACAACAAGACCCCAAGGGCGATCCGCCCGAGTGATATATTCAATAATTCGATGTGCTTCAGAAGGATCAAATTGATCGAATGGTTCGTTCAAAATAAGCAATTTAGGCGCCTTCAAGAGGGCACGGGCCAATACCAATTTTCTTGAAAGAGTATAAGACATTCGTTTGCCTTCCGGATAGATTACAGTTTCCAATCCTTTGGGTAATGATTTTACAAAAGAGGAAAGACCGACAACCTGTAGGACTTCATTGATTTGCTTAGCTTCGATGGCCGGATTATTAAAAGTGAGGTTTTCTAATAAGGTGCCCTCGAAGGGAGTTTCTTCTGTGAGGGATAATCCTAACTCTGCACGGTACTTATTAAGTGAAATACCCGTACTTCTTCGATTATTGATAAAAAAAGAACCCTTGGTCGGCTCAAGAACTCCGGCGAGCACATTTAATAAAGTTGATTTTCCTGAACCGCTAGCTCCTTTTAACAAGATGCGATCACCTTGCATAATTTCAAGTGAAACAGCATCCAGTATGATCTTTCCATCCACTTCGTAACTTAATTCGTCCCATTCAATAAGTAGTTTTTCGTCAATAGTATCCTCTGTTTGCTCTTCTTGCATTTCCAGCTCTTTATCTAACACTTGCCCTATTTTCTCCAAGGAAGTAAGTACGTCGTAAAACGATTCTAAACCTAAGATCAACTTTTCGACAGAGCTTATAATCAATAAGATAATGATCTCCGAGGCGACGAATTGTCCAATATTCATTTGCTGATTCAACACCAGGAGACCACCAATAATAAGTAGTCCTGCCGTAACGAGCAGTTTAAAAACAATCATTTTGGAGAATTGGTAGGCCAACACCTTAAAATGTCGCTCCCTTGAATCGACATAGGAACTTACTAAACGATCATTTTTCTCCAAAGCGAGTCGAGTACGTCCTGAAAGTTTAAAACTAATAAGTGATCGAGCCACTTCTTGGATCCAATGCGCCACCTTGTACTTATCCTTCGATTCCTCTAAACTCGTTTCCAAACCCTTTTGAGCAGAGTATTTGAATAAAATATAAATGAGTAAAAGGAGCAACAATCCGAACAGAATAAAAAAGGGATGATAAAAAGATAACAACAAGAGACCCAATAATATTTGAAGCAGAGCGGCAGGAAAATCTACCAATAGTTTAGACACTCCCTTTTGGACGATCAGTATATCAAAAAATCGATTCGCCAATTCAGGAGGATAATAAGACTGAAGCGACGACATTTTCATCTTTGGAAATCGATAGGCAAATTCGAACGAGGCCCGTGTGAATAACTTTTGCTGAATATTTTCAATTATTCGCAACTGAAACAACTGTAGTAGTCCTACAAATAGAACACCTAAAGAAACCAATACCACCAATACGACCCAGGAGGTGCTAATCTGAGCTCCCTGTATGAGATTGATGATGGCCTGTATACCTAAAGGGAGCGACAAGCTCACCAATCCCGCAAAAAGCGCATAATACAATACTTGGAAAATGTCTTTCCGCTCCATTTTTAACAGCAGGACTAATCTTTTCCAGGCCTTTAAGAAAGTTGAATTCATTTGGAAATAGTTAAACAGTTAAATACCAAATCGGTAAAAAAATCATGTGAAGTTAGTTCGTCGTTACAATTCGTGATCGTTGGAAAATGATCACGAAGAAATTGTTGATGAAAGATCCCTTCTAAAACTGTGCTGGCAAGACTTAAAGAAAAAGTATATTGAGGATTAACCGCATGAATCATTTCTCGAAGCCGCAAAACAAGTCGCTTGTAAACCGAAAAATAACCTTGGCTATTTTCATTGTCTACATCTTTAGTTAAATATGACTTTGAATACTCATTGATGATGATGCGATGCAGGGCGACTTCGTTGATATGGGAAAAATTTTTATCCTCAAGGATATTTTCAGAAAGAATTTCAATCGCCTTCTCTAATTTTTCTTTAGGATCTGCAATGTTTGCTGAAAAGAACACTAACTTATACTCCGTCCACCCCCAGTACCATGAGGCCAAATACAACAGAAGCATATGTTTACTTTCAAAATACCGATAAATTGAACTTTCATTCGACCCGATCCTCACTCCCAATTTTTTAAAAGTAAAAGATTCAAATCCTAATTCGTCGATCAATAAAATACTTTCTCCAACAATTTTACGTCCTAAATCAGAAGATTCTGGATCTTTTTTAAACACTCCTTCTTGCGTAACGATCTTTAAGGATTGGATTAAATAATTCATTTTTAGTTTATTTACTCGCAAAAATAATAGTTTTACTATCACTTTTGCGAGTTTTACAAAATGTTTAACAAAAATTTAATTCATCTTTGTTATGCAAGCATAGTAATAATTTTGTATATTTGGATTCCATTATCCTATGTATGAAGGAAAAAACAATAGATTATATTCTCAGGGCTACTTGGATAGCTGTATCCAAATTCTATAGTGAGGAAGCGGGTAAAAAAGATAGCACGATGGCTACGGGTTTTGCCTTAATAAGTATAGACCCCGATGAAGGTGCTCCCTCCACCTCGCTAGGTCCAAAAATGGGCATGGAAGCGACCAGCCTTTCACGTACGTTAAAATATATGGAGGAAAAAGGACTTATCGAACGTAAACCCAATCCTGCAGATGGCCGAAGCGTTCTCATTCATTTAACTCCCTTCGGTAGGGAAATGAGAGAATATTCGAAAGGAGTGGTGCTTCGATTTGATGAAGCGGTCAAAAAGCACATTTCTGAAGATGACCTAACTACATTTAAACTAGTTGCCCAATCGATCACAGACTTGGTGCAATCAAAAAATATATATTCGACCGAAAAATAACTGAAACATGCCTAAAAGAAGAATTCAAAAAGTGGCCGTCATCGGTTCCGGAATTATGGGAAGCGGGATCGCTTGTCATTTTGCCAATATTGGTGTCGATGTATTACTACTCGATATCATTCCAAGAGAGCTCACTGAAGTAGAAAAGTCAAAAGGACTTACCATGAGCGACAATATAGTGAGAAATCGTCTGGTGAATGATGCCTTGGCCAAATCCATCAAAAGTAATCCTGCTCCACTCTATCATAAGGATTTTGCCAATCGAATTACCACCGGTAATTTGGAAGACGATATTGCCAAGGTAAAAGAGGTCGACTGGATCATTGAAGTCGTCGTGGAGCGATTGGACATCAAACAAAAGGTTTTCGAAAATCTGGAAAAACACCGAACACCGGGTACATTGATAACATCCAATACCTCCGGTATTCCCATTCACTTTATGAGTGAGGGCAGAAGCGAGGATTTTCAGCGCCATTTCTGCGGAACTCACTTTTTCAATCCGCCTCGTTATTTAAAACTCTTTGAAATTATTCCCGGACCGAAAACAGATCCTGAAATATTGGAGTTCTTGAATTCTTACGGGGAACAATTTCTTGGAAAAACAACCGTCATTGCCAAAGACACGCCTGCTTTTATAGGGAACCGCATTGGAATCTTCGGAATACAAAGTTTGTTCCATTTGGTCAATGAGATGGGGCTTACCATTGAAGAAGTGGACAAATTAACCGGCCCGGTAATCGGAAGACCGAAGAGTGCCACTTTTCGAACGGTGGATGTGGTAGGCCTAGATACCTTAGTACATGTAGCGAAAGGTATCTACGAGAACTGTCCCAAAGATGAAGCGCATGATCTGTTCCAGCTGCCTGATTTTGTGCAGACGCTAATGGATAATAATTGGTTGGGCAGTAAAAGCGGTCAAGGATTCTATAAAAAAGTTCGCAAGGAGGATGGCAGCAGTGAGATTCTCTCGTTAGATCTGAATACCCTGGAATACCGTTCTGCAAAAAAAGCCTCCTTTGCCACCCTGGAACTGACCAAAACCGTAGATAAGGTGATCGATAGATTCTCTATTTTGGTGAATGGAAAAGATAAGGCAGGAGAATTCTACCGAAAGAGCTTTGGCAGTATGTTTGCCTATGTGACCCACAGAATTCCAGAGATAGCAGACGAACTCTACAAAATAGATGCCGCGATGAAAGCCGGATTCGGATGGGAACACGGACCTTTCGAAATATGGGATGCCATTGGTCTGGAAAAAGGATTGGAACTTATTGCGCAGATGGGTAAAGAACCGGCTGCCTGGATTCAGGAAATGAAAGCGGCCGGAATCGAGTCCTTCTATGCTGTAAAAGAAGGTGCTTCCTATTATTATGACATTCCGCAGAAAAAACTACTAAAGGTTCCCGGACAGGATGCCTTTATAATTCTGAACAATATTCGAACATCCCATGCCGTCTTTAAAAACTCGGGGGTTGTGATCGAAGATTTGGGAGACGGAATCCTGAACTGTGAATTTCAAAGTAAAATGAACAGTATCGGTGGGGATGTGCTCGCAGGGATCAACAAAGCCATTGATCTGGCCGAAAGAGATTTCGACGGTCTGGTGATCGGAAACCAAGGAGCAAACTTCTCGGTCGGGGCCAATATTGGAATGATCTTTATGATGGCGGTAGAACAAGAGTATGACGAGTTGAATATGGCCATTAAGTACTTCCAGGATTCGGTAATGCGACTGCGCTACTCCTCTATCCCAACAGTGGTAGCACCCCATGGCATGACTTTAGGTGGAGGATGTGAATTGACCCTTCACGCCGATCGAGTAGTGGCAGCGGCCGAAAGTTATATCGGACTCGTAGAATTTGGAGTAGGTGTGATCCCGGGAGGTGGAGGAAGCAAGGAAATGGCACTGAGAGCATCCGATAGTTTTATGAAGAATGACACGGAACTGAATCGTTTGCAAGAATATTTCCTTACGATCGGAATGGCGAAGGTGTCGACCTCAGCCTACGAAGCCTATGATCTGGATATTCTGAAGAAAGGAAAGGATATTGTGGTGGTCAATCGAGACCGGCAGATCGCGACAGCCAAAGCTGTAGCAAGACTCATGGCGGACCAAGGGTATACCCAACCGGTTCGCAGAAAAGATGTAAAAGTATTGGGAAAACAAGCCTTGGGAATGTTCCTGGTTGGAACTGATTCCATGGAGGCAAGTCATTATATCAGCGAACACGATCAAAAGATCGCCAACAAATTGGCGTATGTGATGGCGGGCGGGGATCTATCTGAACCTACCCTAGTATCAGAACAGTATTTATTAGACCTGGAACGGGAAGCATTCTTAAGTTTATGTGGCGAACGAAAAACTTTGGAACGATTACAATATATGATTCAAAAAGGAAAACCGCTTCGCAACTAGTTTTGAAGAGAAGTGAGTAATGAGAATTTAGCAGTTAGATATGCACAAAGTGGAAGATTTAATAATTTGGAAAAAGTCAATAGACCTCACAAAAGACATTTATCTTTTGGTTTCCGAAGTTTCTGCTGATGAAAAATTCGGACTTATCTCTCAAATAAAAAAAAGTGCCGTTTCAATACCTTCTAACATAGCGGAAGGAGATGGAAGAAATTCTAACAAAGAATTCAAGCATTTTCTAGGTATTGCAAATGGCTCTTGCTATGAATTACAGACGCAATTAATTCGTTTATATGAATTAAGCTTAATAAATAATGATAAAATAACACCATTAATTGATTTATGTATTGAGATTCAAAAAAATGAATTATTCATTTCAACAAAAATTATAAATCTCAATACTTAATACTAATATCTCAACGCTAACAATGAAAACAGCATATATAGTAAAAGCCTACCGAACAGCTGTAGGAAAGGCCCCCAGAGGATTATTCCGATTCAAAAGAACTGATGAATTAGCTGCGGAAACCATTCAGTATATGATGAAGGAACTACCCGGACTAGACAAAACCCGAATTGACGACGTGATCGTGGGGAATGCCATGCCGGAAGGCTCTCAAGGTCTCAATATGGCGCGTTTTATATCGTTGATCGGATTGGATTCGGTGGATGTGCCGGGGGTGACCGTAAATCGATTTTGCGCTTCCGGTGTTGAAACCATTGCCATGGCGACCGCTAAAATTCAATCAGGAATGGCGCATTGTATCATCGCCGGCGGTGCTGAAAGTATGAGTGCCGTACCTATGTCGGGCTATAAGCCGGAATTAAACTATGACGTGATTAAGTCGGGGCATGAAGATTATTACTGGGGCATGGGAAACACGGCAGAGGCAGTAGCCAATCAATTCAAAATCTCGCGGGAAGACCAAGATGAATTTGCTTTCCTTTCACATCAAAAAGCCATCAAAGCACAAAAGGAAGACCGTTTTAAAGAACAGATCGTCCCCATACAAGTGGAACATACCTTCGTGAATGAGGCAGGCAAAAAAGAAACAAAGAACTATACCGTTTCAGAGGACGAAGGGCCAAGGGCAGATACTTCCTTGGAAGTCTTGGCAAAGCTACGACCTGTATTTGCCACTAACGGAAGTGTTACGGCGGGAAACTCGTCGCAAATGAGTGATGGCGCTGCATTCGTGATGATCATGAGTGAAGAAATGGTCAAAGAATTAAACTTAGAACCTATCGCGCGTATGGTGAATTTTGCAGCCGCCGGAGTAGAACCCCGTATCATGGGTATCGGTCCGGTGAAAGCCATACCCAAAGCCTTAAAACAAGCAGGGCTGAAGCAACAGGACATTGAGCTTATCGAGTTAAACGAAGCCTTCGCTTCACAATCATTGGCAGTAATTCGTGAACTGAACCTCAACCCTGATCTGATCAATGTAAATGGAGGTGCCATTGCACTTGGACACCCTTTGGGATGCACAGGTGCTAAGCTATCGGTACAATTATTTGCCGAAATGCGATTGCGCAATATGCAGGGGAAATACGGCATGGTGACCATGTGCGTTGGAACCGGACAAGGTGCGGCAGGAATATTTGAACTTTTGAAATAAATACCATACAGAAACAAAGGAGGACGACCTAAGTCGAGAAAAAACAAAACTATGAACACAGAAAATATAAATAAAGACATCCTTCGGGGTGGCCAATTCTTGGTCAAAGAAACAGCTTGCGAAGACGTTTTCACGCCTGAAGATTTTTCAGAAGAACAAAAAATGATGAAAGAGGCCGTCATTGAATTCAATGATCGAGAGATCATCCCGTTCAGGGGTCGTTTTGAGGCGAAGGATTATGCATTTACGGAAGCGTGTATGAAAAAAGCCGGTGATCTCGGATTTTTAGGAGTTGCCGTTCCCGAAGCCTATGGAGGCTTAGGAATGGGCTTTGTATCCACGATGCTCACCTGTGATTATATTTCCAGTGGAACTGGTTCTTTCAGCACTGCCTTTGGTGCTCATACAGGAATTGGTACTTTACCGATCACGTTGTACGGAACAGAAGCTCAAAAGCAAAAATACATTCCAAAACTCGCGACAGGAGAATGGTTTGGTGCTTATTGTCTTACAGAACCCGGAGCAGGAAGTGATGCCAATAGCGGGAAAACGAAAGCCATATTAAGTGAAGATGGAACGCATTACAAGATCAGTGGAGGAAAAATGTGGATCTCGAATGCAGGTTTTTGTCAATTATTCATCGTATTTGCCCGTATTGAAAACGACAAGAATATCACCGGATTTATTATTGAGAATGACCCTAAAAATGGGATCACATTGGGGGAAGAAGAGCACAAATTAGGAATTCGCGCTTCTTCAACCCGTCAGGTTTTCTTTAATGAAACCGTTGTGCCTGTCGAAAACATGCTTTCCGAACGAGGAAACGGTTTTAAGATCGCCATGAATGCATTGAATGTAGGTCGAATTAAATTGGCTGCAGCCTGTCTGGACTCTCAAAGACGGATCACCACTACAGCGATTCAATATGCCAATGAGCGCAAACAATTTAATACCCCCATAGCCCAATTTGGTGCCATCAAAACGAAGTTCGCACAAATGGCCACATCTGCCTATGCGGGAGAATCTGCCTCTTACCGGGCTGCCAAAAATATTGAGGACCGAATCGCTATTCGTTTAAGCGAAGGAAACTCACATCAGGAGGCCGAATTAAAAGGGGTGGAAGAATACGCCATTGAATGTTCCATCTTAAAAGTGGCAGTATCCGAAGACGTTCAAAATTGTTCCGATGAAGGAATTCAAATTTTCGGCGGAATGGGCTTTTCAGAAGACACTCCTATGGAAGCAGCTTGGCGAGATGCCCGTATCGCCCGAATCTATGAAGGGACCAATGAAATAAACCGGATGTTATCGGTTGGAATGTTGGTCAAAAAAGCCATGAAAGGTCATGTGGACCTATTAGGTCCGGCACAAGCCGTCGCCAATGAGTTAATGGGAATCCCTTCTTTTGAAACCCCGGACTACAGTGAAATCCTTTCCGAAGAAAAAGCGATGGTCGCTAAATTGAAGAAAGTGTTCTTAATGGTCGCCGGAGCCGCTGTTCAAAAATATGGACCGGATCTCGATGAACATCAACAATTGTTGATCGCAGCCAGTGATATACTTATTGAGATCTATATGGCGGAAAGCACCTTGCTTCGAACCGAGAAAAACATCAAACGCTTTGGTGAAGAAAACCAGAAAGTGCAGCTAGCCATGGCTAAATTGTATCTATACAATGCGGTTTCCATTGTAGAAAAGAATGGAAAAGAGAGTATCATTTCCTTTGCAGAAGGTGATGAACAGCGCATGTTATTGATGGGATTAAAACGCTTTACGAAATACACCAACTACCCGGATATTGTTGACTTACGCAATACCATTGCTGAAAAAGTAACTTTAGAAAATAAATATCCTTTTTAAAAATAAATACCTTCGGTAACTCGAAGGCTATTTAACTTTGGTTAGTTAGTAAGAACCACCTTAACAGGTGGTTCTTTTATTTTATTTCAAATTGATAGCTCATCTCATTCCGATAGGTCTCCCCGGGCAATAAAAGTGCCGAAGGAAAATGTGGTTGATTGGGGGCATCGGGAAAATTTTGGCATTCAAAACAAATGGCCGGAAATCCTTGAAATAGTTCTGAATTTCGAACCTTCAGACCTCCAAAATCCTGAGGAGTAAATAAAACCATCGCAGGTTGATTCGTGGTCACATTCATCTGTATTCCGGAATGTTTTGCGTACAATGATGCTTTAATCTTTCCTTCCTCCAATATAAAAGGAGTATCGAGTCCATAATGACCCTTAAAATGAAGCGCAGTTTTTTCAGTATAATCGTAGGGAGTGTCTTCCACATTCAGGATCCTGCCTGTTGGTACCAAACGTTCGTCCACCTCCAGGTAACGGGAAGCATTCACATACAACTCATTTCCATGGGTTGTCCCCTGCCCGTCCAAATTAAAATAAGCGTGATTGGTCAGGTTAATAACGGTGGGAGCATCAGTGGTTGCAGTATAGGTAATTTTCAGCGTATTATTTTCCAATTGGTATTTGGCAAACAAATTCAAGTTCCCGGGATAACCATTATCACCGGCATTACTCTTTAATGAAAATAAAACAAATGGTGTGTCTCCCTCTTCCATTTGATCAACTAACCATAATTGCTGATCCAAAGAGTGCTTTCCCCCGTGAAGCTGAACGCCGTCCTGATGAGAAAGTTCATAGAAATTTTCGCCTATGGAAAATCCACCTCCAGAAATACGGCCCGCATATCTTCCGATCGTCGCACCGAGACAGAAATTATATTTCTTATAGTCTTCAGAGGTATACTCCTCCACATTTGCCAATCCAATCACTACATCGGTCAATACTCCATGCTTATCAGGAATTTGCAATCGTGTTAGGGTGGCCCCATAATTTGTGAGGTCCAATTTTAATCCTGAAGGACTATTGAGTTGTATTTCGGTAGGCTTCAAAATAAATTTATGGTATATTTAAATTCTTTTTTCGAATATAAAAATATAATAATAATTTATGGCTTTACGCTGCCTTTTCTGCCTGCTTTTTTCTTTAGGATCCTTTTTAAACAATTTTGCACAAGGTGAATCCGAAATCTATCTGGTTGACATCGATTTTACCATCGATGGCTTCTCTTTTCAAAATGTAAGGAACATTTCAAATAATCCCGGCTACGACAATCAGCCATATTTCAGGAATGATGATTTGTTGCTTTACGCCCGTAACAACAAAGAGCAAACAGACATTGCCCAATTTAGCCTTTCCTCGAATACCTTTCAATGGCAAAATGAGGCCACCGAAGGAGGAGAATATTCCCCTCAACCCATTCCTGATAGTTCAGATCTGGCAGCGGTGCGATTGGATCCTGACGGGAAACAACGACTTTATCGATACAATTCAAAAGGGAAATCCACTGAACTAATTCCCGACCTGGAAGTTGCCTACTATACCTTTGTGGATTCACAAACAATGGTTGCGTCAATATTGTCTGATGGAAGTCTAGATCTGGTGGTACATCATTTCGATAAAAATTCAACCTTTACCCTACTTAAAAAAAGTGGGCGTTCCATTCATGTCATACCCAATTCAAAAGCTGCTAGTTATACGGCCGTCAATGAAGAGGGTAATTTAGATATCTATCAACTGGACAGGGATTCTCTTGAAAGTTATTTTATTTGTCAGTTACCGAATGGCATTCAAGATCATATCTGGTGGGAAGATTATAAGATCTTCATTGGAAGTGGCGCTAAGCTATTAGTGTACGACTTATATGGAAAAGGTGACTGGAAAGAAATAGCAGACTTTTCAGCCTATGAGGTTCAGAACATTACCCGACTGGCAATGAGTCCGGACAAAAAACATTTGGCCTTTGTGGCAGAACCCAAACTTTAAACAATGAGGCCCTTATTGGCAATTTTTCTTTTTGTAAGCACCTCCGTTTTTGCGCAACTGGATCCTAGATTGTATGATATTATCAAAGATGTTTCTGCAGCACGCATTGAAAAGGACGTAACAACTCTTGTCAATTTTGGAACACGTCACAGCTTGAGCGATACGGTTTCAGCGACAAGGGGAATAGGTGCCGCCCGAAGATGGATCAAAGGATCCTTTGAGGCCGTTTCCAAGGATTGTGACAACTGTTTGGAGGTGATCTATCAGAAGAATTTAGTTGCAAAAGGAGAAAATAACCGTATACCAAGCGACGTTTGGATTGTAAATGTGGCCGCTATACAAAGAGGAACCAAATATCCCAATCGTTTTATCATCATGAGTGGTGACATTGATTCCCGAATTAGCGACCCCAATGATTTTACACACGATTCTCCGGGAGCGAACGACAATGCCAGCGGAATGGCCGGAACCCTTGAAGCTGCCCGGGTACTATCCCAATACAAATTCCAGAACAGTATCATTTATTTGGGCTTAAGTGGGGAGGAACAAGGTCTTTTAGGTGGAAAAGGATTTGCAAATTATGTCAAGGAAAAAGGATGGGAGATCATCGGTGTTTTTAATAATGATATGATCGGAAACTCGTCGGGAGTCGATGGAGTGATAAGTAATCGTGATTTTCGTATTTTTTCTGAACCCGTCCCTCCCACTGAAACGGAAGAAGAAAGAATGGCCCGCCGTTTTTACGGGGGAGAAGTTGACGGCATATCAAGGCAATTGGCTCGCTATGTTTATACCAACACCCAAACCTATATGCCGGAGATGAATCCTATGCTGATCTATCGGTTGGACCGCTTCGGACGGGGCGGGCATCACAGACCTTTCAATGATGTAGGATTTGCCGGTATTCGAATCATGGAAGCCCATGAGAACTACAACCATCAACATCAGGATGTTCGCACAGAGGACGGAATTGAGTATGGGGACAAATTAGCCTTTGTCGATTTCGGCTATGCTAAAAAACTTACGGCCGTCAACGCCATTAACCTCGCAAGCCTTGCCTGGTCTCCCCCTGCCCCTAAGCATGTTGCGATTGGTGGTATTGTAGAACCTGCTGCTCGATTAAAGTGGGATCCGGTGGAAGGCGCCATCGGATATAAAATTTACTGGAGAGACACCACCTCTCCCACTTGGGATCATAGTCGTTATGTAGGTCTGCAAACCGATTTTACGTTAGAGGGTATTGTGGTTGATAATTACTTTTTCGGTGTGGCCGCTATCGGTCCTGAAGGACACGAAAGTGTTGTCGTATTTCCAAATAAAATAAAAAGATAACAAACATGAATAAGCCTTTTCTTTATTTAATAATTCTTCTGTTTACATTTTCCTTGCACGCCCAAAGATTTTCCAGACAGGATAGTCTAAGGGGCAGTGTCACTCCGGAAAGAGCCTGGTGGGATCTTCAGCACTACGATATGAGTGTGGAAGTTTTTCCGGATCGACGCGCAATTCAAGGAGTCAACACCATGACCTACAAGGTATTAGAATCTAAAACGGTAATGCAGATCGACCTACAACCTCCCATGAAGTTGGAAAAGGTGGTCCAGGATGGACAGGAACTCACTGTTCGGGACGAAGGAAATGCACATTTCATCACCTTGCTTCAAAAACAAAAAAAAGGTAAAAAATACAAGATCACCTTTGTTTTTTCCGGCACGCCACCAATCGCAAAGGATCCCCCATGGGTGGGAGGATTTACATGGAAAAAAGACCTGAACGGAAATGATTTCATCGCCAACTCCAATCAAGGGATCGGAGCCAGTGTTTGGTGGCCCAACAAGGATCACCCCTATGATGAGCCCGATACAGGTCTGGATCTCACCATCACCGCCCCTAAAGAACTGATTGCCGTTGGAAATGGCCGTCTTATTCGAACAACGGAGAATGAATCTACTAAAAGTTGGCATTGGCAAGTGGTCAATCCGATCAATAATTATGGGGTGAATATAAATATTGGAGACTATGCACATTTTTCAGAAGTATATAAGGGTTTAAAAGGTAATCTGGACATGGATTATTGGGTTTTAAAGGAAGATCTGGAAAAAGCCAAAGTACAGTTCAAACAAGCTCCTATGATGATGGAAGCCTTTGAACATTGGTTTGGACCTTATCCCTTTTATGAGGACAGTTTTAAACTGGTTGAAGTTCCTTATTTAGGAATGGAGCATCAAAGCAGTATCACCTATGGAAATAGGTTTCTGAATGGCTATTTAGGAGTGGACCGAAGCGGATCGGGTTGGGGATTGAAATTTGATTTTATTCTTATACATGAGTCCGGACATGAGTGGTTTGCCAATAATATCACGGACTATGATACAGCCGATATGTGGATCCATGAAGGATTCACAGCCTATTCTGAGAATTTATACCTGGATTATCACTACGGAAAAAAAGCATCCAGTGAATATGTTATCGGCTCAAGACGTGAGATCAAAAATCATAAACCCATGATCGGTCATTATGGTGTGAATCAGCAAGGAGGTGGTGACATATACAACAAAGGCGCTAACCTGTTGCATACACTTCGACAGCTTTTCGAGGATGATGAGAAATGGCGGCAAGTCCTTATTGGGCTGAACACCACGTTTCGACATCAAACCGTCACCTCCAAGCAAGTTGAGGATTATATCGCGGATCAGAAAGGAGTGGATCTATCGGTGTTCTGGGATCAATACTTAAGAATGAATAAAGTCCCTCAATTGAACTATATGGTTCACGGAAATGAATTAAAGTTTCATTATACCGATGTTTTATTACAATTCGATATGCCGGTGATCATGTACATCAATGGGAAGGAGGAATGGATCTTTCCAACGGTGGAATGGAAAACCATACAATATGACGAACCAATTCACTCGGCCGAATTAAAACCGGATTTCTACGTGATCCCAAATGAAATAAAGCGCTGATGCAGCGTCTGCAGTTGTATTTTCCCCGAGATGTGGAATGGCGTGAATGGCTTCATAAACATCATGCATCGCATTCACAAGGAGTACATTTAATATTGTACAAATTAGAGCTCAACGTTCCCACCATGCGTTGGGAGGAAGCCGTAAAAGTAGCGTTGTGTTACGGTTGGATCGACAGTACCGTAAAAAGTCTGGGGAATGGTAAAAGACAGCAGTATTTCTGTCCGCGAAATCCGAAAAGCTATTGGAGTGCATTAAATAAAAGCTATATCACCGAATTGGAATCGGACGGACTGATCCATGAGAGTGGGCGGAAAATCATTGAGATCGCCAAAGAGAAAGGCACCTGGAGTGCGATGGACGACGTGGAAAATTTGGTCATTCCCAACGATTTATTGGCTGCATTTCAATTACATCCAAAGGCATTTATAAACTACAAGAATTTTGCCCCCGGATATCGAAAAAGTTACCTAAGTTGGTTGTTTCAAGCCAAACGGGAAGAAACACGTCAAAAGAGAATAAAAGAGATCATTAATTATTGCCGATCGGGAATTAAAACCCGAGAGACCTTCGGCTGAAATACCTATATTTAGAACCTTCAAAAAAATAAACATGCGATTTATCTACACCATTTTAGCCATCGTACTGGCAATGCCACTTCAGGCACAAAAAAAAGAAGAAAAAAAAGAGGATGCCAAATGGGATGTGGCATCCCCGGGAAAGGATTTTAACTACACCGAACATAGTTTCACCACGAACGAAGGAACATGGATGAATTTGGACGTAAGTCCGGATGGGAAAACCATCGCCTTCGATATGCTGGGTGATATATATACCATGCCTGTCACCGGTGGAAAAGCAAAAGCGATCCGAACAGGGATCCCTTTTGAGTTACAACCTAGGTTTAGCCCGGACGGTACAAAAATTTCTTTTACAAGTGATGCCGGAGGCGGGGATAACATCTGGGTGATGAATACTGATGGCGGCGACCCCAAACAGATCACCAAAGAAGATTTTCGATTGCTCAATAATGCAGTATGGATGCCCGATGGGAATTTCTTGATCGCACGCAAACATTTTACTTCTCAAAGAAGTGCGGGTGCCGGAGAACTATGGCAATACCATATTACAGGGGGAAGCGGACTACAATTGACGAAAAAGAAAAATGACCAGCAGGATGTAAATGAACCTTCTGTCTCGTCAGACGGAATGTATCTGTATTATAGCGAAGACATGTACCCTGGCGGCTATTTTCAATACAACAAAGATCCAAGTAAACAGATCTACGTGGTAAAAAGGTACAATTTTGAAACCGGTGAAACCGACGTGATCACAGGTGGTCCCGGCGGAGCGGCTCGACCTACGGTATCTCCGGATGGAAAAAAATTAGCTTTTGTAAAACGTGTTCGTACCAAGAGTGTACTCTACATTCATGACCTGGAAACCGGGGAGGAATGGCCCATTTATGATGCTTTGAATAAAGACCAGCAGGAAGCCTGGGCCCTATTTGGGGTGTACCCTAATTTCGATTGGATGCCCAATAACAACGAGATCGTATTTTGGAGTGGTGGTAAGATCCAAAAGATCGATATCGAGACTTTGGCAGTGACCCATATTCCATTTGAAGCTGAGGTGCATATCGATATTGCTCAACCGGTACATTTCAACAACCCCATTGAAAAAGACAATTTTACTGCGAAGATGATCCGTCAAGCGGTGACCTCCCCGGATGGAAAGACCCTTGTTTTTCAGGCACTGGGTCATCTTTGGAAAAAGCCCCTTCCGAACGGAACACCAACACGACTGACTTCAGGAGGCAATTTTGAATTCGAACCATCCTTCTCACCCGACGGAAATTCGATCGTATATGTAACCTGGAACGACCTTACCAAAGGAGCCGTAGTAAAAGTTTCAGCTCTTGGGGGTACACCTGTGCAACTTACTTCTGAAAAAGGGATCTACCGAACGCCATCTTACTCACCGGATGGAACGACCATTGTTTATAGGAAGGAGGTCGGAAATACCGATCAAGGTTTTTCTTATACAAAGAAAACCGGTATTTATACGATGAATGCGAACGGTGGGAACGAAAAAAGGATCATAGATAAAGGAGAATACCCAATCTTCAGTAAGGACGGACAGCGGATCTTTCTTCAAACAGGAGGTACTTTTTTTGGGGAGTTAACCAAAAAACTGATCAGTGTTAATTTGAACGGAAAGGAAGAAAAGGAGCATATCTCTTCCAAATACGCCAATCGTTTGGTGCCAAGTCCGGATAATCATTGGATCGCCTTTACGCTGTTACATAAAGTATATGTGGCACCACTGGTGATGAATGGGCAACCTATCGACCTGGATAATAAATCCAGCTTTGTACCGGTCTCTCAGATCGCCAAAGATGCAGGGATCAGTTTACACTGGTCGCCGGACAGTAAAAAGGTAATGTGGACCCTGGGTGATGAATATTTCAGCAATGAGGTCAAGGATCGCTTCACTTATTTGCCGAATTCCCCCAAGGAAGTTCCGGAAATGACTTCCGAAGGAATCAAAATAGGTCTTACCGCAGCCATGGACAAGCCACAAGGCAGAATTGCCTTTACCCATGCACGGATCATTACCATGGAAGGAAATTTGGTCTATGAAGACGGGACCATTATCGTGTTAAATAACCGCATCGAAAAAATAGGAGCCTCCACATCGATCAACGTGCCGGGAGATGCTAAAGTATATGACGTAAAAGGAAAGACCATTATTCCCGGTTTTGTGGATGCTCACGCACATATTGGCGCATTTCGTGACGGACTCACCACCCAACAGAATTGGCAATTCATGGCCAATCTGGCTTATGGAGTAACCACTTCTCACGATCCTTCTGCCAATACAGAGACCGTATTTTCACTATCAGAATTGCAAAAAAATGGGCAGTTGGCAGGGCCTCGCCTCTACTCCACCGGATTCATATTGTATGGTGCGGATGGTGATTTTAAGGCGTTGATCAATAGTTTAGACGATGCTCGAAGCAGTATTGAACGTACGAAAGCCTTTGGTGCCAAAAGTGTAAAAAGCTATAATCAGCCTCGAAGAGATCAGCGACAACAAGTGTTACAAGCCGCCAGAGAAAAGGGCATTAATGTGGTGCCGGAAGGCGGATCCAACTTCTACCATAATATGACCATGGTCATCGACGGACATACCGGAGTGGAGCACAATATTCCTGTGGCACCCGTCTATAAGGATGTACTTGAAGTCTGGGGGAAAAGTGGCTCGGGTTATACGCCTACCCTCATTGTTAATTATGGAGGTCTCAATGGGGAATACTATTTCTACGAGCGGGATAATGTGTGGGAAAATAAAAAGCTTCTTCAGTTCACACCACGCGCCATCATTGACAGTCGTTCCCGTCACCGCACAAAAATACCAATGGAAGAATACGAGAATGGACACATACTGGTTTCTAAATCGGCTAAATCTCTAAGTGATGCCGGTGTAAAGGTAAATATGGGTGCGCATGGACAATTGCAGGGTTTGGGCGTGCATTGGGAGATCTGGATGCTGGTTCAGGGAGGCATGAGCCCAATGGAGGCGCTACAAGCAGCCACCATCAACTCGGCACAGTACATTGGACTGGGTGATGATATTGGTTCCTTGAAAGAAGGTAAGTTAGCCGACTTTACTGTTTTGGCTCAAAACCCATTAGAGAATATAGAGTATACCAATACCATTGAGATGGTGATGGCAAATGGACGTTTGTACGACACCGCTACTATGGACGAAATTGGGAATGAAGCTAAGAAAAGGAATCCTTTTTATTGGGAACAGAACAAATACAATCAGGCCTTCCCATGGCATGAGGAAACACAAGGATTTATGCATAACGGATGTAGTTGTACCGTTGGCTCGCATGAGTAAGGCTAAATTGCAAATACATTTGTACTAACCAAATAAATTGTAGACGTACCTTTTAAAATTGTTAGGGATTGAATTATCTTTGATATACTTAAATTTATTAGGCACCCGTATTTAAGCATCAGCCGTCTCCCCAGACAAAGATCGTAATGGTATTTGTCCGCTGATACCTCTTAATGGGTGCCATTTTTTATTTACATTTCTATAATTTAGCGCTTGTATGGAAATTTGGCAGGATATCTCGTTTTGGATGCTGGCAGGGCTCTTTCTTCTAGGTGCCGGCACTTTCACACTTTCTACGATCAGTGGTGGGGGTGGTGCCATGATGCAGATCCCCATTCTGAATTTTCTGGTGGGAACCACTCAAACGGCACCATTGATCAATCTGGGTGCCTTTATCAGCCGGCCTGCGCGGATTGCCCTGTTCTGGAAATACATAAATTGGAAGGTTTTTTGGTACTATGTTCCTACGGCCATGATCGGAGCGCTGTTGGCTTCCTGGTTGTTCACGGAAGTGAAGATCTATTGGATCCAGGTGATCGTAGGATTATTTTTGATCAGCACCTTTTTTCAATACCGTTTCGGGAAAAAGGATCGTTCCTTCAAAGTGGAACTTTGGTATTTCATTCCCTTGGGATTAATGATCTCTATGGTGGGGACCTTTACCGGAGGCATGGGTCCGATTCTCAATCCATTCCTAATGAACGTAGGTATCGACAAGGAAGAATTAGTGGCTACCAAAGCCGCACAATCCTTTTTCTTGGGTCTCTCTCAAATAGGCGGTTATACATTTTTTGGACTCTTGAATCCGACGTTATGGATCTACGGAATCGCCTTAGGGCTCGGAGCCTCCCTTGGAAATTACTTCGGAAAGAAGATCCTGTTAAAAATGAGTAAACTTTCCTTCCGAAGATGGGTCATCGCGCTCATGGTGATCAGCGGGGTGGTACTCCTACTAAAGGCCATCCCGGCCTTATTGTAATCCGCTTATATACCCTCCGTACACATCTTTAAAATGCAATCCGTCTCCCAGATGATGACGACTTAACCTTTTGAATTCAGAAAGTGCCCATAGAACGAATTCCTTAAAGAAATCTTTATCTTCTGTACTCACATCGGGCACATACTTCTGGATCAAATGTTCCAGAGGTTCGATCTGATTTAATTTTTCATGGTATTCCTGATCGGTAAGTGTATCCAACAATTCAAATCCGCTTTCTTCAAAGAACCAGGCAATCAAAGGCTCGTAGGGATCTTCGTCGGAATCCTTTTTCAATTTTTCGATCTTTGGAAAGTAATCGGTGAACTGACTTTTAATGGCCCCGGCGATCAACATTTCTGCTACCTCAGCAGCTCCCTCTTGTTCCC
>JAHEMZ010000034.1:3775-28637 GCA_024643385.1 Flavobacteriaceae bacterium | reverse complement strand
GGCTTTTAGACTACGAAAATAACTTTAGGTTTATACGTTGTCTGCCAAATTTCTGTTAAACTTTTTATAGAATTTCCTTAACAGATTGCGGTGGGCGACCCAGCGCTGCTCTTCCATTTTTCACCACGATCGGACGCTCGATCAGTTGAGGGTTTTTGATCATTATATCCACTAATTGGGAGGGGGAGATTTTCTTGCCTTTGTATTTATCTTTCCATAAGGATTCACCGGTTCGGATCAATTGTATTGGCTCCATCCCTAATATGGAAAGTAGGGAGGTCAATTCCACTTGGGTTGGAGGTGTTTTAAGGTAATAAATAACTTCTATTTTTTCGTTTTCATCTTCCAATAATTTCAAGGTTTCCCGAGATTTAGAGCATCGCGGATTATGATAAATTTGGGTCATAGAAAAGAAACGATGTTAAATTATGAAGTGAATTTTTCCTGATATACCTGTTTGAGAATGGCGCGTGTTTCCGCTAACGATTTAAAAACCTCGAAAGTCTTACCTTGTGTGCGCTGTGCACCCATCGCATTTCCAAATTGTGCCGCCTTGATAAAATCGGAAGCATCGTCTAAGAGTCCGAAAGCAATTCCGCCGGCAAAAGAATCGCCACAACCGGTGGTATCCACTACATGGCTTACGGGAACAGAAGGTACCAGTTCCTGTTGCAATTCTCCATTCACTAAGGTATAAACCATCACTCCCCGAGAATCCAGGGTAACATACAAGGCTTTCAGCCCGTGTTTTAAACAGTAGGAAGCAAAAAGAGGTAATTGTGAGGGATCGATCTCATCGTTATTCTTCAGTTCTTCCAGAGTGTATTCGTTTTGGAACCAGCTGCAATTAGCTTCTTCCAGATTCATTTTTAAAACATCGATATAAGGGAGCCAAAGGTCCCTGTCAACCCAAAATTTAGTCACCCTTTCACCGTGGACGGTCAAGGCCGTTGTAGGACCATGCGCATCAAATACAATGGAGGCGTTGCTATTTTTCTTGATATAAATGAGTGTCTCTAAAGGAACTTCGAAATCTGTCACTGGAACACATACAAAAACATCACAATCGAGTAAATGCTCCACATCCTCCGGCATGATTGGTTTCATGAAAGCCGTTTGGGTTTCTAATCGTTTATTCTGATCTAAAAACCGCAATTGGATCACATCCCCTTGATCCGATTCTGAGGAGATAAAATTTGTTCGAATATTAGCATAGGGAGCGAAAAGTTCCTTGATGGCTGCTTCATCCTGTTTCCTTATATGGGTCACCGGAAATATTTCCCCCTCATTCCCTAATAAATTGGAAATAGCAATGGCAGTATGTGTGGCGCATCCATATTTCTGGATCACTTCGTTGTTATGCGTAATAATATAATCACGGGGTATGGGCCCAAGGACAGCAATTTTGTATTTTTTCATTTTAGGTCGTTGCGTTAGAACGGAAAGAGAAAATTACGAAAATAGTAGTTAATATCCTCATGGGGCATCTCTAAAAATTAAGTATATGTGAATTTATTAGGCTCTATTTTAAGAATATTATAAATCAATTCCAAGGATAAGAAGTTCATTTTTAAGTTGTTCTGCGCTGTAAAAATGAATTCCCTTGATGCCAACCGTTTCGCAACCTTCTATATTTTTAAGACTATCATCGATAAAAATCGCCTCTGTAGGATTGATATTATAACGCGAAAGCATCAATTCATAAATTTGACGATGCGGTTTTCGCATACCTTCCTCGCCACTCACTAGGATCCCTTCAAACCATTGTAACCAATGAAATTTTTGTAAGGCCTTCGGGAAGGTTTCACCGCTCCAGTTGGTAAGAGCGTACACATTATAATCCGAATGTTGTACAACTTTTTCAAGAATTTCTAAGGTATCTTCATGTGCATGACCCAACATTTCCTCCCATCGATCGTAATACATGCGTATCAATGTTTCGTATTGTGGAAACAGGGCCACCCGTTCTTCGGTGGCTTTTGATAATGGATATCCGGCATCTTGATTCACATTCCAATCCCATGCGCATATTTCATTCAAAAACCAATTCATTTTTTCCCGATTTCCCCGAAATTCTTTCAGATAGACATATTCAGGATTCCAGTCGATCAAGACACCCCCCAGATCGAAGATGATGGTATTAATTTTTGTATGGGATTTACTCATGGTTGGTCGCTTGGGTTTTAAGAGTTGGGATTCTAATTATTTCCATAGTACTGGAAGCTAAAATAACCTTTCCTTCTGTTTTAATGACAGCATCTGCAATGGTATCATGCAAAAGGTGTTTGGTAGAACGCCTTTTTCGGTAATCTACAATATAACGAAGATTAAACTCTATCCAATTATCGGTAAGGGTGATTGCCAGACTAGGATCCACTTGGGCATCTTCAATATAGTATTTGTTTACCACGTCCTTCCACTTGTTTCGGGATTGTTCCACATACCCAGAAAGTATTTCAGAAGCCACTTTTATAACGATCGCCTTTGCTTCCTCCACATCACTCCCATAACGAATAGGGAGATTGAATTCATCCCAGATAAAAGGAAAATCCTTGGAATAATTATAAATAGGTCCTTTAAAAACAAAGGCATTGCTCAATTTTACTATTCGCCCGGAATAATTGTCGCTGCTTACCCATTCACCAATTTCCATCATCGTGGTATAGATGCTGTCAATATCGATTACGTCTCCTTTGATGCCATTTATCTCGATTCGGTCTCCAGGGCTGTATACCTTTACAAAGAAGATGTACATGGATCCCGCCAGACTTAGGATTAATTCCTGAAGTGTGATAGTGATACCTGCAGTAAGAAGTCCAATTGCCAGCGTAAAATCTTTTATGTCACCGGTGAAGTAGCTTGCCGTTAGAAAGAAAAGGAGGATATAACCCAATACTTCGATTCCTTTTTGTGATTTATACCGGACGTTAGGGTCTTGAATACTCCTTCGTAATAATCGCCTCAAGAGGTTAAGCGACATCACCACGACAATTACCCACCCCAAATATTTCACAACAAGATAAGTGGTGGGATGATCTATAAGCCAATTTTGAATGGAATCCAAGGTGCTTGCATTTTCTATAAAGGTAGCAAGAATTGTGCAAATCAGTGACCCGTTAATACAATTGATTACTCGGATCTAAAAATTAATTACACTTTATGGAATATTTAAAACCTTAGTAATAATTAATATTATACTGAAAATTATTTCCATTGATAATTTCACTAATTACCGAAGGATAGTCATTATTATCATACCCTATAGAATATGTGATTTGATTAACTCCATCGCGCTTTACAGCCACCACATTGTTTTGTTGATAAGGAAAAGAGTAGCCTTCCAATCCTGTAAAGTAGATACCGTCGAATTCCCAGAAAAATTCTATAAATCGTTCCAAATAAATACTGTCTAATTGCCCAAAGTAAGGATTGGGATTTGAGTCGTAGGTAAGTGTAAATTCTTCGATGAGTACGTTCTGAAGGTCATAACGGGTAGCTCGAATCATATTACCGTTTGTATCATATCCAAAAGTGGTATATTGATCGCTTTCGGTAAACTTGACCACTCGTCCGGCTGCATTCAGCTGAAGTTCAGCACTAGCACCTAGATCACCTTCAATAGTCCCAGAAAGCATTACGGTGTCACCGTTGTAACTAAGCATTACATTTTCTGTCGGGCCGTTGTAAGCAATAAGATTGCCTAGAAAATCATATTGATAAGACTGTGCGAAATCGCTATCATCACTGTCTATAAAATTCCAAGCAGAAACATTTCCGTCGTCGTTATAAGTGAATGTGATTTCGATTCCGGTGGTAGGGGTATAAGTGCTATTCCATAGTTTCAGCTGGTCGGTTTCTGTATACTGATAAAATACACGCGTTCCCGGAGGTCCTACTTCTTCAAACACCAAATAGGGAGAGTTTGGATCCGGATCGTTCGGTGATCCGTCATCATTATTGTCATCATTATTAGAACATGCGCTTACCAACAATAGCATCATGAATAGGCTAAATAATTTTCTAAATTTCATCATGGTATTTAAACAAGTTTTTTATCCTTCAATAGTAGTCATTTTTGACCAATATACCAATTTTTGGCAGTCGGGCCTACGATACTTTATAAACCTATAATTCATTTTTTTTCTCCCCTTGTCCCGTCATCATAAGATACGCCTTTAAGAAACCACCTAAATCTCCATCCAACACCGCATCGGTATTTCCGGTTTCATGTTGCGTGCGAACATCTTTGATCAATTTATAGGGGTGCAGGACATAATTTCGTATCTGACTTCCCCATTCAATGGCCATTTTACCCGCTTCTATTTCATCTCGCTGCGCTTGCTGCTTGCGTAGTTCAATTTCGTACAATTGGGATTTCAACATTTGCATGGCTTTTTCCCGGTTATCAAGTTGCGAACGAGTTTCACTATTGTGAATGACAATTCCACTAGGATGGTGGGTTAAGATAGCTTTTGTCTCCACTTTATTGACGTTCTGACCTCCCGCACCACTACTTCTGGCAAAGTCCCACGAAATATCCGCGGGATTGATCTCGATCTGAATGCTGTCGTCGGCCAACGGATACACGTATACACTGGCAAAGCTCGTATGACGCTTGGCGTTGCTGTCGAAAGGAGAAATACGAACTAATCTGTGAACCCCGTTTTCACCTTTCAGCCAGCCAAAGGCAAATTCACCATCAATTTCCAAGGTAACTGTTTTTACTCCGGCCACATCCCCCGGTTGAAAATTGAGCTCTTTTACTTTAAAACCATTCTTTTCAGCCCACATCAGATACATGCGCATAAGCATACTGGCCCAATCACAACTTTCCGTACCTCCGGCGCCGGCCGTAATTTGAAGTACCGCACTTAGATCATCACCTTCGCTGCCTAACATATTGCGAAATTCAAGATCTTCGATGGCTTCTCTTGCAGCTTCAAAAGTGACATCCACTTGCTGCTGAGTACCTTCTCCTTCTTTAAAAAATTCAAATAAGATTTCAGCCTCCTCGGTGAGAGAAGTAGCTGTTTCAAAATCTCCTACCCATTTTTTAAGGATACGCAGTTCCTTCATAAAAGCTTCCGCCTTTTGAGTATTATTCCAAAAATTAGGGTCGAAGGTCTTCTCTTCGTCGTTTGAGATGGTTATTTTTTTGCCATCTACGTCAAAGATACCTCCTTAACGCAACCAGGCGATTTCTCAGATCTTTCAATTGATCTATAGTAGTCATAGTAGTAGAATTTACCGCAAAAATAGGATTTAAGAAGGCAAGTAGAAACTCTTTCATGGAATTTTAATAGATTTAATCCCTATTTGATTGAAAAGCAGCTTATGAAAAAATATCTTTTACCGCTAATGCTCCTTTTTGGGGTCATGGTCTCCGCGCAGTTTATAGAAGGGAAAAAAGGCATTACGTCGTTTAACGGATTATTTAAATTTCATTATTCGGAAGAGGAAGGAAAGCTATACTTGGAAGTTCCGGCTGAAAAATTAAATCAGGAATTTCTCTATGTGCATTCACTTCGTACCGGTTTGGGCTCTAACGATATTGGTTTAGACCGAGGTCAGTTGGGCGATGGGGAAGTGGTTAAATTTCAGAAAAGCGGTAATCGCCTTTTGCTTGTTGAGCCGAATTTAAAATATCGCGCCAATACCTTAAATGTAGCTGAAAAAAAATCCATAGAAGAAGCTTTTACTCGTTCTGTTTTATACGGATTTGAGATAAAAGCAACTGAAAGAAATAGCTATTTTATTGATCTTTCTCCTTTTTTAATGGAAGATGCACATCATGTGGCACAAAACCTAAAGAAAAACAATCAAGGGACCTATAAACTGGATCTAACCCGCAGTGCCTTGTGGATGGAACGCACCAAGGCATTTCCGAAGAATGTAGAATTTGAAGCCTTATTGACCTTTGTAGGCGAGCCTACCGGAAAAGAACTTCCCAGCGTTGCTCCTAATGCGCAATCAATTTCTACGATACAACACCACAGTTTTGTGGAATTACCCGATGGGGGCTATGTTCCTAGAGAGTTTGATCCTCGTTCAGGTTCCTATCCAATGAGTTATATGGACTATGCTACTCCTGTTTATGAACCCATCGTAAAGCAATTTATTACACGTCATCGCCTTGAAAAAAAGGATCCTTCAACCTCAATCAGTGAAGCAAAGGAGCCAATTATCTATTACTTGGATCCGGGTACTCCCGAACCTGTGCGCTCGGCTTTGTTAGAAGGTGCGAGCTGGTGGAACCAAGCTTTTACCGCCATTGGTTATAAGGATGGTTTTCAAGTGCAATTACTTCCCGAAGATGCCGATCCGCTGGATGTTCGTTACAATGTGATTCAATGGGTACACCGCTCCACTCGGGGCTGGAGCTACGGTTCTACCATTAACGACCCAAGAACGGGTGAAATTATTAAAGGTCATGTTAGTTTGGGAAGTCTTCGCATCCGGCAAGATTTTTTGATTGCTCAGGCCCTTATGAACAGGCCTTTTGCACAGAACGACAATAACCATGATCCTATGATGCAGTTGGCCCTGGCCCGCATTCGACAATTGGCAGCTCATGAAGTAGGACATACCCTTGGATTTACCCATAATTTCGCAGCAAGTACGAACAATAGGTCTAGCGTGATGGATTATCCCCATCCCACCTTGAGTCTTAAAGATGGAATGATCGATTTTAGCAATGCTTATGATACCGGAATTGGTGAATGGGACAAGGTAACCGTTGCCTATAGCTATGCCGATATACCTGCAGGGGTGAATGAAACTACTTACCTGAGGGCTTTATTGGAAGGAGCCTTTGCCGACGGATTGCGTTTTATCACCGATAGTGACGCTCGTGCAAAAGATGGAGCACATGCGAAGGCCCATTTATGGGATAACGGAGAAAATGCGGCGAAGGAATTGGAAAATATTTTGAAAATTCGAACTGTCGCCATTCAAAATTTTTCGGAGGATAATATCCGTAGCGGAGACCCCTTTTCAATGCTGGAAGATGTTTTTGTGCCCTTATACTTTTTACACCGCTATCAAACGGAAGCAGCCATCAAGTTAATTGGCGGAATGGATTACGATTATCAGTTAAAGGATTATGCCGGAAAAATGTCAAACTATCTGCCAAAGCAAGAGCAACATGAAGCACTAACCGCCGTTCTAAAAACCTTATCCCCGAGCGAATTGGCTATCCCGGCCGATAAATTAAAATTATTTCCACCAAGAGCTTTTGGTTATGACCGAACTCGTGAATCTTTTAAAAGTGAGACTGGGGTGGCTTTTGACGCACTGGGTGCTGCTGCCACGGCAAGCGATATGACTCTTGAACTTTTGTTCAATCCGGAACGCGCCAATCGTTTGGTACAGCAGAAAGCTTTGCAGCCCTATAACCTTGGGTTAGAGGAAGTATTCGACGCGCTGTTGGAGACTTTGTTCGATTCTGAGCACAGCAGCGACTATGATGTGGAAGTAAATCATATCATTCAATACCAAACATTGAATCAATTGTTCGCATTGAGCATGAATAAGAAATCCCTGCCACAGGTGAAAGGTCATTGCCGAGAAGCCATTAACTCGATGGCAAGAGAACTAAAGGGTGACAAATCTGCTTTTGCAGAAGAAATGCTCATGGAAATAGAAAAGTTTGAAGATGATCCTGAGGAATTTAAACCTATGACGGTCCCAAAAATTCCGGATGGAAGTCCGATTGGAAGTTTTCAATGCAGCTTAGGGTATGACCACTAGTTTGTGTAACTTAGTCTTTGATAAATTGTGTTTACGATGAAACCATTATTCTTAATACTTGCCTTTGGCATTTCGTTGGTAAATTATGCGCAAAATGACGAAGCTTATGTCAATGAATTAATCGAAAGTTTAACACAAAAGCTGGCTCAGGATAGTGTTGAAACGTATTTTGTGGCCAAACGCTATTGTGCAGGATCCATGAAAATGATCATGATGGGTGATAAAATGTGTGCCAGCAAGGGAACTTATTATGAAACGTACTTGGTCTATGAGCAAGATGGAATGAGCTATATTCAGAAAATAGATAATTGTGGCATCTTCGAAAAAGTTTCACTTTCAAACAATGTAATACCACAATTCATGTCGAACGAATGGCCGGCATTAAAAGATGATATAGTGAAACCCTATCATTCTGAAACCTATACGGGTGTTCCTGAACTTCGTAAAACACCACAGCCATGTTTCCGAAGTTTCTTGTTTTACAAAGGCACAAAATCCTTTGAAAAAGAATTTAACCTGTTTGATATCAGCAATGATTCCGACGGGCCCAATAAAAATTATGCCTTTAATCAGACCTTAAAATTGGTTCAGTTAAATGCCATGATGGATGAAATCCTGCCACAATTGAATTTTCTAAGAATATAATTTCCGCCATTTACATGATGATAGATTTACGCAGTGATACCGTTACCAAGCCCACCCAGGGAATGATGGAAGCCATAATGAATGCTTCTGTAGGTGATGATGTTTACAAGGAAGACCCTAGTGTGAATGCACTGGAAGCTAGGGTAGCTGAAATGTTTGGCGCCGATGAAGCACTTTTTTTTCCTACGGGGAGCATGGCAAATCAGGCTGCCATTAAATTACACACCCAACCGGGAGAACAATTAATTTGTCATGAATGGGCTCACGTTTATAATTATGAAGGAGGAGGGGTGTCATTTAACAGTGGCGTCTCATGCAAACTCATTGGTGGTGACCGAGGATTGATCACGGCTGATGTGGTCAAAGCAGCTATCAATCCTCCCGACTTTTATCATAGCCCCTTAACTTCCTTGGTTTGTGTCGAAAATACTACCAATAAAGGAGGAGGGGCGTGTTATAATTTTCAAGATTTACAAGAAATAAAAGATGTCTGCGACCGCAACGGACTCAAATACCACCTCGATGGCGCGCGACTTTGGAATGCATTGGTGCAAAATAATGAGAATCCTAAATCATATGGAGCTTTGTTCGATACGATCTCACTTTGTTTCAGTAAAGGTTTGGGAACTCCCATTGGAACGGTGTTAATAGGGACAAAAGAAGCAATGAAAAATGCCATGAGGGTGCGCAAGGTTTTGGGGGGCGGTATGCGACAAGTAGGTTATATGGCCGCAGCCGGTCTATATGCTTTGGACCATCATCTCGACCGTTTGCGGGAAGATCATAGAAATGCCAAGGAAATAGCAGATTGTCTCAAAAAACAATCTTATATAAAAAAGGTTGAGCCCGCGGAAACCAATATTGTGATATTTTATTTAAAAGAAGAGGTTTCAGAAATACAATTCATGAATTTACTAAAGGAGCGTCAGGTGAAGATTAGCAGTATGGGACAAGGGAAATTAAGGATCGTAACTCATTTAGACTATACACCCGTGATGCATCAACAATTTTTACAAATACTCAATGGAATTAATATATAAAAAAAAGTCCCTGAACGGGACTTTTTTTATGTGTAGAAGAGCATGAATTTAAGACACTTCTTTCACGCCTGCTCCGGGAGCATTCTTCTTTACAGAATCGATTCCATTCTTCATCCCGCTCTCGGAGGCATACATTTGACTGGTACCGATGATCTGGCTGTTGGTAGATTTTAGGTTAAAATAAAATTTACCATTTTTAGCAGTATTCTTCTCCCAGCATTTATCGTTGCTGCAATTTTTCTGTACCGACTCAATTCCATTCATAGCAGATGCCTTGGAAGCGTACATTTGGCTGGACAGAATAACCTGTCCGTTACCCGCTTTCAAAACAAAGTGATACTGATCACCTTTTTTCTTTAATTCAAACATATTTTATAGATTTTAAAGATTATACGTTTCAAATTCTACCTTAAATATCGAAAAAAAATAGCAATAAACCTGCTATTTCCCGAACAAATCCATACCGGGAATATTCGGCATACCTTCTTGAGCCACTGCTGCAATTTCCGCCTCATGAATTTTCCCCGCACGATCGATGGTTTTGTTCAGGAGTAAAATCAGATAATCTTCTAATTGCTCTTTGTCCTTCAGTAACTCATTGTCAATGGCTATATGTTTGATCTCCCTATTGGCAGTAATCGTAACTTTTAGAAGTCCGTCATTGCTTTTTTCATCAATAAGCACAGAATGCAATCTCATCCTGGTGGCTTCTACTTTTTCTTGGGTTTCTTTTAGTTTTCCCATCATTCCCATTAAATCTCCAAACATAGTTTTCTGTTTTTAAATGTTACCCGCAAAATTACTATTTTGCACGGCCAATAAATGATCAACCGACCTACAAATTTTAAAATTTAATCGATTCACATAGTTTATTTTTGCATCGTGCCGTAAAAACCTGAAACTTCTTAAGATACTATGGATGTAATACCCCCAATAGCCGCCAAAAAAGAAATGCATCTTGAAATCCATGGAGATGTTCGTGTTGATAATTATTATTGGCTGAATGATCCGGAGAATGAAGAGGTAATTGATTATCTGAAACGCGAAAACGATTATTACGAAAAAATGACCGCCCACACCAAACGTTTTAAGAAGGATCTTTTTGAAGAAATGAAGGCGAGAATAAAAGAAGATGATCAATCCGTACCCTATTTTTATAATGGATACTACTATATTACTCGATATGAAACCGGGAAGGATTATCCAATCCATGCTCGTAAAAAAGGTACTTTAGAGGCCAAGGAAGAGATTATGTTCAATGTGAACGAAATGGCGGAGGGATACGCTTATTATAGTTTGAAAGGGATTAATGTGAGCCATGATAATAAATGGGCCGCCTTTGGGATCGACACCTTAAGTAGAAGAAAGTATTCCATTTTTATAAAAAATTTGGAAACGGGAGAAATAAGAAAGGATGAGATCAAAAACACAACGGGTGGTTCTACTTGGGCCAACGATAATAAAACCCTTTTTTATACCCGTAAAGATGATCAAACGCTAAGAGCAGATCGTATCTTTCGACACTCGCTCGGGACCAACCCCAAAATGGATAAGTTGGTCTATCATGAAACAGATGAAACGTATAATACTTATGTGTATAAAACCAAATCGGAAGAGTTTTTGGTGATAGGCAGTTCAAGTACGCTAACGACCGAGTTTCAAATTTTGGATGCAGGACAGCCGGAAGGAATTTTTAAAGTGTTTCAGCCAAGAACCCGAGGATTGGAATACGATATTTATCACTTTGGTGAGTATTTCTATATTGTCACTAACAGGGATGGAGCAACCAATTTCAAATTAATGAAAACAAAGGTACAAAGCACATCAACTGAACATTGGGAAGAGGTTCTCGAGCACCGCAAAGATGTATTACTTGAGGATATCGATATCTTTAAAGAATACCTGGTCGTGAGTGAACGAAAGGAAGGCCTGAGTAATATTAGAGTGATGAGGTGGGATGGGAAAGCAGATTATTATTTGCCCTTCGACAATGAAACATATATGGCACAATCCATCCAAAACATTGAATACGATACTAATATACTGCGCTATAGTTACAATGGGTTGACTACTCCCGCATCGATCATTGATTTCAACATGGAGACGAAAGAAAAGGAGGTGAAAAAAGAGATGGAAGTGCTGGGCGGAAAATTCGATAAGAATAATTATGAATCAAAACGGGTGTGGGCAGTGGCAGTTGATGGAAGTAAAATTCCAATTTCAATGGTGTATCGCAAAGGAATTGAGTTGAACGGAAACAATCCATTGCTTTTATATGGTTATGGTTCTTATGGAGCGACCATTGATCCATACTTTTCGACCACCCGACTCTCGCTGCTGGATCGTGGTTTCATTTATGCCATTGCACACATTCGTGGTAGTCAATATATGGGAAGAGAATGGTATGAAGATGGAAAGTTACTGAACAAGAAGAATACTTTTACCGACTTTGTCGATGCTTCCAATTTTTTAATTGCTGAAAATTATACTTCTCCCGCACATTTATATGCTGCCGGAGGATCGGCAGGAGGTCTATTAATGGGTGCCGTGGTAAATATGGCTCCTGAATTGTATCATGGGATTGTAGCTTCCGTTCCTTTCGTGGATGTAGTAACAACCATGCTGGATGATAGTATTCCGCTCACCACGGGGGAATACGACGAATGGGGGAACCCAAATGAAGAAGAATATTATTATTATATAAAATCGTATTCCCCTTACGACAATGTAGCTAAAAGAGACTACCCGAATATGCTGGTGACAACGGGATTGCACGATTCTCAAGTTCAATATTGGGAACCGGCTAAATGGGTCGCGAAGTTAAGAGATATGAAAACAGATCAACATATTTTATTGCTGCAAACAAATATGGAGGCTGGTCATGGCGGGGCATCAGGACGGTTTGAAGCACTTAAAGAAGTCGCCATGGATTATGCTTTTTTACTTGACTTGGAAGGAATTAAAGAGTAATTCATTTTTTTACTGTAACTTTGTACGGTTTTAAGCATAAGATTTACTTATGCAATTAAATAAACTTTCTTTATGAAAAACATTCAAGCCCATGAGAGTGTGTTGGAGTTGATAGGGAATACCCCTCTCATTAAACTCAATCATATTACTGCTGGAATGAAAGGAAATTTCTTTGCAAAGGTGGAGGCGTTCAATCCGGGGCATTCTGCCAAAGATCGAATCGCACTTTACATAATAAATGAAGCTGAAAGCAGAGGAATTTTAAAGCCAGGAGACACCATTATTGAAACTACCAGTGGAAACACCGGATTTAGCATTGCGATGGTAAGTGTCTTAAAAGGATACAAATGTATACTGGCTGTTTCTTCAAAATCTTCTACCGATAAGATTGACATGTTGAAAGCGATGGGTGCCGAAGTGCATGTGTGCCCTGCCCACGTGGCAGCTGAGGATCCTCGTTCCTATTATGAAGTGGCTAAACGACTTCATTCAGAAAGAGAAGGATCTATCTATATCAATCAATATTTCAACCAATTAAATATTGATGCACATTATTATTCTACCGGACCCGAAATTTGGGAGCAAACGGGTGGTAAGATCACTCATTTGGTTGCTTGTAGTGGTACCGGAGGAACAATTTCAGGAACGGCGCGCTTTTTAAAAGAAATGAATCCTGCGATACAAATATTGGGGATCGATGCTTATGGTTCTGTTATTCAGAAATACCACGAAACAAAAGAATTTGATAAAGAGGAGATATACCCTTACCGGATTGAAGGACTGGGGAAAAATTTAATTCCATCTGCCACCGACTTCAATGCGATCGATCGTTTTATGAAAGTAACCGACGAAGATAGTGCTCATACCGCTCGTGAAATTGCCAAAACAGAAGGACTGTTCGTAGGCTACACAAGTGGAGCGGCCATGCAGGGGATCAAACAATTCTCTGAAGAGGGAGTTTTCAACAATGACAGTGTGGTGGTAGCCATCTTTCCGGATCACGGATCACGTTACATGAGCAAAGTTTTTAATGATGAATGGATGGAACAACAGGGATTTATGGACGCTCAGCACCAAGCTCAACCGCAAATTAAATACGTAAAATAATATTTATCAAATTTATATACCGTTGCTTAGGCAACGGTTTTTTTTTGTTTATTCTTTATAGCATCACAAACTTGCTATCATTCTGAAAATCGCTACTTTTGCAATCTGTATTCTAACTTTTGATCTTGATGAGAGATTTATTCGACAAAATTTACAAAGATAAAGGTCCGTTAGGTAAATGGGCCGAACAAGCCGAAGGCTATTTTGTATTCCCCAAATTAGAAGGTGAAATTTCGAACCGGATGAAATTCCGAGGACAAGAAGTCATTACCTGGAGTATCAACGACTATTTGGGATTGGCCAACCACCCCGAAGTGCGTAAAGCAGATGCCGAAGCAGGGGTAAAATATGGTTCAGCTTACCCAATGGGCGCCCGTATGATGAGCGGACACACCGACCTTCACGAACAATTGCAAAGAGAATTAGCGGCTTTCGTAAATAAGCAGGCTGCGTATTTGCTGAACTTTGGTTACCAGGGAATGGTTTCTACTATTGATGCCCTTGTTTCAAAGGACGATGTGATTGTTTACGATGTAGACGCACATGCATGTATTATTGATGGGGTGCGACTTCACTTAGGTCAGCGCTTCACTTATAAGCACAACGATATGGAAAGTATCGAAAAGAATTTAATGCGCGCAGAAAGAGTGGCTGAGAAAACAGGAGGAGGGATCCTTTTGATCTCTGAAGGTGTTTTTGGAATGCGGGGTGAGCAAGGAAAATTAAAAGAGATCGTAGCGCTCAAGAAAAAATATAATTTCCGATTATTTGTCGACGATGCCCATGGTTTTGGAACCTTAGGTAAAACCGGGGCAGGAGCGGGAGAGGAGCAAGGCATTCAAGATGATATCGACGTGTACTTCGCAACTTTTGCGAAATCCATGGCCAGTACAGGAGCTTTTATTGCGGCTGATGAAGAGATCATCAATTACCTGAAATACAACCTTCGTTCGCAGATGTTTGCAAAATCATTGCAGATGCAATTGGTCGCAGGAGCGCTAAAACGTCTGGACATGATTCGAACCATGCCCGAATTAAGGAAGAAACTTTGGGATAACGTAAATGCACTCCAAGGCGGACTAAGAGCTCGAGGTTTCGATCTGGGAACGACACAAAGTTGCGTTACACCGGTCTATCTTAAAGGAAGTATTCCCGAAGCGATGGCCTTGGTGAAAGACCTTCGTGAAAATCACGGTATTTTCTGCTCGATCGTGGTGTACCCTGTGATTCCTAAAGGATTGATCTTGTTGCGAATGATCCCTACGGCTTCCCATAATTTACAAGACATTGAGGAAACTTTGGAAGCCTTCTCGGCCATTCGTGAGCGATTGGAGAATGGAACTTATAAACGACTTTCTGCAGCGGTAGCAGCAGCGATGGGCGAATAAAGAATAGTATTGCATTAAAAAAACCACCTTTTGAGGTGGTTTTTTTATTATAGATCTTTCCGAAAGGTACTGCGTTCCTTATGCTGAACCGGTTCATAATCTTTCCACAGCAGTTGAACGGCCGTATTTTCCTTTAATTCGGGATTGGTTTCGACGGTTACAATACCTTTTTGATTAAATAGATTTTGCATTTCTTCAAAAATTATAGCGGTAACACCTTTACCTTGGTATTCAGGATCAATACCTATTAAATAAAACGCCGCGGTATTATTCTTGCGTTGAGCCTGAAAGATATGCCACCAACCAAAAGGGATCAACCTACCGTTAGCTTTTTTAAGAGCCTTGCTAAAAGAAGGCATCACTACTGAAAAAGCTATTAATTTTCCCTCCTTGTCCCTGATACAAGTGATATAATCGGGATGTATAAAACTGAAATATTTTTCCTTATAATAATCGATCTGGTATTGCTGAATAGGGACAAAGGTTTGCAATGTATTATAGGTCTTATTCAGCAGATCAAACATTTCATCTACATAAGGTAGGATCTCTTTTTTGTTTCTGAATCGAATCACGGACAATTCATAGCGCTCCCTGATAATACGTGAGAACTTCGCCACCTTTTCTTTAATCGAAGGAGGTATACTAAGCTTGTATTCTACCCAAGTCGCTTGCTTCTGAAATCCTAATTGTTCGAAATGCTGAGCATAATAAGGATAATGGTACCAGGTGATCATGGTGTTCATTTCTTCATACCCCATGGTCAATATTCCTGCCTTCTCCATATTGGAAAAACCAACAGGGCCTTCGGTATAGGACAAATGATTTTCTTTTCCAATTTCTGCTACCTTATCCAACAGGGCCTTGGTCGCTTTGATATCATCGATCACATCAAACCAACCAAAGCGTACCTTTTTCTTTTTTTGCTCCTCAATTTCAATACGATTGATGATCACGGCGATTCTACCCACAATTTGACCATCCTTTTTAGCTAAAAAGTAAAAGGCTTCCGCATTTTTAAAAACAGGATTCAATATGGGATCTAGCGTCTCCATTTCATCCTTAATCAATGGGGGAACCCAAAAGGGGCAGTCTTTATAGAGCTTAAAAGGAAAAGTTACAAATTGTCTTAGCTCTTGGGGACTTTGAACGCGTATTACTTCTATCATAAATTCTTAACTAAATACCTTCCACATTGCCATCATCGCTGTCAAAGCTGTCTTTTCGTTTTCGCTTATTCTTTCGCTTATTAGCTTTTTTATTGGCTTTATTTTTATCCTTTTCTGCTTGTTTTGCCTCACGACCTGCTTTTCCTTTCTCTTCAATATATTCATCCTTGTCGTGCATATCAAAACGATACGCTACCCCAATCCGACCATAGAACAGCGAGGGGGTGTCCTTGAAATTTAAACTCAAAGAAAGATCCACATGGAGATCTTGATTGATCAAAGCGGCCGCTCCTCCTCTGACAATATTATCGGCATAGAAATCGCTCATAAACCCTTGATTTTCGACAAATACCGAAAAGAAACGATTGGTGGCATGAGTCAATGTCACAATGTATCCGTAGGTGGGGAAATCGGTGGTAAACCGATCTGCAAAAATATTCGTCACCAATACAAAGCCTCCTACAAAGTTGTTCTGGGTGGAAAGAACCACTTTCGGACTGATAGAACTCTCCGGAGTTGCCAATAGCGGATTGTCGGCAAAATCAAAATTGGCTCCTGCATAGACGGATATCGCGGGAATCAGATCTTCCCACTGCATGCGATGATTCTTTTTCCAACTATATAGGTTAGGCCCTTCAAGATCTCGTTTTCGGTAAGGATCATACAATAGATATTTGGCCCCTAAGGTATTGCTCTTAAAATTGGAGAATCGATCATCGTCCACACTGCCTAAAGTATAGCCTACTTTATTACGCTGAAAGGATCCCATTAAACTCACTTCCAATTCTTCCTTCCATACACCATAACGAACACTATAATCCCAATTAAAAATATCAGTTTCCGTATTTTGTAAAGAATGTTTTTCCTTTCCAATCGTAATGCCACTTTCAAATTGCAATACGCTCTTCCCTACAGCAAAGGCTCCCTGTGATCCCCCCGGTTGATTGGTATTGATCATGTCTGTGTACTGCGCTGTAAGGGTAAACGGAAGACAGAAAAGTAGGGTGATTATAGGGCGCATTGAGTTTCGGTTTGATTCAAAGATATAAGATTTTATCATTTATTTAATAGTTAAAACGCTTCTTTTTGGACCACAATATGTACTTTTGAATTTAGATTTATTGAGTATGACATCCCTCCTGACAACGATTTTAATCCTACTCCTAGTATATTATGGCTTGAAGTTACTCTTCAGTATAGCTAAACCTTATCTTATGAGATACTTGGCGAAGAAAGTAAATCAGAAATTTGAGAGTTCATTCGGGCAAAACCCGTTTCAAGGATTTCAGCAAGAAAAACCAAAGGATTCTTTTTCCTCACAACCGAAGAGTTCCGAACCTTCTTCCAAAAAAGTAGTGGGTGAGTATATTGATTTTGAAGAAATAGACTAACAATTATTTCCGCGAACTTATACCAAGTCATCCCAATATTTTTTATAATTTCCCCACTTACTTAATTTTCCTTTTATGAGTTTTAATTTGAAACAAATTATCCCGCATCTTGCGGTGCTGGTACTGTTTATGGTGGTGTCTTTAGCGTATTTTCACCCGGTACTGAAAGGAAAGGCCATTTTTCAGAGCGATATTGCTCAATACACGGGAATGGCGAAGCAACAAAATGATTTCCGAAAAGAAACGGGTACAGAGACCTATTGGACCAATTCGGCATTTGGAGGGATGCCCACCTATCAACTGGGAGCCCATTATCCCAACGATTATATCAAAAAACTAGATCAGACTTTGCGATTCTTACCGCGTCCGGCAGATTATCTTTTCCTTTATTTTATAGGAATTTATGTTCTTTTTATGGTATTAAAAATAGACTATAAACTGGCGCTGTTGGGAGCTTTAGCTTTTGGCTTTTCTACCTATTTGATTATTATTCTTGGGGTAGGACACAACGCAAAAGCACACGCCATAGCCTATATGCCTTTGGTCCTGAGTGGTATCATCCGAACCTTCCAAGGAAAATACTTCCAAGGATTTTTATTGACTGCCGTGGCAATGGCGTTGGAATTGGTGGCTAATCACTTTCAAATGACCTACTATCTGTTCTTATTGGTCGTTTGTGTCGGAATCGCCTATTTAATTGATGCCTATCGTAAAAACCTGATTCCAGATTATTTTAAAGCCTTGGGAGTAATGGTCTTAGCTGTAATACTTGCAATGGGCCTGAATGCTACGAATCTAATGGCGACTCAAGAATACGGAAGTACATCTACAAGAGGAAAAAGTGAGCTTACGATCAACACCGATGGAACGCCGAAAGTTACTTCCGGCGGACTTGATTACGATTACATTACGCAATACAGCTATGGACGGATCGAAAGTTTTAACTTGTTCATTCCAGGTTTTATGGGTGGTGGGACGAGTGAAAATTTCCCTGATGAATCAAAAACTATTGATGAACTGTTAAAGATGGATGTGTCCTCCGAGGAGGCGAATCAAATCCTGAGTCAAATTCCCATGTATTGGGGCGATCAGCCTATTGTAGCGGCCCCTGCCTATATCGGAGCCGTAATGATCTTCCTGGCAGTATTGGCTTTATTTCTTATCCGCGGACGATTGAAATGGTGGGCGGTATCCGGTCTATTGCTGAGTTTGTTTCTCTCCTGGGGGGATAATTTTGAAGCACTGACTCGATTCTTTATCAATTATGTGCCACTCTATAATAAATTCAGGGCGGTATCCTCCATCCAAGTGCTTATCGAACTTATTGTACCCATCTTGGCCATCGTTGGTCTACGTCAGTTTTTTGATCGATCCCAACCTATTGAAGCAAAGAAGAAAGCATTGCAATGGGCAACGGGCATTGTAGGGGGACTTGGACTATTGTTCTTGGTGGGTAAATCGATCTTATTTAGTTTTGCGAGCCCCTACGATTCAGCTATCATCGACGGCCTTGGAATGCAATTCATTGATGCAGTGAGGGAGGACAGACAACGTCTTTTTACTTCTGATACCATGCGTTCATTGATCTTTGTAGTCTTAACTACAGCCGCTCTTTGGTTGTTACTCAAACAAAAAATAAAAGAGCACTATGTGATTGCTCTGCTTGCCCTATTGATCCTTGTGGATCTGGTAGGAGTAGATATACGCTATGTGAATGAAGACGATTTTGTGAGCGCTCGTATTATGGAACAACCTTTCCAAGCCGGTACGGGCGATGATGACATCAAAAAGGACGATGGTTATTTTAGAGTGTACGATGCAACCACCGATGCTTTTAACAGTGGGAGAGCCAGTTATTTTCACAATGCGTTAGGCGGCTATCATGCGGCCAAACCGGGACGTATTCAGGATATCTATGATTTTTATCTGGACAAAGGCGATATAGGAATTTTAAATATGATGAACGTAAAGTATATCCTTATCCCTGACAAGGAAGGAAATACCTTTGCTCAGGAGAATCCATACGCCAACGGACCGGCCTGGTTTGTCACCAGCGTTCGTCCGGCGAACAATGCGAATGAAGAAATCTTGTTGTTAGACAGTCTGAACACAAAAAGAACAGCTATTATTCACAGTGCATTTTTAGACAAACTCCCTACCAAGGAGATTGCCCGGGATAGTATGGCGACGATCGAATTATTGTCCCATGCCCCTAACCAACTGGTATATCAAACCCATTCTCAAACAGATCAGCTCGCTATTTTTTCTGAAGTGTATTATCCCAACGGTTGGAAGGCAAAACTCGATGGGCAAGTCGCGGAATATTTCCGTGCAAATTATGTATTGCGAGCGATGGTGGTGCCCGCAGGCGAGCATACCATTGAATTTACATTTGAGCCTGAAGTTATTTCCGAAGGCAGTACCTATAGTTTGATCAGTTTCATCCTATTGCTACTGGTTCTGCTGGGTGGACTTTATTTTGAGTACAGAAAGCGTTCTTCCCAACCCATCCCATAAAGATGAAAAAGGTCCTTATTATCTGTTATTATTGGCCTCCTTCAGGAGGTCCCGGGGTGCAGCGCTGGTTGAAGTTCGTAAAATATTTTAGGGATTTTGGCATAGAACCGATAGTGTATATTCCCAAAAATGCACATTATCCTATACTGGATGAAGGTTTAAAGAAAGAGGTGCCGAAAGATCTGGAGATCCTTCGCAAATCGATCAAAGAACCTTATAAATATGCCAAGCTGTTCTTTAAAAACAAAACACAAAAGATCAGCAGCGGTATTATCGACGAAAAGGATCCTTCAGCCCTTGAAAAATTAATGCTCTATGCGAGGGGAAATTTATTCATCCCAGATGCCAGAGTAGGCTGGGTGAAACCCTCCGTTAAATTCCTGAAAAAATACCTTTCCGAAAATAATGACATCGATACGCTTATCACAACAGGACCTCCTCATAGCTTGCATCTGATTGGTCTGCAATTGCAAAAGGAAATGGCTCTTAAATGGGTGGCCGATTTCAGAGATCCATGGACCACCATTCACTATCATAAATCGTTGCGCCTAACCAACCTGGCCCGGAAAAAACATAGTGTATATGAGCGACAGGTATTACAAGCTGCAGATGCGATAGTCGTAACTAGCCTTGGTACTCAAAAGGAATTTCAGAAATTGACAACTAAGCCGATCCATATTATCACAAATGGTTTTGATAGTTCAGAACAAATCGATACTCCTTTGGATATTAAATTCAGTTTGGTACACATAGGTTCTTTACTGAGCAACCGAAACCCAAAAGTGCTTTGGAAGGTGCTTGCGGAGATGGCACGAAAAGATCCGGAATTGCAGAAGGATCTGGAAATTAAATTGGTGGGGTTAGTCGCACATGAGATCAAAGAAGAAATTGAAAAGGAAGGACTTCAGGAGAATTTGCAGACGGTGGGATATGTGACGCACGAAGAAGCACTTCGATTACAACACGCTGCACAGGTCTTATTGTTAATTGAGATGGATCGCCCCGAAACCAAAGTTATTCTTCCGGGTAAATTGTTTGAATACCTAAAGTCAAGACGTCCCATAGTAGCTTTAGGGCCAAAGGGGAGTGATATAGAAACCATTTTGAATGAAACCAAAAGCGGACTTTTTTTCGATTATAGTAATAGTAAAAGTTTAAAGCAACAGCTCGAAAACTTGTATGCATCTTATAAGGCAGGCAAACCCGGTAGCACGCAAGGATCTATTGACCGCTATAGCCGTAAGGAACTTACAGCAAAGATGGCTTCCTTACTGAAAGACTTACAATAGCGAAACCCCCGCTTCGGCAGTATGCTTCGGCGAGGGTTTCTCACTAACCAACCAAATAAATTTTATCCTCGACCACTCTTTTGTGCCCCTTTGGAGGCACTTTGACGAGTCTCCCGGCTGTTGGAAGCCTTAGGCTTTGAGGTGCTTTGTTGCCGATTCGCTGCAGGTCTGTTATGGGTTCCCTGGCCTACTGCGGGTCTCCCTTTGGAGTTATTATTTTGACTAACCTCAGGTCTTCCCTTAGTGTTACTACTTTGGCTTGATGCCGGTCTTCCCCGCGTATGGTTATTCTGGTTCACAACTGGTCTTTCTTTACTCCCGTTGTTTTCCACTGCGGAAGGGCGTGATCTTTCAACAGGTCTTCCTAGATTACCATTGCTCGCAGGTCTGCTAGTAGTAGCTATATAATCCTTGCGCGCGCTATTAGTTTCGTTGTTGCCGCGGGAGGTAACTTCTCTATTTCCGGTAGTTGGACGATAATTCTTGTTGACCGCAGTTCTTCCGTTTTCGTAATGAACTCTACTCCCCGGACGGTAAAAATTACGTCTGCTATTGGAGTAGCCACGATCGCTATATCGGTAATGCTCTCTATGATATCCATAGCTATAACGAATCGGGCTGTAATATTGACGATATGGATAATCGTAAACAATGCAGTGCGTATAGATAGGTCTCGCATAATATATGTGCCAAGGGCGATATATATAAGTAGTGTACCACGGACTTATATACCCGCTACAATGTGAAAAATATCCATAGTTATTGTAATACACATGCATACCTCCCACACGAACGATACGTCGATTGGTGTAGCGAATCTCAACACTTCCGGCCTGAGCTATTCGGCCAAAATTGTCATAATAGATAGGCACGTTTTCTACCTGGATCACGGCACCGTAATCGTCATATTGAACAAAAGCATCATAATTATAACCTGAGTTATAGGATACACTAACGTTTGGAGTATTGATACTTACGTTTACCTCATTTCCCTGATTTCCCCCTACATACACAAAATCAAATTGTCCGTCGGGAAACACTGAAAATTCTACTCCTCCTTCTACAAATATGTAGGAAGATCCGTTGTAATAATTTCCGTAGTAATTATCGGAAGCATCGCCTCCGGCTTTCATATTGAAAACAGAAGCGATTAATACGAGTACGATTGCGGTTACATTTTTCATAATCTTAGTTTTAGAGCCTGTTAAAAAACAGGGAGGTTCAACATTCAACTCATTGGATGGTTGTGGCCGTTTAGGAGAAACCAACGACCGTGCCAAAAATGCAAAGGAATGATTTTGTTGAGGTTAAAAGAAAGGGGAGTGGTGATTTCAAAAATCTAGCGGTTGCAATTACCCAAAAGATGTGAATCATGAATTGAGTGGTCGGGTATGATTCATCGGTTCCCGAAATAGAAAAACCCGCCGACCATTTGAAGAGGGTACGACGGGTCTTTCAAAACTAACCAACCAAAAACTATGTATTCTATTTTTACGGTTACAGATTCCAACCACGATTTCTGTAACTATTTAATAGATTGCAATTGGTATGCCAAAGTTTAATGACTTAAGAAAAGTTTAACATCAAACGTAAAAAGGATTATTGATAAGGAGTTACAACAGAAGATTACTAGATCTTCTCTTTTAAATACTGAGCGGTGAAGGATCGTTGATTTTGGATCAATTCCTCGGGTGTTCCTTGCGCTATAATCTCGCCACCATTCTCTCCGCCTTCTAAGCCAAGGTCAATGATGTAATCCGCACATTTTATCAGTTCCATATTGTGTTCCACCACGATCACCGTATGGCCTTTGTCCAGCAAAGCATATAAAGAAGCCAGCAGCTTTTGTATGTCGTGGAAGTGCAAACCGGTGGTAGGCTCATCAAAGATAAATAGAGCCTTGTCCTTGGTTTCTCCTTTCACCAGGAACGAGGCTAACTTGATCCGCTGCGCTTCCCCGCCGGATAGGGTAGAAGAGCTCTGACCCAATTGTACGTAGCCTAATCCAACATCTTGCAAAGGTTGCAGTTTATTGACGATCTTCTTTTCTTGATGAAGTGCAAAGAAGGTGATGGAATCGTCCACAGTCATCGTCAATATGTCATGGATGTTCTTTTCGTGGAAGTTCACTTCCAGCACTTCTTTTTTGAAGCGCTTTCCATTACAGGTATCGCACTCCAGGTGCACATCGGCCATAAATTGCATTTCGATGGTCACTTCGCCTTCCCCTTTGCAGGTTTCGCAACGTCCGCCGTCCACATTAAAACTAAAATGTTTGGCCTGGTAGCCCCGAATATCGCTTAACTTTTGATTGGCAAACAAATTTCTGATGTCGTCATAGGCCTTGATATAGGTCACCGGATTTGATCTGCTGGATCGTCCGATGGGATTCTGATCGATGAATTCCACACTTTTAATATTGCTGAAATTCCCTTTCAGTTCTGTGAATTGTCCCGGCTTTTCTCCATACCCCCCAATTTGTCGCAACAAAGCAGGGTAGAGGATCTTTTTTACCAGAGTGCTCTTTCCACTTCCGGACACTCCGGTCACGGCCGTGAATACGCCCAGCGGAAAGCGTGCGTCGATATTTTTTAAATTGTTGTGTCTGGCACCAATGATCTCAATCCCAGCAATAGATGTACGTCTTTTGCTTGGTACTTCGATCACTTTTCGCCCGTCCAGGTATTGAGCTGTAAGGGAATCGCTTTTAAGAATATCCGCATAGGTGCCTTCCGCGACGATCTCTCCTCCAAAGGTTCCTGCTTCCGGTCCGATATCAATGATCGAATCTGCCGCTTTCATGATCTCTTCATCGTGTTCCACCACGATCACGGTATTTCCGAGGTCCCGCAAGGATTTCAACACGCCGATCAATCGCTCTGTGTCTTTGGGGTGTAATCCGATACTGGGTTCGTCGAGGATATACATAGAGCCAACTAAGCTACTTCCCAACGAAGTGGCTAAATTAATTCGCTGGGATTCTCCCCCGGAAAGAGTGTTACTCTTTCTGTTCAAGGTTAAGTAGCTCAATCCCACATCCATTAAAAAACGGAGGCGGTTATTAATTTCCAAGAGTAGGCGCTTGCCCACCTTTTGATCGTATTCGTTTAATTCCAATTCTTTAAAGAATTTGGCCACCTTATGTAAGGGAAGTTCTACCAATTCTTGAATGGACTTACCTTGAATTTTCACATATCCGGCTTCCGGTCGAAGGCGCTTTCCTTGACAAGTACTGCATTTAGTCTTACCGCGGTAGCGCGAAAGCATCACTCGGTTCTGAATTTTATAACTCTTACTTTCTAAAAAGGAGAAGAAGTCATTCAGTCCTTCAAAATATTTGTTCCCACTCCACACAAGATGTTTTTGTTCCTCCGTTAATTGAAACCAAGGTTTATGAATAGGGAAATCAAACTTATAAGCATTATTTACCAATGTGTCCCGGTAATAACTCATGCTCTCACCCCTCCAGGGAAAGATCGCATTCTCGTAGATAGAGAGTCCGTTGTTAGGAATGACCAGATCTTCATCGATCCCGATCACATCGCCATAACCTTCACAAGCAGGGCAAGCTCCATAAGGATTATTAAAACTGAAGAGATG
>JAHEMZ010000034.1:0-3675 GCA_024643385.1 Flavobacteriaceae bacterium | reverse complement strand
TTCGTTTTGATTGAATTTTGCAAAGATACTGTTTCGCGAGGAGAAAGTATCCCCCGTGTTTATTAAATTCGAATCAAATCCGTGGTGTTTAGACAAAGTAATTGGAAGTTAAGGCCTTAGGCTATTCGGGATAAGATCCAAGATTATAAACTTCGGAAAGAAGGCTATATAAAAGGATAGATCACTACTAGAAAAGTATTAGAAGCAAACCATTCATAATAAAGTCGTGACAACCAATTTTCAGAAAAAACGTACATTTTTTTGCATTTGAGAAAATATTGTTGTTATATTTACCCTCATCAACACAAAATCGTTGCCTATAGTATATCACTACTTTTAAATAAACATTACCCACTAGACAACCAAAAATTAAAGTTGTTTATTTATTAAAAGTATGGATATGAAACAAAGCACAAGTTGTGATGCGCTCTTAGTGAGCGATTACATGAAAGGTAACGAAGCTGCACTGTGTGAACTCATCACCCGTCACAAGGAAAGAATCTACCGTTTTATCTATTCCAAGGTCTACGACAAAGACGTGGCAGAAGATATTTTTCAGGATACCTTTATCAAAGTTATTAAAACCCTAAAACGCGGTGCGTACAATGAGGAAGGTAAGTTTTTGCCTTGGGTGATGCGAATAGCACATAATTTGGTCATTGATCACTTCCGGAAGAGTAACCGGATGCCCAAATTCGAGAATAATGATGATTTCAATATTTTTTCGGTATTAAGTGACGGCGCTTTAAATGCAGAGCGCGCGATCATAAAGGATCAGGTAGAAAGCGATATAAGAAGGCTTATAGAGGAACTCCCTGATGACCAAAAAGAGGTATTGGTGATGCGAATGTATAAGGAGATGAGCTTTAAGGAGATCAGCGAGCAAACCGGCGTAAGTATTAATACTGCGTTAGGAAGGATGCGATATGCATTGATCAATTTGAGGAAAGTAATTGAGAAACATAACATTATATTAACCAACTAATACAATAAAGTAAAAAAGCCTGCGTTATTTTTGAACATTAACCTCAAACTAACGCTCTATGGCAAACTTGTACTCTGAAACTTCACGTGCGGAACGCGTGAATGAAAACATGGTTCCGAAAGAAGAGACGATTCGTTTTCTTCTGGATTATTCGAAGGCTTTAAGTGTTATAGATTATAATGAGATGAAGTTTGAAGCACTTCTAAACTAAACTTTGGAAGAACCCCGGAACTCGATTGTTTCCGGGGTTTTTTTATACTCAATTCCCACTTTAGTTCGAAATTTACTCGCGCTCACTTAGCCATCCTTCCATTGATTGAATTTTCTTTTCGCGGTTTATCGATAACTGCGCCCTATTGACCGTTCACCGTTCACCGTTCACCGTTCACTAAAATATATTATCTTCATAGCTCTAAAAACCAACCCTATGAAAATACGCATTCTCCTGATCAGCTTTTTACTGATCGTTACCTATTCATGTAAAAAAGAAACTCCTGCCGTATCTTCCTTGGTAAACTATCAGGGCGATGAAAGTTTTTCCGTTATTTTCGGAAGCACGATCGTAGGTCACTTGAAGACCCATACCGCAGGGGATACCATTGAAATAGATTACGATTATAAAAACAACGGTCGAGGTCCTACCATGATAGAAACCATTGTTTTGAATACATCCGGATATCCGGTACAATGGGATATTACCGGAAATACCACTTTTGGAAATGCAGTAGACGAGCATTTTACTTTGAATGGGACCTTGGCTTCCTGGATCGATGCCACGGGGAGCGATAGCACGCTAGTGGACCAGCCAAAGATGTATGTGAATCAATCAGGGAGTCCCTATGCGGCCATATTAACGGCACGGTTGTTATTGAAGTCTAAGGATCAAACGGCGTCAGTCTTGCCTGGAGGATCTTTGAAACTCACTGAAATGGAAACGTTGAATGTTGCGGTCGATTCCTCCTCGGTGGCACTAACCACTTACGCATTATCCGGTGCGGATATGAATCCCTCTTATTTTATCATGGATGATGAGCAGCGGTTGTTTGCGGTCATCAGTCCGCGGTTCGTGATTGTCCGCGAAGGCTTTGAATCGAAAGAAAAAGAGCTTAGAGCGTATGCCGAGAAATATTCGGCAGAACGATTTGAATCCCTTCAAAAGGAATATGCCCACGATTATGGGAAAAAGGTGCGTGTGTCTAATGTAAACATATTCGACCCCAACACCTTGTCATTAACAGGGCCCTCTTCTGTTTTAGTGGAAGGCGATCGTATTGTAAGCGTTGACGCAGCAGATGCCGCTGGAGATGATGAAGTAGTAATCGATGGGGCGGGAGGCACCTTGGTGGCTGGTATGTACGAAATGCATGCCCACACTGGGGATGAAGGTGGCTTGCTGAATGTATTGGCAGGTGTTACCTCGTTCCGGGACATGGGGAATGATAATACGGTTTTAAAAGATCTTGTCGATAAAATCAATTCAGGAGTTCTTGCGGGTCCCAGAATTCATGCCTTGGGTTTTATTGAAGGAAAAAGTGATTACAGTGCCAATAACGGGATTGTGGTCAGTTCGGAAGCGGAGGCCTTGGCAGCCGTTGATAGCTACCACGACAAGGGGTATTACGGCGTAAAGCTTTACAACAGTATGAATGGCGATTGGGCGCCGGCCATCGTTAAGAAAGCGCATGGCTATGGGATGTTTGTTTGCGGACATGTTCCCGCATTTGCAACAGGGAATGATATGTTGCGTGCCGGTTTTGATGAAATGACCCATATCAATCAAACCATGTTACAATGGGTGCTTCAGCCCGGTGAGGATACGAGAACCTTATTGCGACTCACCGCTTTAAAACGACTTCCAGGAGTAGACTTGAATAGTCCAGAGGTGCAAGAAACCATGGATCTTTTTGTTCAGAATAAGGTAGCTATTGACCCAACACTGGCCATTCATGAGGTGTTGATGAAATCTCGAAACGGAGAAGTTTGGGAAGGCACCAAGGATTTTGTGGACCATATGCCTCCAAACGCACAACGTGACTATAAAGTGGCCTTGGCACAAATAGAAACCCCGGAAGATGATGTGGCGTATAGGGAAGCGTATGAAAAGATCGTGGAAACCCTCAAAATGATGAAAGAGAAAGGGATATTCCTTGTTCCCGGAACCGATCTGGGTGGATCCTTCTTCTATCATAGGGAACTGGAACTCTACCAACAGTTGGGATACACCCCTGCTGAATTGGTGAAGTTGGCTACCTATGATATGGCGCAGTATCTGGGTGATGACGACCTAGGAAGTATCGCACCCGGGAAGCTGGCCGATTTCTTTTTGGTACCTGGAAATCCGGTGGAAGACATCAAGGCTATTAAAACCATTTCTATGGTATCTCGTGGGGGAACGATTTATTACCCTTCTGAGGTATATCCAGCTTTTGGCATTGAGCCGTTCACCAAAATGCCGGAAGTGAAAGATAGTGAGAAGTGAGCTTGCCTGCCTTTGGCAGGAAGTGAGAAGTGAGCTCGCCTGCCTTTGGCAGGAAGTGAGAAGTAAATAATTAGAGATCCATAAACATAGGATGATCAAATTCTTTCGTAAAACACGCTATCAAATGATGGAACAGAACAAGACCTGGAAATACCTGAAATATGCCATTGGCGAAATATTTTTAGTGGTCATCGGGATCCTGATCGCGCTT
>JAHEMZ010000126.1 GCA_024643385.1 Flavobacteriaceae bacterium | reverse complement strand
TTCCTTAGCAAAGGATAAATTAATCCGACAGAAAAGGTCAAGTTCATACAGCATAAATATTGACCCTAATTCCATGGAATAGGTTACGCTTGACTAAACCAAAGCATAGAGCTATATCAAAAGAATAAATAAGCATTGCTCCCTCCATCATCACCCTTTAAGACTGATTAATAATGAATTATAGGCAGAAAAGCACTCCAAAACCCTACTTTTTTGCGACTAAAGTATTAGAACATTCCATTCCAGGTGTTTGTAAATTGCAGCATGAAAATTGAAGATACATTTTCCTGGCACAGATTCACTTATAAAGATGAGGTGATTTACCACATTATGATAAAGGGAGAAGTTACCGATTCATTAATTCACCTTGCTGATAGTTTGCAAATGCGAAGGGAAACCCAAGAAGATATGATAAGTCTTATAGGTTGGCTTCCTGACCAGTCCTCGTTAATCGGGCTACTTAATGGTTTGGACAATATTCGTCAAAAAATTATATCAGTAAACCTTATTTCAACAACCAACAATAATTAATTATTTTTTAAAAATATGAAAAAATCATTACTAGTAGTAGCAGTATTAATAATATTTGTGAGCCAAAGTAAGCTTCAAGCACAGAATATAGATTCCTTAAAGGCGGAAATAAAAACTTTAAAGGAATACGCAGCAAAGGTCGATGAATTGGAGCGGTATATAGCGGAGATCGAAAACGATTCGTCCAATGTAAAATTTCAACAAGCGCGGGAAAGCTCTAATGATACTTTGGGCAATGAAGTATTGGAAATACCCAAGGAGGATATACGCGAGCAAAATCCTGTTATCACAGGAAGTGATCTTGTTCAAGATGATTTCAAGGGATCGTGGCCGATGTTTGGAAGTGATTTTCGTATGAAAATAGGTGGTTATTTAAAAGCAGATATGCTGTATGATTTTAACGGAACTACCGATAAAACCCAGTTCCTGATGCGTACCATTCCTGTAGAAGGTACACCGGAATACGCAAACGATGGGTATATCAATTTTATGGCCAGGGAATCCCGTTTTAATGTTGATGTTCGACGAACATCAGGTAAAGTTCCTTTGAGATTATTCATAGAGGGAGATTTTTGGTCTGATGGAAATCAGTTGAGGTTGCGACATGCTTATGTTGTTGCCGGAGATTTCATTGTGGGGCAAACGTGGACGACTTTATCATTTCTGGAGTCCATGGTCACTATGATTGATTTTGCTGCCGGAGATGCCTTGTTTGGAGGACGTACAACGCTGGTACGCTATCAAAAAAAGATAAACGAACGGTGGAAAGTTGCTGCCGGCATTGAAAATTTAGATTTTTTGGGCATTGAAAATCCGGATATGGTGGCTGGGAAGCCATCCCTCCAGTTACCCTTATTAGCGTTCAGAGCTGACTACAGTTGGAAAACAGGTTTACTAATTATGGGTGCCAGCGCTGCCCAATTGCATTGGGATGGTGGAGCCGAAGGACCTGATGCCAGTGCGCTTCAATACGACTTCGTTATTGGTGGCAGACAATACATCGGGAAGCACGATTACTTTGCCTGGAATATATCTTATGGTGTAGGCTCTGGTGAAAACATCATGGCTTTTGCGGGAAGCGATGCCAATGCCGTAATCGACGCTACGGGAGACCTGCAAACTTTGCCTGCCTATGCTCTTTTATTAGGGTATATGCATGAATGGAGTGATAAATTTTCTTCCAATTTATCTTATGCCTATGGATGGCTTGAAACGCCGGAATCAAGAGATCCGTTGGCGTTAAAACAAGGAGGAATCGGACATTTAAATCTCATTTACAGACCATTAAAAAATTTCTCTTGTGGTATTGAATATATGTATGGTGGCCAACAAACTACCAATGGTTCAATAGGAACAGGAAACCGTTTGCAGACTATGGTGAAGTTTGAATACTAAATGGATACAATTTTAATAACCCCTAAAATTTAAATAATGATAAAACAACTAACTTTTCTTTTTATTTTCCTGGTATCGTTCTCCTACGGTCAACAGAAAACAACTTTAAGCCAAAATTATGACTTGGTCATTTTAAATGGCCGGGTGATGGA
>JAHEMZ010000033.1 GCA_024643385.1 Flavobacteriaceae bacterium | reverse complement strand
TTCTCAATTCAACCAAGGCTTCTTTTTTGCATCATAAATATGCTACCTTTGCAAATATGATGCAACTAGGGGAATACAATACGCTTACCATTTTACGGGAAACCGATCCGGGACTTTTTCTGGGGGATGCGGAGGAGAATGAAGTGCTTCTTCCTCACCGTTATAAACCTAAAGAGTATGAAATTGGGGATGAAATTGACGTGTTTTTATATTTGGATAATGAAGAACGTCCTATTGCCACCACGGATGAACCATATCTAACGCTTAATACATTCGGGTATTTGCGCTGTAGTGATGTGAATAGCTATGGGGCATTTATGGATTGGGGTTTAGTGAAACAATTGTTCGTTCCTTTTAAGGAGCAAGCACGCCCCATGAAAGTAGGGAACTGGTATATCGTTTATCTCTATTTAGATGATAAGACCAATCGACTGGTTGGATCGAGTAAGTCCAATAAGTTTTTGGACAATGACAATATGACTTTGGAGAAGTTTGAGGAGGTTGATATTTTGGTCACACACTTGACCGAAAAAGGAGCTAATGTGATCATCAATGGAAAACACAAAGGACTTATTTTTATTGATGACATTTTTGAAGATATTCGAACCGGTGATCGAATGAAAGCTTACATTAAGAAGGTGAGAGAGGATAAAAAGGTCGATGTGGTGTTACAAGCACCGGGCTTCCGAAGTATTGAACCGAACGCGCAGTACATCTTAGACGAATTAAAAGCTGCCGGGGGGTTTTTACCCTTCCATGATAAAACCGATGCAGATACCATAAAAAATGAACTGGGTCTAAGTAAAAAAAGTTTTAAAAAGGCGGTGGGTAGTCTCTATAAAGACAAACAAATTCTTATCACAGATAAAGGGATCGAGTTAGCTTAATACCCACGACCTACGCGAAACGCCGCACATCGAGGACAAATGCCGAAGGGCGGACACGAATCCATCATGTACAACCCGCGTTGCTCTTTATAGACCGTATTTACTACTGTCGTAGCGCCATCCGAACTATACTGGGAATTGCCACCATATGCAGAAAATTTTTGCTGCAGTGCTTTAGTGTTAAATTCCGCTTTTTTATAATTTTCTTTTTTTGCCAAAGCCACAGACATATCAACGGCTTCCCAATAATTATTGGCAGTAACCTTGTTGAAATCAGAAAGCGATTTGATCTCGAAATTTTTAGGAGAACTGAATTTTGCTTCCAGCGAGTTTATTTCCGGCACCATAGGTAAAGATGCTTCATCGATCGTAAAATAGCGAGTTTCAAAATCGTATTGCGCACAAAGCACGAGAGGTAGAAAAAAAAGAAAATAAGTGAGTCTTTTCATTGGCATCAAAGCTATCAAAAAATATTCCGAACTGATTTTAGTTTATAAAAATTTAACTTTTCTGTCGTTTATAGGCTATGGTATGGTTAAAAATTAAATCTTGAAAAATAAGCCAGTACCTGAAAATAATACGGAAATAATCGTTTATTCAATTGACATTCCGATAAAAATTGCAAGCAGGAAAAGAAAGGTTCGCGTTTTTTTTAAATTATATTTGAAGTAAAATTAAGCAGAATGGATGTACCCAATTGGAAAACCGTTAAAGAATATTCAGATATCACGTATAAAAAATGTGAGGGTGTTGCGAGAATCGCTTTTAATCGACCCGAAGTGCGAAATGCCTTTCGTCCCAAAACTACGAGTGAATTGTTAGATGCCTTTCACAATGCACAGGAAGATACTTCCATAGGGGTTGTTTTGCTTTCTGCGGAAGGGCCTTCTCCTAAGGATGGCATTTATAGTTTTTGTAGTGGGGGAGACCAAAGTGCCCGGGGGCAACAAGGTTATGTGGGTGAAGATGGCTATCATCGCTTGAATATTCTGGAAGTACAGCGATTGATTCGATTCATGCCTAAAGCGGTAATTGCTGTCGTACCGGGTTGGGCCGTCGGGGGAGGCCATAGTTTGCATGTAGTTTGTGATTTGACACTGGCCAGTGAGGAACATGCGATATTTAAACAAACAGATGCAGATGTAACGAGTTTTGATGGCGGTTATGGAAGTGCTTATTTGGCTAAAATGGTAGGGCAAAAGAAAGCGAGAGAAATATTTTTCTTGGGAAGGAATTACAGTGCTCAGGAAGCTTTTGAGATGGGAATGGTCAATGCGGTGATACCCCACGCAGCCTTAGAACAAACCGCCTATGAATGGGCAAAAGAGATTTTAGCTAAATCACCTATCTCCATAAAAATGCTAAAGTTCGCCATGAACCTCACAGACGACGGCATGGTGGGACAACAGGTTTTTGCCGGGGAGGCAACCCGATTGGCTTATATGACGGAAGAGGCTAAAGAAGGTCGTGATGCTTTTTTGGAAAAACGAAAACCTAATTTTAATAAGAAATGGCTGCCATGATTTTTATCCATGTGCTGATATGACAATTATCATTTAAGGTCTCTTTCCAATAGGATACTTTTACCGCTAAGATTAACCAATAAACGTTAAATTTTATATTATGGAAAAGTCAAGACCCACATTTCGCTTTCTTCGAATGCTTTTAGGCAGTTTTTTAATTGCTTATGCATTGAACAAGTTTTTTCATGTAATCCCTAATAGTTACGGAAACATGCCTGAGTCCGCGCAAGCATTTTTAGATGCTGTGGTGGCGTATCTCCCGATCCTATATATCTTTGAGATCGTGATCGGAATATTTTTAATCATTAATAAGTGGAAAACTTTTATTTACATTCTTCTTTTCCCTCTTTCTTTGGCTTTTTTAATGTTCAGCCTAATTAATGGTGATTTGATGGAAATGTTACCGGCATTTTTTGTAGCCACAATCAACATCATTCTGATTTTATCTCGTAAAGAAAAATATAAAGAATTGTTCGATTAGTGTAGGCTTTAAAAAAGGGGATCACATTATCTTTTCCTATATATAATAAAGATGCTCGGTTGACCGAATGGTTTCGGTGACCGAGCATATTCTATTGAGGGAATTGAACTTCTTCAGACATTTTCTAAAAACTCCATTCGTATTATTTATGATAGGCATCTGAATGAACTTTGGAGACTGCACGTCCACTGGGGTCGTTCATATTCTTAAAACTTTCATCCCACTCTAAGGCAACAGGACTGCTGCATGCTACACTGGGAACACTGGGCACACATAGGGCAGCCGTATCACTTGGGAAATGCTCCTCGAAGATACTGCGGTAATAAAACTCTTCTTTACTGGAAGGGGTTTGGATAGGGAAGCGGTATTTTGCATTGGTCATTTGTTCATTAGTGACTTCCGAATTGACCAACTCCTTTAAGGTGTCGATCCAGCTGTATCCTACACCGTCACTAAATTGTTCTTTTTGACGCCATGCCACACTTTCCGGAAGCATGTCTTCAAACGCTTTTCTAAGCACCCACTTTTCCATGTGTTCAGAGGTGATCATTTTATCTTTAGGGTTCAATCGCATGGCGACATCCATAAATTCTTTATCAAGGAAAGGAACTCTGCCTTCAATGCCCCAAGCAGCTAATGATTTGTTTGCTCGCAGGCAGTCGTATTGATGCAGTTTCTCCAACTTTCGAACGGTTTCTTTATGAAACTCTTCCGCATTGGGAGCCTTGTGAAAATACAAATAGCCCCCAAACAATTCATCACTTCCTTCTCCCGATAGTACCATCTTGATCCCCATTGCCTTGATAGCTCTTGCCATAAGATACATGGGGGTGGAAGCGCGAATCGTGGTGATATCATAGGTCTCCAATTGGTAGATCACATCTCTAAGCGCATCAATTCCTTCCTGTATTGTAAATTTGATCTCATGATGAACCGTCCCTAAATGTTTAGCTACTTTTTGAGCAGCAGCTAGATCAGGCGAGCCTTCCAGTCCGACCGCAAATGAATGTAATTGCGGCCACCAGGCACTTTCAGTATCGCCACTTTCGATACGTTTATCTGCGTATTTTTTGGCCAGCGCAGAGGTAATAGAACTGTCCAATCCGCCCGAAAGTAATACCCCATAAGGTACATCGCTCATCAATTGTCGATGGACCGCGGCATCTAGTGCTTTTCTTAAATCTTCTATAGAGGTTTCATTATTTTTTACATTTTCATAGTCCATCCATTCTCGGGAATACCATTGCTTCAATGCACCGTCTTTACTGTATAAATAATGACCCGGAGGGAAAAGTTCAATTTTAGTGCAAATCCCTTCCAGCGCTTTTAGTTCAGAGGCAATATAAAAAGTGCCATTTTGATCCCATCCCATATATAAGGGAATGATACCCATATGATCCCTGGCAACTAAATAGGCGTCATTCTCTACATCGTAAAGGGCAAAGCCAAAGATACCATTGAGCTCGTCCAAAAAGGCAGGTCCTTTATCTCGATATAAGGCTAAAATAACCTCACAGTCACTCTTGGTTTGAAATTCATAGTTACCCTCAAATTGTTTACGAAGTTCATTATGATTATAGATTTCGCCATTTGCGGCTAAGATCAACTTTTTATCTGCCGAAAGTAAAGGCTGCTTCCCTGATGTTGGATCAACGATAGCAAGCCGTTCGTGAGCCATGATCGCTTTTGGATGATCGAATACTCCGCTCCAATCGGGTCCTCGATGACGGATACTTTTTGCCATGGTTAATAATTGAGGGCGCAACACTTCGGAAGGCTGTTTCAAGTCAAAGGCACATACTATTCCACACATATTTTTTTCTTTAAAAGGGTTTAACTGCATAAAAAAACCCGTCAAATTTGAAACTTGACGGGTTCGATATAGGGTGCAAGTTTCTGTTACGTGTTTCCGTTATTATTATTATTGATATTGAAACAGTTTTGTAACATTACTTGATTTCTCTCTTTTTTGATCCGTGTAAATATCTAACTATTTTTGAATAAATGAAATTTAATCTTCATTTTTTCAAAAACTATCGCAGTTTGGGATATTCTTCAGGGTTTACTTCATTCATTAATGCATACACACTCTCAAATATATCTTCCACAGAAGGTTTTGAAAAATAATCACCATCTGTTCCGTAAGCCGGACGGTGTGAATACGCGGTAAGGGTTTGTGGTTTACTATCCAAGTATTGATAGCCATTTTGTACATTGAGAATATGTTCTAGAATATAGGCAGAGGCTCCTCCAGGTACGTCTTCATCAATTACCATCAATCGATTGGTCTTTTGGAGGCTTTTTACAATGTCATGATTGATATCCAGCGGGAGTAATGATTGAATATCGATCACTTCTGCATCAATACCTAATTGTAATAGTTCCTTAGCAGCTTCCTGAACAATTCGCAAGGTACTTCCGTAGGAAACCAACGTGATATCACTTCCTTCTTTAACCGTTTCGACGACCCCTATGGGTGTTCTGAATTCTCCCAGATTCTCAGGCATTTTTTCTTTTAGGCGGTACCCGTTCAAACATTCCACGATCAAGGCCGGTTCGTCACTTTCTAATAAGGTATTATAAAAACCGGCAGCTTTGGTCATATTTCGCGGCACCAAAATATAGATCCCTCTAAGAAGATGTACAAGTCCTCCCATTTGAGATCCGCTATGCCAGATCCCTTCCAGGCGGTGACCACGGGTGCGCACGATAAGCGGAGCCTTCTGTTTTCCGTTCGTTCTATAGCGAACCGTAGCTAAATCATCACTCATTATCTGTAAACAATACATCAGATAGTCCAAGTATTGGATTTCAGCAATGGGGCGAAGTCCTCGCATTGCCATCCCAATTCCTTGTCCCAAGATGGTTGCCTCTCTAATTCCGGCATCGCTTACACGAAGGGTTCCATATTTTTCTTGTAAGCCTTCCAAGCCTTGATTTACATCGCCAATTGTTCCACTATCTTCCCCAAACACCAAGATCTCAGGATGTTTTGAAAACAGGCGGTCAAAGTTATCGCGCAATATCACTCTACCATCTACCTCTTCTGCATTTTCAGCGTACGAAGGAAGTACCTCTTTTATATTGGTTGCTTTATTGGGTAATTCAGAATATAGGTGAGCACTGTATTTCGGTTGAATTAACTCGAAGAAATTATTTATCCAATCTTGTAATTGTTTTTTCTCAGGTGAATTTTCACCGACCACATAACGAAGTGCTTTTCGTGCTTTCACGATTATGTCGCGTCGGAGAGGTTCTTTTTCCGATACCAGTTGCTCTTTAATTTTTTCTATAAAATTTTTATTTGGACTGCTCTCCGCTAAATTACCTACCAAGGTAATTGCTTCTTTCTGCTCTTGTTTATGTGGAGCTAAAAAGGCCGTCCATTCCTTATTTTTTCCCTCCCTAACCTGTTTTTTGATACTTTTTTCCAAATCGGTTAGCTCCTCGTCAGTGGCAAGGTTATTCTCGATCATCCATTGGCGCATTTTCACATTACAATCATGATCGCGCTCCCATTGTAAACGATCGGCGCTTTTATAACGTTCGTGGGATCCACTAGTGGAATGCCCTTGTGGTTGTGTGAGTTCTATGACGTGTATGAGAACGGGTACGTGTTCTTCCCGAGCTAATGCCCCTGCTTTCTCAAAAGTATCTACCAATTCGGCATAATCCCATCCTTTTACCTTCAAGATCTCATAGCCCGGTTTTTCTTCGGTTCTTTGAAAACCGCTTACTATTTCTGAGATACTTTCCTTGGTAGTTTGGTATTTAGCATGTACTGATATTCCGTATTCATCATCCCAAACACATAAGACCATGGGTACTTGTAATACACCGGCGGCATTGATGGTCTCCCAAAACAAACCTTCGCTGGTGCTGGCATTTCCAATGGTACCCCATGCAACTTCGTTTCCATTGTTCGAAAATTGGCTGAGGTGTTTAACCTCGTTCACTTTTCTAAAGATCTTAGAGGCTTGAGCCAATCCTAATAATCGAGGCATTTGCCCCGCTGTAGGGGAGATGTCGGCGCTGCTGTTCTTCTGTTCGCTCAGGTTTTTCCAACTGCCGTCATCATTTAAGCTGTGAGTCATAAAATGCCCTCCCATCTGACGACCGGCACTCATGGGATCAGCCTCCATCGAGGTGTGCGCATAGAGTCCAGCGAAAAAATTCTCAATAGATAATTGTCCCAACGCCATCATGAAGGTTTGATCGCGGTAATATCCACTTCTCCAGTCTCCATTTTTAAAGGCTTTAGCCCATGCGAGCTGAGGAACTTCCTTTCCGTCTCCGAAAATTCCAAATTTGGCCTTTCCTGTAAGTACTTCTCTTCTTCCCAACAAACTACATTCCCGACTCGTTACGGCAACGGTATAATCTTTAATTACTTCCGCCTTGAAATCCTCAAAAGATAACGCTTTATTTGCCTGGGGGTTTGTTTGCATGGAGTACTGTTTTATCACACAAAAATAGGAAAAAAACTAATGCGGAACAACGCTAAAATTTTGCGATATTCTCATAAAAGTGACAAAAAAATTTAATTTTTATCAATATTGTTTCTTATTTCAATAAAAACCCTGCGAATGAGTAAAAGGAAAGGAGCGCCATGAAAAAGAAAGTCGAAATAATCCATGAGTGTCATTCCGGTACCGCCGCCCGCTAACCACTTGAGCTTACCCCACACATGGGGTTCCGGGAAAAAAGGAGCCAACCCCAAGGTTAAACAGAGAAGTATCAAGATCCGCCAATTATTGAATATATTCATATTAATACCATTTTCGTGTGAATAGTCCAAAAAGTGTTTTGAGGTCTAAGGTTACGATAAACCTTACCTTTGTATCATATCTGTCCTGACCCGGTTCCCAACCTAAATTAGAATACAATGGAAAATACAATTCAAAATAGTCTGCCACCAAACTGGCTCGAATACCGGTATCATAGACGGGTTCAGCATTGAAACCTTTATTTTTTACCAAACCAATATCTGCATAAGCATAGATCCACTTCCAAATATTTGTACTGGAATTCAGGGTCATGATCCATTCATTGGAGAAGCTGGGTTCCAATTGTGATTTAAATCCTCCTTCTGCAATGATCAACTGTTGGCTGAACAATCCTGCCGCTTCACTTCGACCATAATAATTATAATCAAAAAGATAATCGGTAGGTCGATCCAATGCAAAGCTAAAAAAATCGTCATCCGACGGAGTATCATTTCGTAGAAATAATCCGGCAAAGAAACGAAGATTCAATTGACGGTTATTTAGAAATAGTTTTCTGTATTCAAATTGAGTAGAGATCTTATTAAAATTAGTAGAATATTGATAATCGAACTGAGTTCTATAATAATTGATCAAATTATTATCCGAATAAACGTATTGAGCATTATAGACATCGTAATTCGGTTCCTCTGAGATATTTTCAGGATCCTGATCTCTGGTAACACTTATTGTCCTGAAGTTTGCAAAATGACGTTTGTTCTTTCTAAGATCTTCATGGTCTCTAAATGCAAAGGTGATATAGGGGGAGAGTCGTTTATAGAATAAGTCATTATCATAAGAAAAGTAATTGCCGGACACGCCATATCTTATATAATAAAGGTCCGTGCCATCCTTTTGGTCGATATAAGAAAGCGAGCCCTTTCCTACTATTTTTTTCGAACGAAAGCCGTATTGGGGTTCCAGCCGATAGTGAAATCCTTTAGGTAGAAATGTTTTGTTATACATTTTAGGACCCAAACTAAAACCGTCATACAGGTTATAGCTGAAAACAGGCATAAAAAATATTTGATTGTATCTGGGATCTTCAATGTCTTGTAATATTCTAAGTTGCACCGGTCGATTTAGTAATCCTTCTGTTTTTTTGAAATTATTTCTTTGATTAAATTCAGGAATGACACTTTCAAAATTAAGGGCAAGTTTTCGAATTCCTTCTTTAGGAACCATTACGGTGCTTACACTGTCGATCGGGTCTATCCATCTTTTGAAGACAATATCTTTTTTGTTGAGACCATACAGGGAAACAGGGAGGCTGTTATTTCGATTGTTTTTTATAGAAACTCGTAATGAATCTCCTATTGATTCTACTCGTTTTATCTTAAAATCGATAGTTGTCCTTTTTCCCACATAGTCCTCAAAAAACCAATCGACCGGCAGGGATGTATTTTGTTGGAGTGCTTCCTGAAAAAGCATTGGTTCTGACGGTTTTAAAAGTTGTTGGTTATAAAATTGTTTAATTGTTTGATCCATTACTTCTTTTCCGAGGTAATCACTCAAATAATAAAAACCTGTCCCCGCGTAATAGTCATTGGCAATATTCTTGTTGAATTTTAGCAAGGAATCCTTGGGTGTTACCAGTGATTGATGTAAGTTATTTCTGGCAACGTTCATATATAAAAGGTTGTACTGATCATTAAATTCCAAATTGCTGGCATGGGACCATCTGATGATAAAGAACTCACTCATATCACCCAATAGCTTCTGATCCGGATAATAGGAATTCACATAGTCCTGCATCAAATAAATTTGCAATGCACCATGTAACCAATAGTCTTTTCTGGGATTGATCGGAAGGGTATTTTCTATGTATTTTCGGGTGATCGTCTTAAGCAGTTCCATGTCCATTTCAAATCCGTTAGGAAACGGACTGATAAAATCGGGTAATTGATTCAGACCATAAACAGGACTATTGCGATAGTCGGCATCGCTTATCAATAATTTTTCAAAGGGATAAGGGCCCAATTTCTCTTCCAAAAAACGAGTGATTCGATCAATTTGTAAGGCTTTAATCGCGGGCGTCACTTTCTTATCCTTCATATCGGTGACTACTTCAAACTTATCGGTAACCACACTTTTAAACCCCAAATTCTTGTCTAAGTAAATGGTAGCAGCCATTCGGTCTTCTCCTGACAAATGGACTATTTTTTCATCGCCCGAAATGAGCTCATTGCTGATATCAAGATCTGAGAAGAGTTGGTACTCTTGTGGAAATCGGAAATTGATCTCAAAATGTGACGGCTGCATATAAAAATCATCGGTATTTTTATTGCTGTAAACGTCCCAATCTTCATTGTAAACACCCGGTGCAATAAACCAATACCGCATCTTATAATCTTTGTATTTACTAACGCCAAATCGAGTAAACTTATCGTCCGGTAGTTTAACGGAGTAGGATAAATGTATTTCTTGTATTTCATCGGGCGCCAGCGTTTTCTGGAGCGGAACTTTAATTATGTCAAGTTCTTTACCTCTTTGCCATAGGAACTTTTTGCCGTCTTGATTAGTAATTTGGTTGATCAAGGTTCTACCGCGGTCTTCCTCTTTTTCAAAATGAAAGGAACTATCGAAATTTTCGGCAAAACGAATCGCTAAAGGTGTGGTTTTGCTGGAAAAGCTATTGGCCCAATCGGTGAGATAAATTTCTGTTAATGTATCGTTTGATGTGTTTTTATACTGAAGTATTTGTTGGATCTGTAAAGTGTTTGTCTCCGTATTCAGAGTTGCCTCAATATTAAGGTTGTGCTGTGCCTTCAGCAAAAGCGAACAGAAACAAAAACTAAACAGAAACCATTTGGATTTACTCAAATCTGATATGAATTAAATTAGCCTTTGGCATTTCGGCAGAAATTGTCCTTTCCATCAAAAAAACGATTGTAGTTCTGAGTGAATACATATTGTAGGCTATTCGATTAAAAATTGGGGCTTAGATTGTATTTATCGTAGAAATCGTTCAGTATTTCCAACACTTCATCTTCCGTATCTACCACATGGAGTAGATCAAGATCTTCAGGACTGATATTGCCCATAGTTAACAGGGTATTTTTGATCCAATCCATCAACCCTCCCCAAAACTCTGTACTCACAAGAATTAAAGGGAATCGATCAATTTTATGGGTTTGGATAAGTGTAAGCGCTTCAAAGAGTTCGTCCAATGTTCCGAAACCACCCGGTAAGACTACAAAACCTTGCGAATATTTTACAAACATCACCTTTCTGACAAAGAAATAGTCAAAATCGATACTTTTATCACTGTCGATATAAGGATTGTCGTGCTGTTCAAAAGGAAGGTCTATGTTTAGTCCTACGGAAGTTCCGCCCGCCAAATGCGCTCCTTTATTTCCGGCTTCCATGATCCCTGGACCACCTCCGGTAATTATTCCATAGCCATTTTCAGTGATCTTTTTTGAAATACTTTCCGCTAACTTATAGTATTTGTTGTCCGGTTTTAAACGCGCGGAACCAAAGACAGAAACACAGGGTCCAATACGACTCATTTTTTCATATCCACCCACAAACTCTCCCATAATTTTAAATATGGCCCAAGAGTCGTTTGTCTTTATTTCGTTCCAATTCTTATGTCGCTTTTCATGTCTCATAATCCTGCTTCTTATTTACTAATGTAATTCTTTTTTAAGGAAATGAGCCGTATGGCTTTTCGTATTTTGAATGAGTTCTTCCGGCGTACCTGATGCGATTAATTTTCCTCCACTCTTTCCGCCTTCCGGACCAATATCTATAATGTAATCAACGGTTTTTACCACATCCAGATTGTGTTCAATGATCAATACGGTATTTCCTTTGTCAACCAACTTATTCAAGACCAATAGTAATACTCTAATATCTTCAAAATGTAATCCCGTTGTAGGTTCGTCTAATATATAGAAAGTATTCCCGGTATCTCGTTTGGATAATTCCGTAGCCAATTTAATTCGTTGTGCCTCTCCTCCGGAAAGGGTAGTGGATTGTTGCCCAAGGGTAATATAACCTAATCCAACATCCTGTATCGTATTAAGCTTTCTATAGATTTTGGGAATATTCTCAAAGAATTCGCAAGCTTCATTGATGGTCATTTCGAGTACGTCGTATATGGACTTCCCTTTATAACGCACTTCCAGTGTTTCTCTATTAAATCGTTTTCCTTGGCACGTTTCGCATTCCACATAAACGTCCGGTAAAAAATTCATTTCGATCACTTTTAATCCTCCTCCTTTACATGTTTCGCATCTACCGCCTGCTACATTGAAACTAAATCTACCAGGCTTGTAACCACGGATCATAGCCTCCGGTACTTTGGCAAATAGATTTCGAATCTCGGAAAAAACTCCGGTATAGGTTGCCGGATTAGATCGGGGTGTTCGACCAATGGGGGATTGATTGATATCAATCACTTTATCGATATGGGCTAATCCTTCTATTTTTTTATAGGGCATGGGCCGTTTTACACCATTGAAAAAGTGAGCATTCAAGATAGGATAGAGGGTCTCGTTGATCAAGGTGGATTTTCCACTCCCGGATACCCCCGTAATACCAACCATCATACCCAACGGAATGGAAACATCTACATTTTGTAAATTATTTCCGGTTGCTCCGGTCAGGGTGAGCCACTTTCCATTCCCTTTTCTCCGTTCTGAAGGAATTGCTATTTCTTTCGTTCGATTTAAATAATCTGCCGTTAGGGTACGGTGTTTTTTTATTTCTGAAGGCGTACCGTATGAAACAATTTCACCTCCGTGTTTACCTGCAGCGGGACCAATGTCGATCACATAATCGGCATGTTCTATCATCTCTTTGTCGTGTTCGACTACAATCACTGAATTTCCTATATCCCTCAGTTTGATCAGGGATTGAATAAGTTTTTCGTTATCTCGCTGATGTAATCCAATACTGGGTTCATCCAAAATATAAAGCACTCCCACCAGTTGAGACCCGATCTGCGTGGCAAGTCGTATACGCTGAGCTTCTCCTCCAGAGAGTGATTTGGAGCTTCGGTTCAAAGCCAAATAAGTGAGTCCAACATCTACTAAAAAGCTAAGTCTTGCGCGCACTTCCTTGATGATCTCCGAAGCAATTTTAAGTTGCGTTTCTGAAAGGTGTTTTTCAAGATCTTTGAACCATTCGGTTAATTCCAGTATATCCCATTCAGATAAATCGGCAATATTTTTGTCGTTGATCTTAAAATATAGAGACTCTTTTCTTAACCTACTGCCGTTGCATTCCGGACATACCTTCTTATCCATAAAGTCTTTTGCCCAGCGTTTCAAAGATCTTGATTCGTCGATCTCATAGGTGTTTTGCAGAAAGGTGGCAACACCCTCAAAATCAATCTTGTAATTTCGAGTAATCCCCAAGGTTTTAGAAACTACTTCGAAAGAGGTGTTCGCTCCATAAAAAATAACCTCTTTTGCTTCCTCCGGAATATTTTTAAAGGGATCGCTCAAGCTAAATTCATAACGTTGTGCAATCAATTCCAGCTGTTTAAATACCCAATTACTTTTCTGAGGGCCATGAGGCGCTAAGGCTCCTTGCTTAATGGAGAGGTTTTTATTAGGTACTATTTTTTCCAAATTTACTTCGTGGAGGCGTCCCAACCCTTTACAATTGGGGCACATTCCTTTCGGAGAATTGAATGAAAAGTTATTGGGTTCAGGGTAAGGATAGGAAATTCCCGAAGTTGGACACATTAATGATCTGCTGAAATAACGCACTTCATTGGTGTCGTTCTCCAAAACCATCAAGACATCCTCACCATGATACATAGCAGTTAAGATACTTTCTGTAAGTCGTCTGTTACTGTCAATCTCATCTGAAATTTTGAGTCGATCAATGACAATTTCAATGTCATGATTTTTATAGCGATCGACCTTCATTCCCTTTATAATATCTTGAACTTCTCCATCGACCCGTACCTTGACAAAACCTTGTTTTGCGATCTGTTCAAAGAGCTCACGGTAATGTCCTTTTCTTGAACGAACCACCGGGGCCAACACACTTACCTTCTTTCCATTGAAATCTTTCAGAATGAGTGATTTGATCTGTTCATCGCTATAGCTAACCATTTTTTCACCAGTTACGTAGCTGTAGGCATCGCTGGCTCTGGCAAATAATAATCGAAGAAAATCGTAAATCTCAGTGATGGTGCCAACGGTAGATCTCGGACTCCTGCTCGTTGTTTTTTGCTCTATGGCAATCACGGGAGATAATCCATCAATTTTATCCACATCGGGGCGTTCCAAACTACCCAAAAATTGTCGGGCATAGGCAGAGAAGGTTTCGATGTACCGTCGTTGCCCTTCCGCATAAATAGTATCAAAGGCCAGGGAAGATTTCCCACTTCCTGAAAGCCCTGTAATAACCACTAACTTTTCTCTTGGGATTACGACATCAATGTTCTTTAAATTATGAACCCGAGCCCCCAAAACCTCAATTACATCATCCGATTTTATCATAGTTTGCAAAGGTACTCAATTGGAAGGAAAATTTATAATGTAGCACCTTACCAAAACAAAGAATTTTGAAATGTGAAATTAACTATTAGCTTCTCGGATGACGAACTGATAGAAGCTAGTGGCGACAAAGAAAAGAATACTGGTCACAAAGGAAAAACTTACTCCTAGTGCCATGATGGGCAAGCTAAAAAGTAAATGAGTTAGGGGAAGGAGAACGCCGAAAATGATCAAGGCAAGAAAGATACCGTACAAATACAACATCATGACAGGCAGGGATCGATCTGTGCTTCCCTGAAATTGAAGGAGTTTAGGGATCACTTCATTGTTCATGTATTCTCCGAGTTTGGCGAGGAATACTTCGTTGAAGGAAGAATCTTGAAAAGCTTCATTATCCATTGTATTGGCCAAGGTCATGATCTTTTCTTGGTGTCGCTCGAACACGTTGTTATAGTCCAATGATTTTTTATAATCTCCGTACTTATAACCGAAATAGTACCACAGACCGGAGCCGCATTTATGTTCTAGCCATTTTGTGACAATGTCCTTGCTGTAAACGCTGGGATAACGCAAATTTTCAGGAATCTTTTTTTCCTTGGGGTTCGTCATTAATAAGGATTTCAATTCCAAATACAAATTCTCAGTATCATCATACTGTTTATGTTCCTGAAGGAATTCGATCGCCAGTCTTGATTTTCCTTTATAAAACTCTTTCACATCGAAGAAAGTAAGTTCTGAAAACTCCTCGTCGATATATTCTTTTAATCCCGGTAGCCACATTTTAGAGCGCATCAATAATTCAATGATGCTCCGGAAATTATGCATTTTTTGAGTAACCTTACTCAAGGCTTCTATGGCATTACTGCGGGTACTTTTTAGCGCGACGGAAGCTGCGGCCAAATAAATCATGATAATAGCCGACAGAAATCCGCTGATACTTATGAAAATAGTGGTGGTACCTTCTAGAGTAGTTATAAAATCAATGTCGGTCGAAGTCTTTTGATACAATAGGAAAATAAGAGAGATGCACAGTATTCCACTAATAACAAGCGGAATGAGTGCATATAAATCCTTATAAAAAGATTTGCCCTTCAAATTAATTAGTTAACCAAAAATGTTGGAGAAATAAACTTTTTACCAACCCCAATGGCTATAGTAGTTTAGTTAGTTATTTGTGTACTTATTTAACCAAAAGTAAGCGCAAAAAAGTTTTCATTGTAGTAAATTACCTACAAATCGTTCAATGGTCAAGAATATACGACCAACTACTTAATTTAAGGCAGGAAGTAATTAATATCCTACGGCAGTATCATCACCTCGAAGATCTGCACCTCCTTCGAAACGACCATCAGGAAGGATCAATATGGCAGCTACTTTGCTGGAAATAACTGAATTATCTTCTACGATTACATACTTTTTATTTCGAAGGTTTTGCAGCAGAACAGGATCAAATGCATTTGGTTCAAAGGTAATTTGATCCGGCAACCATTGATGATGGTAGCGGGGCGTATTTACGGCGTCATGCATGGTCATACCAAAATCGTGAACATTCAGCAACGTTTGGAGTACAGATGTAATAATGGTTGACCCTCCCGGCGTACCAACCACCATCCATAATTTGCCTTCTTTCTCGATCAAAGTGGGTGTCATGGAACTTAGCATCCTCTTTTGTGGAGCAATGGCATTGGCTTCGCCTCCCAATAAACCGAACATGTTAGGCTCTCCCGGTTTGGCACTGAAATCGTCCATTTCATTGTTTAAAAAGATGCCCAGTTCTTTTACATAAAGCTTCGATCCATAGGCTCCGTTTAAAGTTGTCGTTGCAGAAACCGCATTTCCTTGTGCATCTATAATGGAATAATGAGTTGTTTCGGTACTTTCGGAAAGGGAAAAAGTGCCGTAGGACAGACTCTCGGAGGAGGTCGCTTTCTCAAATGAAAAATTACTCATGCGCTCCTGTAAATAAGTTTCATTTAATAAACTATCCATTGGAATAGCCACAAAATCAGGATCTCCCAAATAAAAACTTCGATCTGCATATGCTCTCCTTTCGGCTTCCACCACAATTTGAATACTTTCAAGCGAGTGGGGTTCATATTGCTCCAGATGGTAAGGTTCAATCATTTTTAAAATCTGTCCCAAACAAATACCTCCACTGGAAGGCGGTGCCATGGAAATTACATTCAAGTCCTTATAAGAGAAGTTCAAAGGTTCTCTCCACTGTGCTTCATAGGCATGAAGATCTTCCATGGAAATAATACCCCCTTTTGATTGTATGAAATCAACCAAAATCCGTGCTGTTTCTCCTTCATAAAATTCTGCTCTCCCATGATCCATGATTCGTTGCAAGGTATTAGCCAGAGCGACATTCTTTAGGGTATCTCCTGCCCGGAAGGTTTGAGTGAATAATGAGGATTCCCCATTAAGTTGCTCAAAAATAGGTCTGTATTGCGCAAGTCTGGCAGCCTGCTTTTGAGTGATCACTATTCCTTTGCGGGCCAAAGCTACCACCGGTGCAAGGATTTCTTCTATGGGTAGCTTCCCTAACTTTTCATGCACCGCAAATATGCCTGCGATCGTTCCCGGTACACCTACAGACAATCCTCCTAATTTACTTTTTTCCGGAATGTAATTGCCCTCCTCATCGAGATACATATCACGATGGGCTTTTAAGGGTGCTTTCTCACGATAATCGAAACTTCCCAACTCTCCAAATTGTGTGCGGTACACCATAAATCCGCCACCTCCTAAATTACCTGCATAAGGATAGGCTACAGCCAAGGCCATTTCGGTTCCCACCATGGCATCAAAGGCATTGCCCCCTCTTTTTAGAATTTCAACACCAATTTTAGAGGCTTCCTCCCTTGCGGAGACGACCATTGCATTTTCGGTGATCAAGCCCTTGTGAGTAATTTTTTCGACAGGAGGGGAAACGTCTTTGCAACTTAGGAACATCAATCCTAAAAAAAGAGAGAAGTATTTTAGTGTCATAATTGTGCTAATTTTTCTGCAGAGAAAGCTTTTAATTCGGCAAAAAACAAGGTGAATTCTTCTTCAAATAAATCGTAATAGATCGATAATTCTTCAACCGCCCTATCCATATTGGAGATGCCTTTGGTCCGCACATTCATCTGCGCCAATATTCTGCCAATACCTTCCACAGTAGCGTAATTGAATAGCCAGTTGTCCGATATCATATGAGGCATCATCCGCTGAATACGAGGAGGTAAATTGTCATAATTTTGACGGAGCAACTCATAAAAATTATTTACAAACACGTTTAAGGGGACCTCATTATAACGACTCCAGTTCTTCGCCAAAAAGTGATCGTAAAGAATATCGACGATCACGCCGCTATAATGACCATAATTGGCATGCAATCGGGCGGTACTTTTTTTTACGATGCTATGTTGGTCGGTAAAGGTATCTATGGCCCGGTGCAACAGAATTCCTCTTTGAATAGCAGGGGGATATTTCACATACTTTATGCCTTTGATGCCATCAGCAATAAAATTGCCGATAATCACGTCATCATCGTCGCCCGACAAGTAAATATGTGCTAAAAAATTCATTCCATAAATATATGTATTTAGCGCAGATAATGAAGCGATTCAGAAGTAATAGCCGGATCGGGCCAAATATATGTTACTAACATATCGTTCATAGATTTCATGAATTTATCCTCTACAAATCGTTTCCGGCCATCGAATAATCCTTAAATTTGACCGGATAAATACAAGGATAAGTGCTAGTTTTAGCGTTGTATTTGTTCTTTTTAAACTGAAATTTCATACATGACATTAATAAAATCCATATCGGGAATACGCGGGACCATAGGAGGTGCCCAAGGAGATAATTTAACACCCATTGACGCCGTAAAATATGCGGCGGCCTATGGAAGCTGGATTCTTGCACAACGCGTTAAGGAGAATTATCGGGTGGTGGTAGGTCGTGATGCCCGTATCTCAGGAGAAATGATACAACAATTGGTCATGCAAACCTTGGTGGGTATGGGGATACATGTGGTGGATCTCGGACTCTCAACGACCCCGACAGTGGAAGTGGCTGTGGCTCTGGAGCATGCAGATGGTGGGATCATTCTTACTGCGAGTCATAATCCTAAGCAGTGGAATGCTCTTAAATTATTAAATCATAAAGGGGAGTTCTTAAATGCAGCGGCGGGTCAGCAAATTTTAGATACGGCTGAAAAAGGAGATATCATCTTTGCAGCAGTTGATTCTTTGGGTGAAATAACGCGTAATGATGCGTACATCGATATGCACATTGATGAAATAATCGATCTATCTCTTGTAAAACCATCTGCTATTCAAAAGGCCGGTTTTAAAGTGGTCGTGGACGGAGTTAATTCTACGGGAGGAATTGCGGTTCCACTATTGTTAGAAGCACTTGGCGTGCATCCCGTAAAATTATTTTGTACCCCCAACGGGGAATTCCCGCATAACCCGGAACCTTTAAAAGAACATTTGGGTGATCTGATGCAAAAGGTTGTTGAGGAACGAGCCGATTTCGGCATTGTGGTCGATCCCGATGTGGATCGCTTAGCATTCGTAGATGAGCATGGAGAGATGTTTGGGGAAGAATACACCCTAGTGGCGGTTGCCGATTATGTATTGCAGCATACACCGGGCAATACCGTGTCCAATATGTCCTCCTCCCGGGCTCTGAGAGATATTACAGAAAAGAGCGGAGGAAATTATTTCGCAAGTGCTGTGGGCGAAGTGAATGTGGTGGAGAAGATGAAAGAAACACATGCAGTGATAGGCGGGGAAGGAAACGGCGGAGTGATCTATCCTGAACTGCATTATGGAAGGGATAGTTTAGTTGGGATCGCACTGTTTTTAAGTTATTTAGCCGAAGAAAAGTGCTCAGTTAGTGAACTGCGGAAGCGTTACACTTCCTACTTTATGAGTAAAAAGAAAATTGAATTGACCCCACAATTGGATGTGGATGCTATTCTTGCAAAAATCGTTAAAAAATATGCTTCAGAGAATCTAAGTACTATTGATGGTGTGAAAATAGATTTTGCTGAAAATTGGGTGCATTTGCGAAAATCGAATACAGAACCCATTATTCGAATTTATACAGAAGCTAAATCTCAAATAGAAGCAGATTCCTTGGCGGATCGATTTATTGCAGAAATAAAATCGATCGCAACTTTATAATTTTTTAACTTTGCCTTAAAATTAGCGCATTAGTGGAAAGCTTAACGACCCAAAAAACTTCCTCCCTGGAAAGCTATTTCAAATCTTTTCGGAATCAGATCATTGGTATTGATCAGACCTTCATTTCTCCTTATGGAACGAAGAAGATCATGTATGCCGATTGGACAGCAAGCGGACGAATGTATGAAGCGATCGAAGATAAAATGAAGGATGATTTTGGTCCTTTTGTGGCGAATACACATACCTTAACTACGGTTAGCGGTACCACTATGACCAAAGCATACCACAAGGCCAGGCAAATTATAAAGAAACATGTGAACGCCGGGGAAGATGATGTTTTGATCACCACCGGCACCGGTATGACCGGTGCGGTGAATAAGTTTCAGCGAATTTTAGGACTAAAGATACCGGAACAAGTAAAAGGACTTTTTGAAGTGAAGGAAGCCGATCGACCTGTAGTCTTTGTTTCTCATATGGAACATCACAGTAATCAAACTTCCTGGTTGGAGACCATCGCTACGGTCGAGATCATTCCTTGTAATGAACAAGGACTATTTTGTCTGGAGAACCTAGAGCGCTTATTGGAAAAGTATCAGGACCGCGAAGTGAAAATAGCGTCCATTACCAGTTGTTCTAATGTCACAGGCATCAAGACACCTTATCATCAAGTGGCAAAAATGATGCATCAGCATAATGGACTTTGTTTCGTTGATTTTGCATGTTCGGCGCCCTATATTGAAATCGACATGCATCCGGAGGATCCGGAAATGGCTTTGGACGCCATTTTTATGTCTCCTCATAAGTTTTTGGGAGGTCCCGGAAGTAGCGGGGTATTAATCTTTAATAAAAAATTATATACCAATTTAATTCCCGATTGTCCGGGAGGAGGAACCGTGGACTGGACCACACCTTGGGGAACTCATAAATATATAGAGAACATTGAAGAACGGGAAGATGGCGGCACTCCCGGATTTTTGCAAGTGATCCGTGCATCTTTGGCCATTCGCCTGAAAGAGAAAATGGGCGTTGCTAATATCATGGCTCGAGAGAAAGAACTTTTGGACTATTTCTTTAACCGGATACAAGGTTATCCCAATATCTCGATCTTAGCAGATCAACACCAAAACCGTTTAGGGGTGATCTCACTTAATATTGAAGGACTTCATCACGATTTGGCAGTAAAGATATTGAACGATCGATTTGGGATACAATCACGCGGTGGTTGCAGTTGTGCCGGAACATATGGACATTATTTACTTCAGATAGATCAAGAAAAATCGACTGAGATCATTACCAAAATAGGATGCGGACTGTTAGAATTGAAACCGGGTTGGGTACGGATATCGATCCATCCAACGACTACCTCAGAGGAAATGACTTTTCTTTGTGATTCGTTACGATCGTTGGCAGATCATGGCGAGGAATGGAAGAAAGAGTATGTGTTAGAAAAAGGTCATTTTCACCATCATTCCGTTTCCATCGAAAATGAAACTCCGCTGAACGAATCCTGGTTCGAACTTTAAAGTCGGTGTTTCCATCGTTTGTGAGACCACAGGTAATATTGAGGCGCCTCATGAATCTGTTTTTCTATTTCAGTTAAGAACATTCGTGTAATCCCAAAATCTTCAATTGTTTTCGGATTTTCTGCCATGGGTATGAAACTCACCCTATAATGTCCTCGCTTCACTTTTTCCACTTTAAAGTAAACGGTTGAAAAATCAAGTAGTTTGGCTAATTCTTCAGCACCTGTAAAAACAGGAACGTCGATTCCCATGAACAACTGTCGCTCCTTAAACTTACCCAATTTTGGGGTTTGATCAGACAGGATCAAAGTGATCGATTGCAGCCCTTCCTTAAAATTACGATACAACACCTTCGTGATCTGAGTGTTTCGAACAATGGTACCCCCGAATCGCCCTCTGATTTTCTTTACCAGATCATCAAAATAGGGGTTGTCTATTTTCTTGTAAACGGCGAAAGCTTTGAAAGGGGTGAGTTGACTTAGCATTCCGCTCCATTCCCAGCTGGCATAATGCCCACACATTAACAAAACACTTTTACCCTGCGCATGCAGTTGCTCTAAATAGTCCAGATTTTTGTATTGAAATCGATGGTTCAGTTCTTCTCCTGAAATAGACAGACTCTTGATCGTTTCAAAAATGATATCGCATAAATGTTGATAGAACTTTTTAGCAATGGTTTTGATCTCTTTGTCTGTCTTCTCCGGAAAGACCAAATGAAGATTTCCCAACACCACTTTTTTGCGGTACCCGAAGATATAGTAGACAAAGAAATACAGGACATTCGATTTCCAATATAAAACGGGCAATGGAAGGATGGAGACCAGCCAAAGAAAAGGATAAATGAGGATGTAAATGAGTCGTTGCATTAAGTAGAACAAAACTAATTAAATTATTGATAGTTTGATCATGGTGAATCGAATTGACGAAGTAAAAGCCATAGGGATCGCAGCAAACTACCCTGCCTGACGGCAGGCAGGCATGTAGTTCGGAGAGCCCGGTGCCCAAAAGACAGATCTTTCTGCGCTTTTGGGCAATGGCCCCCTAAAAACTGACAGCCTGTCAGCCAAATTCCCATGGCACAATCCTTGACTTAACTGAAACGAACGTGAATAGAATTCAATAAAAATATAACAATACTATTATGAGTAAAATAATTGGAATCGACTTAGGAACTACCAACTCTTGCGTTTCGGTGATGGAAGGTAGCGAACCTACCGTAATCCCTAATGCTGAAGGGAAACGTACCACTCCTTCGGTGATTGCATTTGTGGAAGGTGGAGAAATCAAAGTTGGGGATCCTGCCAAAAGACAAGCAGTGACCAATCCTACCAAGACCATTTCTTCCATTAAACGATTTATGGGAAACAAATTCTCTGAGTCTGCGAAAGAAGCTGAACGTGCTGCATACAAAGTAGTGAAAGGAGATAATGATACGCCTCGTGTGGATATTGACGGAAGACTATATACCCCTCAAGAACTAAGCGCAATGATCCTTCAGAAAATGAAGAAAACCGCCGAAGATTATTTAGGGCAAGATGTAACACGTGCCGTCATTACCGTTCCTGCATACTTCAATGACAGTCAGCGACAAGCCACCAAAGAGGCCGGAGAGATCGCTGGATTAAAGGTAGAACGAATTATAAACGAACCTACTGCCGCAGCGTTGGCATACGGCTTGGATAAAAAACATACCGATCAGAAGATCGTGGTATTTGACTTTGGGGGAGGAACCCATGACGTTTCGATCCTTGAATTAGGAGATGGCGTGTTTGAGGTATTATCTACCGATGGAGATACACATTTGGGGGGAGACGATGTAGACCAGAAAATTATCAATTGGTTGGCAGACGAATTTCAAAGTGAAGAACAAATGGATCTGCGAAAAGATCCTATGGCTTTACAACGTTTGAAAGAAGCGGCTGAAAAAGCTAAAATTGAACTTTCATCTTCTACCCAAACGGAGATTAATTTACCTTATGTGACTGCAACAGCCACAGGTCCTAAACACTTAGTAAAAACATTAACTCGTGCTAAGTTTGAACAATTGATCGATGATCTGGTAAAAAGAACCATTGCTCCATGTGAAAAAGCATTGAAAGCAGCCGGATTGTCTAAAAGTGATATTGATGAAATAATCTTAGTGGGTGGATCTACCCGAATCCCTGCAGTTCAGGAAGCGGTAGAGAAGTTTTTTGGCAAAGCACCCAATAAAGGAGTGAACCCGGATGAGGTGGTTGCCATTGGTGCTGCCATTCAAGGAGGTGTATTGACGGGAGATGTCAAAGATGTGTTGTTGTTGGATGTAACTCCACTATCCTTGGGGATTGAAACCATGGGAAGTGTGATGACCAAATTAATTGAAGCCAACACAACCATCCCTACCAAGAAAAGTCAGGTATTCAGTACTGCAGCCGACAATCAGCCCAGTGTTGAGATCCACGTGTTGCAAGGAGAAAGACCTATGGCCGGAGATAACAAGACCATTGGACGATTCCACTTAGATGGAATTCCACCTGCTCAAAGAGGTGTACCACAAATCGAAGTTACATTTGATATTGACGCCAATGGTATCATTAAAGTAAGTGCCACTGATAAAGCAACCGGCAAATCACAAGACATCCGAATTGAAGCTTCTACCGGATTAACGGAAGAAGAGATCAAAAAGATGAAGGCCGATGCGGAAGCCAATGCCGAGGCGGATAAAAAAGCCAAGGAAACTGTTGACAAGATCAATGAGGCGGATGCGATGATCTTCCAAACTGAAAAACAATTAAAAGAGTTTGGAGAAAAGCTAAGTGATGATAAGAAAAAGCCAATTGAAGATGCTTTGGGAGATTTGAAGAAAGCCTATGAAAGTAAAGATGTAGATACCATTCAACCGGCTTTGGATAAGATCAATGAGGCGTGGAAAACTGCTTCGGAAGAGATGTACAAGGCGCAAGCGGAAGGTCAGCAAGGTGCTCCTACAAGTGAGGAAGGAACTGCTTCAAGTAATGGACAAGAAAGCAGTGATGTGGAAGACGTAGACTTCGAAGAAGTCAAGTAACCTGAATTGAGCTTATCGAAGGGTAGACTTCGAAGAAATGAAGTAATTCAAGAAATTATAAAAATATAACAATATAAAAAGGCGGCCTTAGGCCGCCTTTTTATATGAAGAAACCATGTGTTTATCTTTCATTAATTGCTTCTGTATCTTCCTTTTTTTCAACTTCTCGAACAGGTCTTGTATTTTCTAACCATTGATCTATAGCCATTTTCATTTTCTTTACTATTTCCGGCTTTTCTAATACAATATTTTTAATCTCATCCGGGTCGTCCAATAGATTAAAAAGAAAAGGATGTTCCGGATGGTCAATATATTTATAGGTGCCATCATATATCGATCTATAATGTTCGGTTTCACTTATACCAAAACCGGCACCTTCGAAGGGAACATCTCCATAAATAAGCGGTAATAAACTGTGTCCGTTGGGTGCGTGGAGTCTATTTTCTTTGGTACCACCGGCCATTTCAATTACGGTAGCGCCTACATCAATCAATTCAACTGCGGTTGCTATTTCTTTAGCAGCATATTCGTTAGGTTGATAAATTATTAATGATGGATTGAGAACTTCTTTATAAAGGGTTTCTTTTCCAAGTAATCCATGATCTCCTGTCATGATACCGTGATCTGAGAAAAATATCAATACCGTGTTCTCCTTAAATTTAGATTCTTTTAGGAAAGAAAGCAATCTTCCAACCTGCTCATCCATATAGGTGATTGCCGCTTGATATCGCTTTCGATAATTCAAGGTTTGAAAAAGAGTAAATTTACTTTCTTGAGGACGCAGATCTTTTGGAAACTGGTAATTTTGATTAGAAGTATCGATGGGTTGAAGCATAAAACGATCTTTGAATCGGTCAATATATTCTTTAGGAGGATCGAACGGAGTATGAGGTCCCGAAAAATTAAGCCACATGAAAAAAGGATCTGTTGAATTATAATTCTGGAGATTTTCCAAGGCTAGTGAGGTATAATAACCATCCATATATTCACGATCCGGGTGTAAAGTAGTGGGGGTATTACCATTTTCTGCTCGAAAGGTCTCTATGAGGTTATTTTCATATAAAAAATCACCGTAATGATCATTACCAACAGGCCATTCTTGGTTCAATTTAGATTGCTGTCTAAGCTGGTTCAATAGTACGGCACGTCCCATAGATTGATAAACTGTGTCGAATCCCAATTCAGCTTTTAACGTCAAATCTCTCAATTGCGAGGGCGTATCGGCATTATGTCCTTTTAAATTAGGAATCAAATGGTTTTTTCCAATGAACATTGTAGTATAACCTAATTTCTTAAGTTCTTTGGGAAAGGTCCAAATATTTGTGGGTAGTTGGCGTAAATCTAGGTTGTGATACATCCCTAAGTTGTGGGGGTAAAGTCCGGTAAGAAAGGAATTACGAGATGGTGTGCACATGGTCCCCTGAACCACCGCATTAGAAAAAACCACTCCATTTTTGGCCAATTCATCTATGGTTGGCGTTTGCGCCATTTTACCACCGTTGAAGCCTAAATACTTCGCAGTGAGATCATCAACTTCGATCATAATAATATTAGGCTTTTCTAATGATCGTGTGGATTGGCCAGATTCCGATTGTTTTAGATTACAGCCCAACAAAAGCAATGGACAAATAAAATAAAATGAGATCTTTTTCATATTTTAAAGATATATAAAAATGCGAGGATTTGAATGACACAAAATCGACATTAATTTGAATTAGGGAGGGACTCCATAAAAAGGTAACAACCATTTGTATAATCCATTTTACAGAAAAAATGGGATATCCCATTAGTTACCATTAAATAAGTAGCTTCAGTAATAAGGTTATAGCGTGCAATTTGATCAAAGGTATCTTGGGTAATAGCTACCGAAGGGGCTTTGCATTCTACAATTAGAAAAATACTTCCGTCGGAATTATAAACAACAAGGTCATATCTTTTTTTAGTCCCGTTCAACAGCAATTGTTTTTCGGCGTTCATTAAGGATGGAGACTTTTTTTTATCCTGTATTAACCACTGAATAACATGTTGCCGCACCCATTCTTCAGGTGTCAATACCACAAATTTTTTTCGAATAGAATCGAAGATCAACCGGTTGTTTTCGTTATTTTTGAAACGAAATGAGTACGTAGGGAAATTCAGTTGCAACATCCTACAAAGAAACATCTTCCTTTGCAATTTTCATAATAGCAAAAACAGGTTTCACTTCGCATATTAGTTTTTTATGGCCTTAGAACAAGTTAAACATATCATCGACCAAATTGAACAAGGTAGCATAGCGCCTATCTATTTCTTAATGGGAGAGGAGCCTTATTATATAGATGGAATCAGTCATTATATTGAAAATCATGTGCTGACCGAGGAGGAACGTGGTTTCAATCAAATGGTGTTATACGGAAAAGACGTGACCATTGAAGAAATAATAGGCAATGCTAAGCGATATCCGATGATGGCAGAGCGTCAGGTAGTGATTGTTAAAGAGGCACAAGAACTTTCAAGAACCATAGAGAATCTAGTCTCGTACGCGGAGAATCCGCAACCCACTACGGTATTGGTCATTTGCTATAAATACAAGAAATTGGATGCGAGAAAAAAACTTGCGAAGGCCATTAAAGAAAAGGGGATACTTTTTGAGAGTAACAAGTTATATGAGAATCAAGTGCCCGATTGGATCCGAAGGGTTTTAGCGGAGAAAGGGTATACAATTACTCCCAAAGCCTCCCAAATGCTCACCGAATTTTTAGGAAATGATCTCAGTAAGGTGCATAACGAAATTGAGAAGTTACAACTCATTATCCAACCCGGGGAGGAAATTACTCCGCAGATCATTGAAGAGAATATAGGTATTAGTAAAGATTTCAATAATTTTGAGCTACAAAGCGCCATCGCAGAAAACAATCAAGTAAAGGCCTTTGCCATCGTACAATACTTTGCCAATAACCCCAAGAATCATCCCGTGGTTTTAACGGTCGCCTTACTCTATAATTTTTTCTCAAAACTCTTATTATACCATTCCTTATCCGATAAGTCCATTGCGCCCAAAGCCCTGGGGGTTAATCCATATTTTATAAAGGAATACCAGATTGCTGCTAGGAATTATCCCATGAAGAAAGTAAGCGCTATTGTGGGTTTCATTCGTGAGATCGATATGAAGGGAAAAGGTGTGGGCGCCGCAAATATCACCACCGGAGATCTGTTTAAAGAACTCTTGGTGAAAATTTTCAATTAGTTTATTTTTTATCGACCGAAAACTTACCGGCACCCATTAAGGCTATGGCCAGAAATCCGGCAAAAAAAAGTAAAGCTTTCTCTTTTTGGGCAATGGGATCCCCATTATGAACAATAAATGCCGCCACTGCCATAGTCCCGGCGGCAACTAAAGCGGAAGGCCGTGACTTTAATCCAATTAATACAAGCACGGGAGCAACTACTTCTCCTAAGATCACTAAAATAGAGGACGCAAGACTACCAACACCTATGGGATCTCCTACCAGGTCCATGTTCCCTTCTATTAATTTCATCAACTTAGGGAAACCGTGGGTAAGCAGCAATACCGACACACCTATTCGAAGTACTAAAAGTCCAATGTCTACATTTCTTTTCATGATTTGGGGTTTTGGGTTTGCGTGAATGAATTTAATAATTTTTTTAGAATTAAAACCTAACTTTGTAAATAATACTCTTTATGAATAAAGTAAAAGCTTGGGTTGCTGCAGCCCGTTTACGGACACTTCCCTTATCCGTTTCAGGAATTATCTTAGGATCTGCCTTAGCCGAATCGCTATTCTATACGAAGTCGCTTTTTTGGCTGGCCATTGTCACCACCATCGGTTTTCAAGTCCTTTCTAACTTTGCGAATGATTATGGGGATGGAGTGAAGGGAACCGATGATCAAAGGCAGGGAGAAAAGCGGATGGTCGCCTCCGGGATCATAAGTCCTAAACAAATGCGAATAGGAATGATTGTGACCGGAGTAATAACCTTTTTGGTAGCCACTCTTCTCATATTTGGTGCCTTTGGTATGGAAAATATACTCATGGCATTTATCTTTTTCAATCTAACATTATTGGCGATTGTCGCTGCCGTAAAATATACAGTTGGAAAAAAAGCATATGGATACTCCGGAAAAGGAGACTTATTTGTATTCCTTTTTTTTGGATTGCTCAGTGTTTTGGGAAGCTATTTTTTATTCATGAAGTCACTTACTTGGGATCTTCTCCTTCCTGCTATTTCGATAGGAACTTTCAGTACGGCGGTACTCAATTTGAATAATCTAAGGGATCGAGAGCATGATGCGCGAGCAGGTAAACGAACCTTAGTGGTTAAGCTAGGCGTTGAAAAGGCAAAAGTTTATCACCTGTTTCTGTTACTTGGAGGAATGATGGCTGCCATAATGTATTCAGGGATGCATAGGGAGTCGGCTATTCAATGGTTGTTTCTGGTTTCCTTCCTTCCATTACTGATAAATATCCAAACCGTCTTTAAAAATAAAATACCCAAATCATTGGATGGAGAACTTAAGAAAGTAGCCTTAAGCACCTTTTTCTTTGCTATCTTAATGGCACTCTTTCATTAATTAATAAATTTTTAGACAGATGAAAATTACATTTTACGGTCAAAATTCCTTAGGAATTGAAGTTTCAGGAACTCACTTATTAGTAGATCCTTTTATTTCGGGTAATCCCTTATCGAAAGATAAAATAGATATTAGCTCTTTACAGGCAGATTATATATTACTGACGCATGCCCATCAGGATCATGTATTGGATGCTGAGGCGATTGCCAAAAAAACCGGAGCGACTATTGTGAGTAATTTTGAAATAGCAATGTATTATCAAGAAAGAGGCATCAAGGTTCATCCTATGAATCATGGGGGTAGTTGGAAGTTTGAATTCGGGAAGGTGAAATATGTTATAGCACACCATACTTCCTCCTTTGCCGACGGCACCTATGGGGGACAACCCGGTGGATTTGTGATAGAAGGAGAGCATAAAAACATTTACATCGCGGGAGATACAGCGCTCACTATGGATATGAAATTGATCCCCATGCAGACCAAATTGGATCTGGCAATACTTCCCATTGGTGATAATTTTACCATGGGTGTGGAGGATGCGATTATCGCCAGTGACTTTGTGGCCTGTGATAAAGTACTTGGTGTACATTACGATACCTTCGGGTTCATTGAAATCGATCATTCTGCGGCGAAAAAGAAGTTCTATGATGCCGATAAGGATTTAATGTTGTTAGGGATTGGTGAATCGATAGAGCTTTAATGAAGGCTTATTATAAAAAGTATATTCTGCACTTTAAAAGACCCAGTGGTACTTCCAGAGGGGTGTTAAAGACCAAAGAAACTTGGTTTATAAAACTTCAACAAGAGGATCGATGGGGAATAGGGGAGTGCGGACTTTTGCGAGGACTGAGTGTTGACGATCGCGAAGATTATGAACAAAAACTACAATGGGTCTGCGATCATATTCATTTGGGGGAAGATTACTTACTTGATAAACTTTCGGAATTTCCCTCTATTCAAATGGGCTTGCAGACCGCCTTTAAATCATTTTTTGCTGAAAACCCTTTTCAGTTATTTGATTCGAATTTTTCAAAAGGGCAACAAGGCATTCCAATTAATGGGCTTATTTGGATGGGTGATGTTGCTTATATGAAGGAACAGATCGTAAATCGATTGAACGAAGGATTTAGCTGTATCAAACTGAAAATCGGCGCCATTGATTTTTCT
>JAHEMZ010000125.1 GCA_024643385.1 Flavobacteriaceae bacterium | reverse complement strand
CACCTATAATGGTCAGCCACTACCCTCGAGTGATTACTGGTTTAAAGTGGAATACGAGGATCAAGGTAATGCCAAAGTATTTACAGGACATTTCACCCTGAAACGATAAAACGAAAACAAAATATAATGGTCAAAAAGCTCCGAAAGGGGCTTTTTCTTCTTTTAAGGGAGTGAATGTTAATATTATTCAAAAGTTAAAGTTTCTATATAAGGTCTGATATTTCATTAAAATCTAAGCGTTTCATAAAAAATTCTTAATTTTCCCAGATTATATTTGATTGATTATGAAAAATGCATCCCCAAATCTGTTTTGGCTATTTTTACTATGCCTATTTTTTACACCTACTTCATACGCACAAGGTCCCGGTAGTTTATTTGTTGATGCCGGACCGGATGTAATTATAGATTGTGCTGCAGGAGGCTGCGGTGACATAACGGCCACTTTCCTTGAGACTTTTGATACTTCTGGCTTGACCTATGACGTAAATTCCATAACCTATAATCCGCCATTCCCATTTAATGGATTGGCAAATTCCTTAAACCCGAATATTGATGATGCTTGGTCTCCGGTTGATAACTTGCCGTTCGATTTTTGTTTTTTTGGTGATCTTGAGACACAATTTCAAGTAGGATCCAATGGAGTTATACGATTTGATGTAAATCCGGGAGATACAACGAATGGTTGGCAGTTTACAGAGAACTTACCCAATAATACAAATCCAACCTTGGGCGAGGCTAATGTTTTTACTCCCTGTCACGATATTGATCCGTCCGTATCAAGCTCAGAAGAAATTGGATATGAGGTCTTAGGAACATTTCCAAATAGAGTATTGGTCGTTTCTTATTATGAAGTTCCTCTATTTTCAGGAGCTTGTAATAGTTTATTGGCTACACATATGGCAGTATTCTATGAGTTTTCCAATGTCATCGAGATCTATATTCAGGATAAACCCACTTGTCCAACTTGGAATGGAGGTAATGCAACACTTGGAATCCAGAATAATGCAGGAACAACGGCATATGTTCCACCGGGAAGAAATACTTCCGACTCGCCTTGGACAACGAATGATGAAGCATGGAGTTTCTCACCCACCGGACCTCCTACCTATGTGTTTGAATGGTTGGATTCTTTGGGAAATGTCATAGGAAATACACCTACAATTAATGTTTGTCCAAATGGGACAGAGATATTTACTGCCCGTGTTACATGGACGAACACGTGTAACGGTGAAGTGGTTACTTTAACAGATGATGTAGAAGTTTCACTTAATGCTGCTTTTACGGTTGATTTAGGTCCGGACATTGCAACCTGTGAGAGCACCCCCATAATTTTGGATGCCAGTGCTGATACGCCTCCGGGAGCAACTTTTGAGTGGTTTATCAATGGAGTTTCACAAGGGGCACCAAGTCCAGTCGCGACTACTTTTACCGTTACTTTTCCCAATTCAGGAATCTATAGTGTAGAGGTAATTGACCCCTTGGATCCCGCTTGTATTGTTACTGATGAAATAGAGATTACCTTCTTGGTACAACCTTTTATTGATACACCTCCAGATGATCTGTTTATTTGTGATGACGGAGCAACGCCAGGCATCTTTGACCTTACCGTAAATGAGCCACTGGTTCTAGGTCCCCAGAACCCGGCCGATTTAGTGATCACTTATTTTAATTCTTTAGGTATTCTAATCGGCACGCCAAATGCATATCCTATTATTGGTACCAACGAATTAATTACAATACGCCTCGAAGATCTTACGGGAACTTGTTTTGCGGAAGCTACCTTTGAAATTACATTTTCGGCAGCCATCGCGGGTTCTGTGAATGATTTTAACATGTGTGATTTGGATGGTTCCGGCGATGAACCGATTGATCTTCATATTAACTTCGATATTATTATTTTGAACGGTCAGAGTTCATCCGACTATAATATCAGTTATCATGGGAGTCAGGGGGATGCCGATGCGGGTATAAATCCTTTACCGAATCCATTCCTTGTAACACCTCCCTCTGTCCAGGTCTTTATCAGATTTGAGAATCAGGACAATCCAATTTGTTTTGACACCACTCAGAGTTTCACTATTTTCTTAAATTCCCCACCTACGGTACTTCCTCCCGACCCTTTAGTTGTTT
>JAHEMZ010000032.1 GCA_024643385.1 Flavobacteriaceae bacterium | reverse complement strand
TGCTTTACAAAATTAAACGGATATTCGGTTCACGCAAGTAAACACGCGCTAAAACGCCGTTTTTGTTGATAACTCAACAGCATTGTTAATAAAGTTGACGTATTTTCTTGGAAATTTAAGAGATCAGCAATGACAAGGCTTTACACGAATTTGGCATCTTCATCAAATAGGAATCCATTTAGCAAGTCCCGAGCGGTCATTTTTTTCTTTCCGGGAAGCTGTAATTCGTCTATACAAATGTATGCCCCTTGTACAGCTACCTTTATTTCCTTTTTATCGCAGAAGATAGTTCCCGGTGCATACGAATGTGGTTCGGTTTCCGGGTGGGCTGCATAGATCTTACACTTCAATTCTTCCTTGTTTTGGATCAAAGTGGTCCAGGCCACCGGGTAGGGGGAAAGTCCGCGAATAAAACAATCGATTGACCGCGCTGACCCCTGCCAATCGATCCTGGTATTTTCAGGAGTGAGTTTCGGGGCCTCCTTTAATTCAGCCAAAGGCGGTTGAGGGGTAGTGGTGACGGTACCTTCTGCAATGGACTTCGTAGTTTGTACCACAAGATCTGCTCCCAACTCCATTAACTTATCGTGTAGGGTTCCGGCGGTTTCCCTGGCATCAAGCATGATATCTTCCCAATCGATGATCGCACCGGTATCGATCTTATCATCAATAAAGAAGGTAGTTACGCCGGTGGTGTGTTCGTCGTTGATGATCGCCCAATTAATAGGGGCTGCACCGCGGTACTGTGGAAGGAGGGAAGCATGCAGATTAAAAGTACCGTATTCCGGCATGGCCCATACTGCCTTTGGCAACATTCGGAAAGCAACCACGATCTGTAAATTCGCTCTTAAGGACCTAAGTTCGGCTAAAAAGTGTTCGTCTTTTAAATGAGTCGGTTGAAGAATGGGTAAACCTTTGCTCAAGGCATATTCCTTGACAGCCGATTGTGCCAACTTTCGTCCTCTCCCGGCCGGCTTGTCGGGAGCCGTGATAACACCTACTATGTTATGATCGGTCTCTACCAACTGTTGCAGTACACCCACCGCAAAATCCGGCGTCCCCATAAATACGATCCTTAAATCTCTCATTCCTTAGTAAAATATTGATTGATGGCATTGATCTGCACCTTGTTGCGATCCAGTAACCATTGTAATACTTGCAACACCTCTTTCTCGGCAAAGGTAGTGTTTTCTAACAGGGTTCTGGAGTCCATAGGCTCCTCTTGCAATAAATCCATGAGCTGCTTCGCTACCTCTTGGGTCTTGACCTTTGCAGTACCCTTTATTCTATTCAAGCATACCGAGCAACTTCCACAAGCTTCGGTGTTCTCCTCCCCAAAATACTGAAGCAATTGTATTTGTCGGCAGATTTTATCATTCTCAATATATCTTATGACCGAGGCCACCTGAAGGGTCTTTTTTTCGTTCAGCAGGGTGATGGTCTTTCCGAAGGGATTTAAGGTTCGGTCGTCTTCGCGGGGCACGAGGAAAGTAATCGTTGCGTCGGTCTCAAAGAGCTTTAGTTCCAAAAGTCCCTGGTTTTGCATGTCTTTAAGCGTCTGAATGATCTTTTCTGAAGGAATCCCCGATTTTGTACCGATCAGGTCCAGGTCAATGGCGTTTGGCGATTCAAAGATGCCGCCGTAAATACGCAAGATGGTTTTCCCCACTATCGAAAAGGACGTGTTCCTCTCGAATTCATCTATGAGTTGTTTAGAGCTGATCAGGAACTGGATCTTTGACCTTCTGCCAAATTGTTTGGAGAGCTGGATCACTCCCAAACGGTCTAAGGATTGTAAGGCGTTCAATGTGATCAAAGGGGGTAGTTCGTAGGTCTGGCAAAATTGCGCAAAGCTAAAACTGTGTTCTGTAAAGGCGCCTTCTCCATAAGGGATCTGAAAGTAGTTATTCAACTTTCGGTACAAAAGTTTCATGTCCTGTAAGGAGGGCAAGGTTTCCACAAACTGTCGTTTGAGCATCGCTTTATCGCCTTCATCATAATAGAGTACGGCCACGGCATTTTTTCCGTCTCTCCCTGCTCGTCCTGCCTCCTGGAAATAACTCTCCAGGCTTTCCGGCAACTGAATATGTGCTACAAAGCGTACCGATGGATGATCGATACCCATTCCAAAGGCATTGGTCGCCACCATAGTACTCACTTTAAATTGTTTCCAGGCGTCTAATTTCTTTTGTTTTAATTTCGGAGGAAGTCCGCCGTGATAGAAATCGGCTGTAATTCCATACTGCTGTAAGCGATTGCTGATCACTTCCGCCTGCTTTCGGCTACGGACATAGACAATAGCCGATTCTTCATTTCGCTGCAGCAATTGCGTTAAGGCATAATATTTATCGCTTTGTGTTACTACGCGATAAGAAATATTGGAACGTGCAAACGACTTCTTGAAGACTTGTGGATCCTCTAGTTTTAATTGCAGGATGGTGTCTGCCAGTACTTCTCGGGTCGCGGTAGCGGTTAGTGCCACCATCGGGACGTAGGGATGTAATTCCCGAAGTACATGAATATGCTGATACGAAGGACGAAAATCGCTTCCCCATTGTGAAATACAATGTGCCTCATCGATGGCGATGAGGTTGATATTCATCTTGCGCAAGGCACTTTGCACTTGTTCTTGCTGTAGACGTTCCGGAGAGAGATAGAGAAACTTATAGTTCCCAAAGAGGGCATTGTCCAGTAAAGCAGTTAAGTCGTCGGGGGAAAGTCCGCCGGACAAATGCAGGGCCTTGATCCCTTTTTCCTTTAGGGCGGACACCTGGTCTGTCATGAGAGCCACCAAAGGAGAAATAACGATGCAAATACCTTCCATGACCAAGGCGGGAACCTGAAAGCAAACGGATTTACCGCCACCGGTGGGGAGCAGGGCTACGGTGTCTCTCCCGTCTAAAACAGAAGCGATGATCTCTTCCTGTAAACTTCGGAAGGAAGTAAATCCCCAATAGGTTTCCAGTATGTCGACCGGATGCTTCAAAACAGCTGATTTAATTTTTCCAAAATATGTGCACAGCGGTATTCAATACTTCCTACAGGAACATGATGGACTTCATATCCATATTGACGGTAAGCCTGATGTAAGAACTGAAATATCTTTTCTGCTTCGGCATACGATTCGTAGCGTTCGTTGTCCTGCCGATAGATCTCTTTCCAGGGAGGTAAAAGGAAAATAGCGTCGTAGGGGTAAGTACGACAAGTGTCGTTAAAATGTTCCGGGTAGGGGGTGTGCAGATAATCCAGATACGCGGTCACATCCGGAATTCCACGATCGTAAAACAAAAAGGAGCCGGTAAAGGAAGGAGCCAAATGAAACTGTTCCAGTCGTCCCTCCAGTAAGAGTTGGCTGAATTGCACGGGGTCTTCCAGGAAAAGTTGATCGATACCCTCCTCTTGGGCTTTTCGGATGATTTCCCTCGAAATTTCAGGAAGACATCGTAGCCCTTTGGCTTCAAAATACTGAATCAAAGAGGTTTTTCCCGAACCCGGACCGCCCGTAATAACAATTCTTTTGGTTTTCAAGCGTTACAAATTTGTACAAAGTTAGTTAATCTTGCGACCTTGCCCTATCTTTGCAAAAACTAATGCTTACATCATGACCCAAGACGAAAAAACCAAAGACTTTTACGCCCGGTTGACACAGCAATTACAAGAGGATACTTCTTGGCCGTCGCCGTATTTGTATAAGTTTATTGTGCCTGCCAGTTTGGAAAGGATCGCCGAGATCGAAGCTGTTTTCAACCATATGGAAGCCGAGATTCAAACGCGAGATTCATCTAAAGGGAATTATACCAGTGTTTCTATCAAGGTAACGATGGAATCTCCGGAGGCCGTGGTAGAAAAATATATAGAAGTTTCAAAGGTAGAAGGTGTGATTTCTTTATAATTTTAGTAATTTGCAGCATACTTCTACAAGTACATTTCCAAAAACAACATTTATTTTGATCGAAGATATAGAATACAACACAGAGCGGCCTATTTTGATTATTCCCGAATACGGCAGACATATTCAGAAAATGGTAGGGCAGGTGATTGCCATGGATACCCGTGAAGAGCGCAATAAATATGCAAAAAGCATCATAAATGTGATGGGGAATCTCAATCCTCATTTGCGGGATGTGCCGGATTTTCAACATAAGTTGTGGGATCAATTATTCATTATATCCGATTTTCAATTGGATGTGGATTCTCCTTATCCTAAACCTTCAAGAGAAGAATTATCCGAGCGTCCACAACCGTTGGCTTATCCACAAAATTTTCCCAAGTATCGTTTCTACGGAAATAATATCAAGCGTATGATCGATGTTGCGGTTAGCTGGGAAGAGGGAGATAAGCGAGATGGCTTGGTTCTGACCATTGCCAATCATATGAAAAAAAGCTTTTTGAATTGGAATAAGGACACGGTGGAAGACGATGTGATCTTTAAACATTTATTTGAGCTATCCGATGGAAAGATCAATTTAAAGAATAGCGATGAGGATCTTTCCGATTCAGAAGACCTGCTCAAGAACAAAAAACGTTACAAAAAAATCGTCAAACCTACTCGCGGTCGTAAGCGCTTCTAAACCTATCTACTTTTATGGGAACTTTTCAAATTGAAGGCGGTCATTCTTTATCCGGAGAGATTCGCCCGCAAGGCGCAAAAAATGAAGCCCTGCAAATTCTTTGTGCCGTATTGCTCACCTCGGATGAAGTGATCATTGAAAACATCCCGGACATAGTGGATGTCAATAAACTGATTGGAATTTTAGGGAACCTTGGCGTGAAGGTCAGTAAGCTGGAAAAAGGAAAATATGCTTTTCGTGCCGATGAGGTTAATTTGAATTATCTGGAATCCGAACTCTTCAAAAAAGAAGGGAGCTCGTTACGCGGATCGATCATGATCGTGGGCCCGCTTTTGGGTCGCTTCGGCAAGGGTTATATTCCCCGACCCGGAGGTGATAAGATCGGTCGCCGTAGATTGGATACCCACTTTGAAGGTTTTCTAAACCTTGGAGCAAATTTCCGGTATAACAAAGAAGAACGTTTTTATGGGGTGGAAGCACCGAACGGCCTAAAAGGGGCCTATATGTTATTGGATCAGGCATCTGTTACAGGTACTGCCAATATCGTTATGGCGGCCGTACTCGCCAAAGGCACTACCACTATTTACAACGCGGCCTGTGAACCTTATTTACAGCAGTTGTGCAAAATGCTGAACAGCATGGGAGCCAACATTTCCGGGGTAGGATCGAACTTACTGATCATCGAAGGGGTGAAGACGTTACACGGATGTACCCACCGTGTTTTACCCGACATGATCGAGATAGGCAGTTGGATAGGGTTGGCTGCGATGACGCGAAGTGAGATCACTATCAAGGATGTGAGCTGGGAAAATTTAGGATTGATCCCGGATACGTTTCGAAAGCTTGGTATTAAGCTGAAAAAGAAAGGAGACGATATTTTTATTCCCGCACAAAGACAATATGAAATTCAGGCCGATATGGATGGTTCCATCCTTACAGTGGCTGATGCACCTTGGCCGGGATTTACACCGGATTTATTAAGCATTGTGTTGGTTACTTGTACCCAGGCAAAAGGAAGTGTTTTGGTACATCAGAAGATGTTTGAAAGCCGTTTGTTCTTTGTCGATAAGCTGATCGACATGGGGGCTAAGATCATCTTGTGTGATCCACACCGAGCGACCGTGATTGGGCATAATTTCAAATCTCAGTTAAAAGCAACCACTATGGTATCTCCGGATATCCGTGCCGGGATCTCCTTATTGATCGCAGCACTTTCTGCCGATGGCACCAGTACCATTCACAATATTGAACAGATCGATCGGGGCTATGAAGACATCGATACCCGACTTCGCGGGATCGGGGCCAGGATTACGAGAGTAGAGTAAGGAGCTTGCGTGCCTTTGGCAGGACGTGAGAGGTGAGAAGTGAGAAGTGTATAACAACACATTACCCATTTCACATCACACACACTTCTCTAAGTAGTGTTGACCGTAATGTTAATACTTCTCTCTTAACTACCAATATTATTTTTCCTTTTGTTTATTGATCTCATCCTGAAGTTTTCTGCGCAGTTGTTGTTCTCGCTCTAGGGCTCGTTGACGATGAGAATCAAATTCTGTTTCTGTTTCTGCCAATTTACGGTTCGACTCCTTTGTAATGGTATTGCTATTCTTGAACTTGAAGGAAAGGATTAGTACCAGAAGTACCAGTACTCCAATGATAGACCATACGATTAATTGGTAAGTGATTTTAGGGATGATCATTCCGAAGACATCCATGCCGTGCTCCTTTTTCTGAGACAATGCCAGGTCTTGTTTTAATTGTGACTGACTCTTTGCCAATGAATCGATTTGATTCTCCAGCTGGGCAATACGAATACGACTGTTGTTCAATAACTGTTGAAAGGCATTTACCGAGTCTGAGATGCTTTTTTGGAATTTATTCAGTTCAGTGATCTTAAGAACCTTATACTCTTGGTAACGATTCGATCTGTCGAGTAAATTGGAAAATTGGGATTCAAGGGTATTAGTGTCTTCTTGGGCATTGCCCTTTATCAAACAAGCAAAAGTAACGAACAAGATCAATAGTATGCGTTTTCTCATAGGAGAGGATTAGGTGTGTTAAAGTAACGCAACGTTAAAAAAAATGTTATACAGCACCCAATTTAAGGGCGTGTTTATCATTTATTTAACAAGGACCAAGGAATCTGAATTACAATAAGTTAGCGCTCCCGAAGGGCACTTGTTTATTTGCCGGATGATCTGAAGGGTGTTCGCTGCTTCCAGGTCCACCCAGGGGATAATGGAAGATCTGAAAACATCGGATAGCTCTTGGCAACATCGCTCTGAATGTTGACAAATCTGAGGATTATAGCTTACAGTAATCTCTCTATTACTAAAAGAATTTGGGTCTGTTTCCATAATATAAGTGTTTGGGGTTCACTACTTTTCACACAAAAACATCGTTAAATATACATATTTAATCGACAAAACACACAAAAAGTGAAAATTCCTACAAATATTTATAATAAAGCCTCTTTGTAAGTTCTTAAACAACGCTCTCGGGCAAAGGTATGCTCCACCATTGGCAGAGGGTAGTGATCGGTCTGCCAATCAGGAACCCATTTCTTAATATAATTATGTTCTTTATCAAACTTTTCCATCTGACTGGAAGGATTAAAGATGCGAAAGTAGGGAGCCGCATCCACCCCGCTTCCTGCGGCCCATTGCCAGTTACCCACATTGCTGGACAATTCAAAATCCAATAATTTTTCAGCAAAATAAGCTTCTCCCCATCGCCAATCGATCAAAAGATGCTTGCACAAAAAACTGGCGACGATCATTCGTACCCGATTGTGCATATACCCTGTTGCGTTTAGTTCTCTCATCCCCGCATCAACAAACGGATATCCTGTTTTTCCTTGTTTCCATTTCTCAAAATCGGCTTCATCGTTATTCCATCGGATACGATCGTATTGAGGCTTAAACGATTGATGGACCGTTTTGGGAAAGTGCCAAAGAATTTGCATAAAAAATTCTCGCCAGATCAATTCTTTGAGAAAGGTAGGATTTTGGATAAGTGCTGCCTTTGTTACCAACGATCGAATACCTATGGTACCAAACCGGAGGTGTGGAGACAGGTGACTTGTTCCATCGATCCTTTCCGGGAAGTTACGGTTCGCTTCGTAGGAAACTAAAGTTCCTTCAGAAATAGTAAAAGGAATAACTTTTAAAGTAGAAGGTTCGAATCCTATGGATTCCAAAGTGATCCACTCGAACTTTGCCGGGCGCAGTAAATTGGAAAGATAGGGTGTAGGATCATAAATTGGTAAGGGAGCTTGATCCCGAAACTTTTCAAGCCATATTTTGCTGTAGGGTGTATACACTACATAAGGACTGCCGTCTGCTTTTGTGATCTCGTTCTTTTCAAAGATCACCTGGTCTTTATAGGTATGAAAACCAATGCCATTTTCCTTTAGGAAAGTGGCGACCTGCTGATCCCGTTGCAGCGCATAGGGTTCATAATCATGATTAGTGATCACATGTTGAATGGCAAATTCGGTCTGTAAAGTGCGAAATACTTCCATGGGATCTCCATAGTGCACAGAGAGATCACTCCCTACATCTTGTAATTGCTTTTTCAATTCCAGAAGCGTCGCATGAATAAAACTTACACGTGCATCATCTTTGGCCAGTGGTTCCAGGATTTCTTTGTCAAAGATAAAAAGCGGTACCACAGGGAATTTTCCGCGAAGTGCTTTATAGAATCCTGTATTGTCCTCTAAGCGGAGGTCTCTTCTAAACCAGAATATGTTGACCTCTTTTGACATGGTTATTGGACGTTTAAAGTTGACATTCCTCCATCCACGCCCAGGATCTGTCCGGTGATCCAGGATGAATCATCACTAATAAGGAAGGAGGCAACCTTGGCAATATCTTGAGCTGTACCCACTCTTTTAAGTGGATGACGTTCTCCCATTTTTTCTTTTTTCTCTTCGGAAGCCAATAATTTACCTGCCAAAGGGGTATCGGTAAGTGAAGGAGCGATCACATTTACCCGAAAACTTGGGGCGTATTCTGCGGCCAATGCTTTTGCAAATCCTTCGATGGCACCCTTGGCGGCAGCTACGCTGGTATGAAAGGGCATCCCCACTTGAACCGCTACAGTACTAAAGAAGACCAAGCTAGCTTGGTCGGCATTCTTTAAGCGCGGTAAAACTCCATGCACGACTTTCACTAAGGAAAGGAAATTCAGGTTTAGGTCCTCCAAAAAAGTTTCGGGCTTCAACAACTTGAAGGGTCGCAAATTGATACTGCCGGGGCAATACACCAAGCCATCTAGGGTATCGGGTAGATCCAATAAAGCGATATCATCCTTCGTCGCATCGAAAGTAAGATGTACGCATCCTTCCGGGATCTGATCTGCCGTCCTGGAGGCAATGTAAACGCGATAGGTATGACTTAGATTTCGAGCGATCTCGTTTCCTATACCATAAGAGCCTCCAATAAGTAATATGTTCTTCATGACCTATAATTTTCCAAAAAGGGCAATGAGCTTTTCTTTTCGGTAGTTAAAAATTTCGTTGAGCTTGGGTTCCACCAATAAAGGATGCATCAGTTGTCCCAACCAGCCAAATGGGAGTTTGTAATGAATTAGATCTTCCATTTCAACGCCGCCCTCCACTTCTTTTATAAAATGCTTGTGGTGCCATAGGGCATAAGGGCCGAAACGTTGTTCATCGACAAAATAATCACGATCCACCACATGAGTGATCTCGGTGACCCATTTGGTCTTGATTCCCAATACAGGAGTTACAATATATTCGATGATCTGTCCGGGGTACATACTGCGGTCGGCTCCCGATAAAATATGGAACCCCATATATTCTGGAGTAATGACCTTTAAGTTTTTTGGATCGGACAAAAATTGCCATGCTTCTTCTAAGCTTATGGGTAATTTCTGTTTAGCGTGTAGGGTATATACTTTCAAAGCAAACTTTTTGGTAAAAGTACACTTTGTTTAAAAATAATTAAGAATGATTAAACAAATTTTAACAGCAATTATTTCTTTACTGTTAATACCTTGTCGTTCATCATCTGCAATCGATAGATCTTTAACTGTGCAGGGTGAGGTTTGGATTTCCCCCTACTTAATAATCTCTTTAAGGCTTTGACCATTTTTTATTTTAAAGATACAAATTATTTCAATAAAAATAAGGAATTTACCTACAAATAACTATTGCTTAACCAATTGTGTTAAATTGTTATGGATTTATGATCTTAGCGGTTGCTACTTTTTAAGGTTTTGTTAACTAAAAAAGGAAGTCTCAAATAGTATCTTCGTGACAACGTAAAAACTAAATAAAACTATTATGAAAAAATTATTATTCTATGTGTGTATTGCCTTAGTCTCTTCTATAGGTTTCGCGCAAATAGACACACCGGCACCCAGTCCCTCTCAAAAGATCGAGCAAATGGTGGGCTTGACCAATGTTACTTTAGAATATTCCAGACCATCCATGAAAGGAAGAAAGATCTTTGGAGACCTAGTTCCTTATGACAAAATGTGGAGGACAGGAGCCAATGCCAATACAAAGATCACTTTTGGGAATGATGTAAAAATAGGTGGATCCGAAGTGAAAGCGGGTACTTACGCAGTATTTACCAAACCGGGAGTACAATCTTGGGAAGTTTATTTCTATGCGGATGCCAATAATTGGGGAACACCTCAAAATTGGGATGAAGCGAATGTGGCTGCGAAAGTGAAGGCACAGTCTCAACCTATGCCTATGAGTGTTGAATCATTTACCATGTCATTCGATGACGTAAAAAGTGATAGCGCTAATTTAGGAATGATGTGGGAAAATGTATATGTAGCGGTGCCAATTAGTTTTATGACCGATAAAATGGTGACTGCCAGTATTGAAAAAGTAATGAGTGGACCTAGTGCCAATGATTATTTCAATGCAGCCGTTTATTACTTATCAGCGGATAAAGACATTAATAAAGCGAAGACTTGGATCGACAAGGCCATCGCCATGAGCGACAGTCCTGCTTTCTGGTATTACCGTCAGCAATCTCTGATCTATGCAAAATCAGGGGATAAAAAAGGCGCTATTGCCGCGGCACAAAAATCATTGGAGTTGGCTACTGCAGCCGGTAATGACGATTATGTCGCTTTGAACAAGAAATCTTTGGCAGAGTGGGGCGTTAAATAAGTCGCACTTTTACCTTATTTAAAAACGCGCCATTAGGCGCGTTTTTTTATTAGGTCAATACCTTTTTTATTTCATTTCGGTATTGGGAGGGACTTTTTCCCGTAAACTCCCTGAACTTCTTATTGAAGTGAGAAAAGTTGTTGAATCCGCTTTCAAAGCAAACATCTGTGATACTGAGGTGTTCTTCTGCCAATAATTTGGAGGCATGTACCAAACGGTACTCGTTCACAAATTGCGTAAATGTCTTCCCTGTTTTATTTTTGAAGTACCTACTGAACGCCTGCTCTGTCATACTTACTTTATCGGCAATTTCTTCCAGCATAATGGCGCGGGTGAAATGGTCGCTGACAAAGGTGTAGATGGTGTCTAGACGGGCAGTATCTTGCGGCTTGGATTCAAGGATCACATTCTTGGCGTTCAAAACGGTGTAGTCCTTACTTTCAGAAAGTTCCTGTAAGATCTTTAGGAAGGCCACTAAACGGTCGAAGGTTGATAATTCCAATAATGCTTCGATCTTAGGTCCCACCCTTTCTTTGGTTTCATCGTGAAATACGATCCCTTGCTTACTGCGATTCAAAAATTGCTTCACGGTGGCCATTTCAGGAGCATCAAAGAAATTTGATCCCAAAAAGTCTTCCCTTGCCTGGATTACCACTTCACTTTTGTTTTGTGTCAAGCGATCTGTAAATCCGAAATGCGGTAAATTAGCTCCTATAAATATAAGGTCACCATCGTTATAATAGGAGATATGATTTCCTATATGTCTCTTCCCACTTCCACCATTCACATAGACGATCTCCATTTCGGGATGGTAATGCCAGGAAGCCGGGTTCTCCGAATTAACCGACTTAAAGTTATTGACGGACAACGAACTCCCGTGTGAGGGAGCGATCGATTCAAAAAGAGGTGTCTTCTTCATCATATGGATACAAAGGTAAGCAAGGGTTGATTGTCCAATCTGTGCAAATTTAGCTTAAATATGTGTTATTTTAACATTAACCCACACATACAACCCGTTAAGGGTTAAAATAGCACACAAACCTGCCTAAAAAACAGGAGTGGGGGTTCATTTGTTGCCCCATCTTTGTACCATCATTAATCCTAAAATTGAATTAATTATGAAAACAATTAAAAATGTAGTGCTTACCGGAATGTTAATGATTTCTTTGGCTTCATTCGCCAATGACAATTTTTACAACAAAGATGGAAACGTGACGATTTCTAAAGAAAATGAAATAGTACAGGTTTCTATCCTAAATACAATGAATGCTTCTTACCAACTTTATATCTATAGTGAAGAGGGAACTTTGATCTATAAAGGTAGATTGGGAAGTAACATTAGCTTAGGTAAAGCATTTGATTTCCAAACGGCTCAAGAAGGTACTTATACCTTTAAGTTGGTGACCAACGCGGGCGCAACGTTTGTACAAGACGTTAAAATCGGTTAATTTAGATTTTAATTTTGGTCGTTAGAAGAAAGGACAGCTTAGGCTGTCCTTTTTTATTATCGAAACTTTTAAAAAAACTTTATAAAGAGGGTAGGGTAATTTATCCTTTGCTTGTTCTATTCTTAGAAGCGTTCCTTTTCTTACTGAAAGCCTTGCCGACCCAAATCTGCCATTTATTATAATTTCATAATTTGATTAGTTAATTTGGCAAGATTTTTGAACTAAGAAAAGTATAACACTTTGTGTGAATGAAACATAAATTAAACGTCGGTGACGTCCCTAAAAAGAAACATTTGCTATGAAAAAGTGACCCTTCCTTGACAACAGGGAAGGGTTTTTTTGCGTTTAAATTGATTGCAAGTCAGCTTCTCAATCCCTACCTTTGCACTTCATCAAAAATTTGAAAATGAAAGACGGAGTCTACGCTAAATTCAGCACCCCAAAAGGAGAAATTCTTATTAAACTTACACATGACAAAACGCCCGGAACGGTGGGTAATTTTGTTGCCTTAGCCGAAGGATCATTGGAGAATAAGGCCAAAGCGCCGGGAAATCCTTATTACGACGGACTTAAATTCCATCGGGTGATCCCTGATTTTATGATACAAGGAGGAGATCCTACCGGTACAGGTGCCGGTGGACCCGGATATCAGTTTGACGATGAATTTCACCCTGAACTGCGTCACGAAGGTCCCGGGGTACTCTCGATGGCCAATTCCGGACCCGGATCCAATGGGAGTCAGTTTTTTATTACCCATATCGAGACTTCCTGGCTGGATGGAAAACACACTGTTTTCGGAAATGTAGTGGAAGGTCAAGAAGTGGTGGATGCTATTGCCCAAGGCGATACCATGGACAAGGTGGAGATTATCAGAGTAGGGAAAGAAGCAGAAGCTTGGAATGCTGTAGAAGCTTTCCGTCAATTTACCGGTGCGAAAGCTGCGCGTGAAGCGGCGGCTTTAAAAGCACAAGAAGAATTACTTACCAGTATTTCGGAAGGATTTGAACAAACCGAAAGTGGACTGCGGTATCAGATCATTCAAAAAGGGAATGGGATGGAAGCAGTAGCAGGTAAAACGGTGGCGGTTCATTACAAAGGAATGTTCCCGGACGGAAGTGAATTTGATAATTCTTATAAAAGAGGAAATCCTATTGAATTTCCGGTAGGAATGGGTAATGTGATCTCCGGATGGGACGAAGGCATTCAATTGCTGAAGGTAGGGGATAAAGCTCGTTTTGTCATCCCTTCACACTTAGCCTACGGCAGCAGAGGTGCCGGTGGCGTTATACCCCCGGATGCAACCTTGGTTTTCGATGTAGAATTAATGAATGTAAAATAGTATAAATCAAACGCACATGCCTTCTCTCCCGGAAGGCATGTCTTATTATAGCGATATGGAACTGGAACAACTGAAATACCCGATAGGCAAGTTTAAGAAGCCGGAAACGATCACTGCTGAAATGCTGAAAGAAGCCATCAAGATTTTGGAATTCTTTCCGGAGCAACTCAAATTGATGACCTATAATTTGAAAGACGTTCAGCTGGATCAGCCGTATCGCGAGGGGGGATGGACCATTCGGCAATTGATCCATCATATCGCCGATAGTCATAGTCATGCTTACATAAGGGTAAGATGGACCTTAACCGAAGATAACCCAATGATCAAGGCCTATGATCAGGATGCCTTTGCAAAGTTGTTTGATTATGCCAAGGCGCCTATTGCTTGGTCTTTGTCTCATATTGAAGCCGTGCATCAGAAATTGGTCTATATCCTAAAGAATTTGGAAGAATCTCAGTGGGAGCGGACCTTTCAACATCCGGAAACCGGGGATGAAATTAGTTTAAAAGCGATCACCATGCTCTACTCTTGGCATAGCATGCATCATTTCAGTCATATCAAAAATGCGCTGAGATAAACTTATTTAGATTTCCATTTGATATTACACCCCATACTCGGTTTCTGATCATTTCGCTGTGGATGATTGTTCATCACATTGTCCAGCGCTTCGCGCAGGTCTCTTCCGTTGACGGGAATTCCGTTCCCCGGTCTGGAATTATCCAATTGTCCCCGGTATACCAGTTTCAGGGCGTCATCGAATACATAAAAATCGGGCGTACAGGCAGCATCATAAGCTTTGGCAACCTCCTGGGTTTCATCGTATAAATAGGGGAAGGGGTATTTTTGTTTCTGAGCGGTAAGATACATTTCGTGTGGGCCGTCTTGCGGGTAATTCACTACATCATTACTGCTGATCGCAATAAAACCGAAGCCTACCACCCTATAATCATGTGCTACGCGGACGATCTCCTCATTGACATGTTTTACATAGGGGCAATGATTGCAAATGAACATGATCACCGTGCCTTTTTCACCTTTCAGTTGGTTCAGGGTATAGGTATTTTTGGTCACAGCATCCATTAAATTGAAATCCGGAGCAGCAGTGCCAAGGGGAAGCATTTTAGAGAGCGTAAGAGCCATGGTGTACCAAATTCTACTTTGTCATTTATAGGTCGCAAAACGAGCCTTATGGTTACAATAATTGCAGGATAAAAGCACTCAAATCGAATGTCTCAATTCTGAAATCATCTTTTATTTAAAACTTAAGGGATCCTAAAAACAGTGCCTTCATTCCTTCTTTGATCTTGTAAAGATATTAAAACCAGGCACTTCATAATTTTTTGGCAAGTAGGAAGCAGGGATCGTGCTTGTGTTTCCATCTCTTGCTGCCCGATAATGAGGCGACATGATCTCAATTCCCTTCTCATTACAGACATCCTGAATGTGCTGATGTAATTCTGAATAGATAGTAGCCTGTTTGTTGGGTTCTCGAATGTATCCATTGATCTGGTAGGAGACATAGAAATCGTCCAAACTGGTTTGTAAAACAAAGGGTTTGGGTTCATCGATAATATATTTTGTCCGTTCTGCCGCTTCGATAAGAGCTCCGTGCATTTCTTTCCACGGAACGTCATATCCTATAGTCACCGTAGTATGTACGATCAACCCTTTTTTCGGAGCATCACTGCTGTAGTTGATGGTATGGCTATTCATTACTTTGGCATTGGGAATGGAAATGATCTCGTTCTTAGTGGTTCGTACCCGAGTGACCAATGACGACTTTTCGATGACATCGCCAATTACGTCGTCGATCTTGACCCGGTCACCTATTTTAAATAGTCGCATATACGTAAGTACTAAACCTGCAACAAGGTTGGAAAGTGAGCCTGCCGATCCAAATGTGAAAAGAAACCCAAGGAATACAGAAATACCTTGAAATACGGGTGAATCACTTCCGGGCAAATAGGGGAAGATCACCACGATCATAAAGGCAATGATCAGCACTCTGACAATCTGATAGGTGGGATTTGCCCAATCTGCGTAAAAACCATTGATACGGAGATTCTTTTTGGCAATTTCATTCTTAAAGAAATGAACCAACTTCAAAATATATTTAAAAACAATAATAATCACAACGATAGAGACCAAGTTGGGGAGATAATTCCATATACCCTCCCAGATCGTTTTAACGGGCGCCAGGATTAATCCAAACAAGGTATCGGCAATACTGCGTGTACGTGGAAATATACCGAACAACACCGGTAAAGACAGATAAAGGGCCAGTACAATTACAAACCATTTTAAAATCCGGTTGATAAAGAGGAATACCCTGATTTGACGTTGGGTGTCGAATAGCGTATAGTTCTTCAATTGGATCCCTTTGATACGCTTATTCTCTTGTGCTTCGATCTTCTTGGCCAGCCATCTGAAGAGTTTGGAAATATATTTTATGAGAAAGAAAATGAATAAGATAACGAGTAAAGCCAGACCGATATTCGTTATAATTCGCGTGGTATTGGTCTCCGATTTAAAGTTCACTACCTCGGAGGCTATTTTGGATTTATACAAATTCGCCAGTTTGAGAGGTGTGGTATCTTCCCACAGGGCATCGTTGGGGGTGATGGTCAAAATTATTGTGCCGTTATGATCGATATCGAAGCTGCCTTCAGCATTTACGACTTTGAGTGAATCCTCAGAAAATCCAATGACATCAATTAATTTATGAATACGCTGATTTACCGCTGCAGCTCTTTCTTTCGCGGTAAAACTTCCTGTTCTCTCGTATAAATGGAACAAGGTATCGCCGAATAATCCGATCACCGGATAACCATTGGTCGAATTTCGTAAGGCGTCTATTTGATTTTTCTTTTCAAGGGATAAGGCCACTTTTTGGGCATTCAGGACATCAATTTCTTTCTGAAGCTGATCCCTTTTTTCCTTGTCGGAAGATTTCAGTGCGGCAATTTCATTAAGCAGAGATACTGTTTTTATCGAATCTCTAATTCTTTGAATTTCAAGTTGAACTAATTTTTCACCCGTAGTTTTGGCAGAATCAACCCGGATGCTGTCCTGAACGAGGAGATGAGGATTAATTTCAGTGGAAAGAACGGACAATGAAAACAAAAAGAATACCCCGGCTGAAACAAATTTTACATGATGCATCTGAATGTAATTTACTGTATACGAAAGTAATTAATTAATCAATTAACTTGTGTTCAATATAATGGTAAATTTAATAACCGATCCTTTAGAATGATTATACTGAAATACGACCTGATTGATGGATTTGTGATGGCATCATAAATCCATGGACGCCCGTTGATTTTCAACTTTATTTCGCTTTAGATTTTAGACAAAAAGTACGTCTAGACTTCTTCTTCCATCAGGTCTGAAACCACATAGTACCGCGGATCATCCACTGCATCTTCGATAATGGCAGCAAATTCCGGATTTCTCTTTAGCAATAGGGTTTTACAATCCGGACTGAGGTGGGTCAATTTTAGTTGTTTTCCCAGTTCCAAATATTTATTGGCGAGATTTCCCAAAGCTTCCACCCCGGAATGATCGGATACTTTGGATTCAATAAAGTCTATTTCCACCCGGGAAGGATCTTCAGCGATGTCAAATTTATTGTTGAAATTGGTGGTAGAACCAAAGAACAAGGGCCCCCAAATTTCATAGACCTTTGTACCATCTTCTTTAATTCGTTTACGGGCACGGATCATGGTGGCATTCTTCCAGGCAAAAACCAACGCTGAAATAATAACTCCCGCAATCACAGCTACTGCCAAGTCTTTCCATACTGTAATGGCCGACACGGCTATAAGTACGAAAGCATCCGATTTTGGTATTTTGTGAAGAATTCTGAAACTACTCCAGGCGAAGGTTCCAACTACCACCATAAACATCACCCCTACGAGCGCGGCAATTGGAATTTGTTCGATGAGTCCTGAACCGAACAGGATAAAGCTAAGCAATGCCAAAGCAGCTACCATTCCGGATAGCCGTCCTCGACCTCCGGAGGTCACATTAATAATCGATTGTCCGATCATGGCACAGCCGCCCATCCCTCCGAAAAGGCCGTTAAAGATGTTGGCGCCTCCTTGAGCGACACATTCACGGTTACCACTCCCTCTGGTCTCGGTGAGTTCGTCAATTAAATTCAGGGTCATAAGGGATTCAATTAATCCCACAGCGGCAAGAATCAAAGCGGTTGAAAAGATCATGTCCCAATGTCCGTGTAAGGTATTGGAGATCTCAAAGATACCCCACTGAAAAGAAGGCAGGGACCCTTGTAAACCCTCGCCCCCTCCATCTTTAATAAAGGAACCTACGGTACTTACCTCCAAGTTTCCAAAAATGGTAAGACAAGCAACGACTAAAATAGCGGTAAGTGCCGCAGGGATCTTTTTAGTCAGTTTAGGCAGTACATACATGATTCCCATGGTTAAACCGATCAATCCTAATAAAGTCCAGAGCGCATTTCCTTGGACCCATTGAGAGACTCCGTTCACGTTTTCTTTGAACATGCCCAACTGAGATAGGAATATCACAATAGCAAGTCCGTTCACAAATCCCATCATCACCGGATGCGGGATCAAACGCACAAATTTTCCAAGGCGCAATACCCCGGCCAGAATCTGTATGAGACCTACAAAAAGCAGTGTGATAAATAGCCATTGAAGCCCAAGTTGGTCAACAGGTTGTTCAAGTGACAGACCTACTTCATTCCCTTTCTGTATCAAGTGCACCATAACTACTGCCATGGCACCCGTCGCTCCGCTGATCATCCCGGGTCGTCCTCCAAATAGGGAGGTTACGATGCCCATCATAAAAGCACCATATAACCCTACCAATGGATCGATTCCTGCCACGAAGGCAAAGGCTACGGCTTCAGGCACCAAAGCAAGCGCTACGGTAAGTCCGGAAAGTATATCGTCTTTAGGGTTAAAGGTGAAGTTCCTGAATATTTTCTGAATCATGGTGGCCAATTTGAAAAAGCGGCAAAGGTAGGGCTTTCCAATGGGCTAAAAAATTCAGAAGACTATTCTTTACATTTCATCTCCAAAGAATACGGCATTCATTAACAGCTTGTTGGTGCCATACCAAAAAGCTCTGAAGTTGGTATTGTCGGTAAAATAGATCACTTTACCTTTTCCCAATTTTTCAACTTTAAAAGCAACCGTGCTTTTCATTAGGTCTAAATTTTTCGGTGAAATATAACCACTTAATAGAGGTGAGGAAGTATACTGAATAGGATTATTGTAACTGTCTTTATCTGCTTCCACAAATAGCGTTGTATTTCTGAAAAGGGCGATCTTGTCGTTTTTATACCCAAAATTAATAGGGTGTGAACGATCTAACTTTGCTTCAAAGATGGCACCGCCAATCACCTGAGCCCCTGTATAATTTACTTTCTGTTCAAAAGAAATATTTTGAGCGGTATCTTTTTTAGTTTTAAATGAAAGCGCTAAAAGTTCATTGCTGTTCAACCATTTCCCGGAACTTTTGAAGGCAATCAAAGCCCCACCTGCTTTGGTCCAATCTTTTAATTTTTCAGCAGCTGCCTTTTCCGGACCAGCGCCCCGAGTATCGGGAACGATGATGTCGGTATAGCTGCTTAAATCCATTCGGGATAGGTCATTCACGTCTAGTTTTGTGAGCAATATATTGTATCGAGTATCGAACAAATGCCATATTTCTCCTGCGTCGTATGAATTGATCCCATCTCCCACCAACATGGCCACTTTTTGTGGCTTGAGAGTGCTAAATTGACTGCTTCCCAGATCGATCCCTGCGGTAAGTCCACTTTGCACTCCTTTGATCGTTATATGACAAGAGGCAGCGATCGAACTTAAAACACCCACCAACTCCTTGTGGTCCATCTCTTGGTTTTGCGCAGGGATCATCAAGGTTCCGTAATCGTATTTGGTTCCTTCCAATTCAAAAGGTTGTAAAGCGACTTTTACCCGAATGTTGTGTTGGTGCAATAGATTCAGTGCTTTTGGAGAATAGTACTCATGCCATTCCATTAAATACGCATAGGCATTGGCAATTGGCGGAGGGGAAGATTTAAAAGTAAGGTCTGTTACTTCCGTTCCTGCTTTTCCGAGTGTCGTTTCTTCATAATCTAAATTAAAGGCCAGGGGAAAGGTCCAAGCGCTGATGTCGTAAAACAAACTATCTTCAAATTGCGTTCGTTTTTCAAACATGGCGTTGATCAGGCGATTTTGCCGTTGATTCTTCGGAACTACATAGGCATAGCCTTTTTTATAGTTCTTACCCTTGGACGAATAGTCCTCTTTCAGTTCGTGAAACTTTATTTTTTGACGCTTTAAAATTTCTGCCAAATGATAGGTTTTAGCAGCATCTTTTTCATCGCCAAAAACGATAGCCCCGTTATCCTTGGCGGCTTCATTTCGTGCATTATTATAAAAATCCCGTTGATAGTTGAGCATTTCTTGTCTCATACCCACAGCAGCTTCCAAGGTAGATAAGGCGGCTGTAAACTGGTTGCGGATGGTGAAGGGGAAGGTGAGGATCCCATTGTCGCTTTCTTGTGCATGACCACGTGAGGACGCTTGTTCAAACAAGATGCCTACCGCTCCGTGTATGTCCGGAAAGGTAGATCCTTTTCCGTAGTAGAAATCGTCGAAATTCTCTTCGGTATAATAAAAGCTACCCAATTTATCGAAGGCTTTAGCATGGAACTTTCCGATGGCTGCCGTCAACTCCTGATTTTTCTTTGGGGTTAAAGGATGGGTACGAGATGGGACACCCGGTTGAAAGAAAAAAGTGGAATTTGTCCCCATTTCGTGGTGGTCGGTTAAAATGTTGGGATACCAGTTGTGAAAAGTGACAATTCTTGCTCGGCTTTCCGGTAATTGGGCGGGCATCCAATCGCGGTTGAGGTCGAACCAATAATGATTGGTCCGTCCACCCGGCCAAACTTCACTGTACTCCCGATCATTAGGATCCGGATTTGTGTTATTGGATCTATGTATGTTCGCCCAGGTCGAAAAGCGTTGGAGACCATCCGGATTAAAAGAGGGGTCGAATAAAATTATCGTGTTTTTGAGCAATTCATCTATTTTGGGGTCTTGGGCAGCTGCCAAATAATATGCTACCGCTAATCCGGCATTGGCGCCGCTAGGTTCATTTCCGTGAATAGAAAAACCCTGGTAAACCACTATAGGCATGGTTGATATGTCTACCGAACCCGAACCATTTTCGATCAAAGAAAGATGTTGCTTTTGAAGCGCATCAATCTTGGAGTGATTTTCCGGGGAGGTGATGGTGAGTAATAATAAAGGACGTCCTTCAAAGGTGGTGCCTCTATCTTCAATAGTAATGCGATCGCTGGCAGCATCAAGCGCGTACATATAAGCGACCAGTTTATCATGGGTCACATGCCAATCGCCTACTTCGTGACCGAGACTACTTTTTGGGGTGGGGATCTGCGGATCATAGGTTACATCGTTTGGTAAATAATAATCCAATGACACCCTATAATCCTGAGCATTTGAATAAAATGAAAAAAGGGAGATAAGAATAAGGCAAATCGTTCGCATGTAGGGATTTTTTTGGTTGGATTTTAAAGATAAAAAAACCGCTCCAATATTGGAGCGGTTCAATTTAATTTAGTTTTATGTACTATATATCATCGAATTCAACATCGGTGAAACTGGAAGTTTCTGAAGAACCGGCATCTTCGTCCTCTTCTCTTTTATAGTCAGTTTGGTGACGCTCACTTATAACTTCTTCTCCTTTTTCATCCAAGACATACTGGATCATTTCATCCAGGTTCTCTTTGAAATCTGCAAAATCTTCTTTGTATAAATAAATTTTGTGTTTTTTGTAGTGGAAAGAACCATCGTCATTTGTAAATTTTTTACTCTCCGTGACGGTCAAATAATAATCTCCTGCTTTCGTTTCACGTACGTCAAAAAAATAGGTGCGTCTTCCAGCGCGCATCACTTTCGAATAAATTTCTTCTTTCTCCATCATAAATTGCTGACTCATATTAGGTTAATTTTTTCTTAACATTTAACCAAAAATCTAAAAAAAAACCTAATAACCAAAGAAACTTTATAAATCTTTTTCCAAAAGCTGTTTGTTATAGAGCGCTTGATAATACCCATCTTTGTTTACTAGCTCAGTATGAGTACCTTGCTGAACAATACTACCCTGTTCCAAAACCAAGATACGATCGGCATTTTTTACAGAAGACACCCTATGACTTACAATAACCGTTGTTTTGGCTTTTGATATCTTTTGAAGGTTTTTCAGGATCTCCTCTTCTGTTTCGGTATCAACGGCACTTAGGCAATCGTCAAAAAGCAATATTTTTGGATCCTTTATGATGGCTCTGGCAATAGAAACTCTTTGTTTTTGTCCTCCACTAAGGGAAATTCCTCGTTCCCCCAAGATCGTTTCGTACCCATTTTGAAATTCGACAATGTTTTTATGCACCGCCGCATTTTTAGCCGCATTGATCACTTCATCCTCTGTGGCATCTTCTTTCCCGAATTTTATGTTATTTCTAATACTTTCACTAAAAAGGAATGCATCCTGAGGCACATAACCAATGGCGTTTCTTAGATCGTCTAAATTTACATCTTTGGCGGGTTGATCATCCACCAAATAACTACCTTCCATCACGTCATAAAGCCTTCCTATAAGTTCCAAAATAGTAGATTTTCCTGAACCTGTGTTGCCGATAATGGCCAAGGTCTCTCCGGGATGGATCGAGAAGGAAACATTTTTCAGTGCGGTGATATTGGTGTCGGGATACGTAAAGGAAACATTTCTAAATTCGATCTTCCCCACGATATCGGCATGAGCAGAAGAAGTGTTCTTAATTTGCGGTTCTTCCTTTAAAAATTCATTGATACGGGCTTGAGAAGCTTCAGCCTGTTGTACCATCGAAGAAACCCATCCTACAATGGCCACCGGCCAGGTCAGCATATTCACATAGATCAAAAACTCAACAATGGTTCCAAAGTCGATATCCCCGTTGATATATTGCTTTCCGCCCACATAAACCACCAGGATGTTGCTAAGACCAATAAGTAAGACCATTAAAGGGAAGAACAAAGCCTGCACCTTGGTGAGATCTATATTTTTGTCTTTGCTTGTATTGGACAGATCTTCAAATTTAGTAATGGTCCTATCTTCTATACCATACGCCTTGATCACTGAGATACCGCTAAAACTCTCTTGTGTAAACGTGGTAAGCTTAGAAAGATATTGCTGAACCACCGTACTTCGTTTATGTATGGCAATACTTAGTCTGTAAATACCGATCGATAAAATGGGCAGGGGAGCGACTGCGTATAATGTGAGTAAGGGTGCGGTATAAATCATATAGCTGATGGCAACCACAAAGAGCGTAAGAGTTGTGGTGCTGTACATCAATGCCGGACCGGCATACATGCGCACTTTAGAAACGTCTTCACTGATCCTGCTCATCAAATCACCGGTTCGGTTTTGCTTATAGAAATTAAGTGAGAGTTTTTCGTATTGTCTGAAAACTTCGTTTTTCAGGTCAAATTCAATGTAACGAGAGATCACGATAATTGTTTGACGCATTAGAAAGGTGAAGAATCCTGAAAGTAAAGCAGCTCCGATAATGAGTAAAATATTATAAAGCAATTCAGATTTTAACATTTCGGTCGTGATCTCACCGTTCATATGGGCCTTAATAATATCGATGGAGTCTCCGATCTTGGCAGGGACCACTATTCTAAAAATGGTTGCAATGGCAGTAATTAGGAGTCCTGCAAAAAGTCTCCCCCGGTATTTGTAAAAAAATTTATTGATGTATCTTAACTCTTTCATGAGGGGGCAAAACTTATTAACAGATTATCGATTTTAAGATATTTTCTTTGCGGGATATGTGGTTATGAGGTAATTTTGCGCGTTCTTTTTAACAAATTCACAAATGGTAACAGAAATAGTTAGTTCCACAGAGCTTAAAAAAATAGCTCCTGTTTTTGGACAACTTTCGTTTAACGATCACGAGCAAATCGTTTTTTGCAATGACAAAGATACAGGTTTGCGTGCAATTATTGGTATTCATAGTACGGTTTTAGGACCTGCGCTTGGTGGTACCAGAATGTGGAATTATGCCACGGAGTGGGATGCGTTGAATGATGTCTTGCGTCTTTCTCGCGGAATGACTTTTAAATCGGCGATCACCGGTTTGAATTTGGGTGGTGGAAAAGCCGTGATTTTAGGGGATGCTAAAACGCAGAAAACCCCTGAACTAATGTTGAAATTTGGAGAATTTGTTCATTCGTTGGGCGGTAAATATATCACTGCTGAAGATGTTGGAATGACCACCGCCGATATGGACCTGGTTCGCACCGTGACTCCTTATGTCACCGGTATTTCAGAAGACAAGGGAGGAGCCGGAAACCCTTCTCCGATAACTGCATACGGCGTATTCATGGGAATGAAAGCTGCAGCAAAATATACCTACGGCAGCGATGTACTGGAAGATAAGGTTGTCTTTGTACAAGGCATAGGAAATGTAGGGGAGGCTTTGGTGGAACATTTGACGAATGAAGGAGCGAAAGTGGTAATTTCAGATATTAGCAGAGAACGGTTAGAAGAAGTAAGAGATAAATATCACGTGGCTATATATGAAGGAGATAACCTCTACGCTGAAGCAATGGATATCTATGCCCCCTGCGCACTAGGTGCTACTATTAACGACGAGACGATCTATCAGTTAAAGGCAAAGATCATTGCCGGTGCTGCAAATAATCAGCTGGCCGATGAAACGACACACGGAAAAATATTACGGGAAAAAGGCATTGTATACGCCCCGGACTTCTTGATCAATGCCGGTGGAATTATTAATGTCTATGCCGAATTGGAGAATTACGGAAGGCAAGAGATTATTCGTAAAACAGAAAATATTTACAATACTACGCTCGAAATTCTTAGCAGAGCCGAAAATCAAAATATTACCTCACATCAGGCCGCGTTTGAAATTGCACAAGCACGTATTGACGGGCGGAAAAAAGAAAAATAAGATTCTAATTTAATAGCTATATTTGCAACGCACAAGGTTTTTCTTGTGCGTTTGTTTTACTATAAAGTTCTTTATCATATGCTTACAAGAAGACATATACGAGTGAAAGTGTTGCAGTCACTTTATGCCTTTTATCAAACACAGGAACAAGACCTTGATAAGCAGGAAAAGTTTCTAACGTATAGTATCTCTCAAATGCAAGATCTACATGCATTAATGCTTCATTTAATGGTAGCCATGCGGGATCATGCTAAATCATATCTGGAAAAGTCTCAAAAAAAGTTTCTTGCTACTGATTCTGAAAAGTACCCCAGTAAAAACTTCCTCGAGAACAAAGTCATAGATCTATTAGCCAATAACATCAATCTCATTACTTATTTAAAAAATAAGAAGTTGAACAATTGGAGATTGGATGATGAATATGTGACCCTACTTTTTAATGACCTGCGCACTTCCGATTGGTATCAGGAGTACCTTCTAAAAAAGGAGGTAAGCTTTGAGGAGGATAAAGAGTTCCTTGGTAGATTGTATAAAGAGATCATAGCACCCAATGATAAATTGTATGAATATTTAGAAGACAACCGACTTACCTGGATAGACGATTTCCCACTGGTCAATACTTCCGTAGTAAAAATGCTGAATAAAATTTCAGAGAAGAATTCCAAAAAGATCTTTGAAACAGAGGTGTATAAGGATGAGGACGATCGGGAATACAGCATTCAATTGCTCCGAAAAGTTATATTGAATGATGATAAGATCAGTCTTGAGATTGATGGTAAGACCCCAAATTGGGATAAGGAACGTATTGCAGAATTGGACATGATCATATTAAAAATGGGGATAGCCGAATTTTTATATTTTCCATCTATTCCGCTACGGGTCACTATCAACGAGTACCTTGAAATTGCCAAAGAATACTCCACACCGAAGAGTAGTATCTTTATCAACGGAATATTGGACAATGTGGTGAAAGAATTTATAGCAGAGGATAAATTGAATAAAATTGGGCGCGGACTTACATAAAAACAATTTTTTCCCTATTTTAGCCGCGCTTTAGACGAATAACTTAATTTTAAATTTTAAAAAAAATACCATGAAAAAAACCATTTTTCTTTTATCAGTAATGATGGCTTTTGCTTTTACCTCTTGTAAGGATAATGCAGCCGATAAAGTAAGTGAAGAAAACGTAGCTGCTGCGGCAGAACGTGATGCAGAAGCAGTTAATTTTCCTGTAATGACTTTCGAGGAATTAGTTTATGACTTCGGAACGATCGAACAGGGTGCTCCGCAAGAACATGTATTCAAATTTACGAATACCGGAGAATCAGACCTAGTAATTGTTGACGCAAAAAGTAGTTGTGGATGTACTGTTCCTGAATATCCTAAGACTCCCGTTGCCCCCGGCGAAAGTGGTGAGCTATTAGTGAAATTCAATGGTAGTGGTAAAAATCAGGTAAGTAAAACAGTAACAATTACTGCAAATACACAATCCGGTAAAGAAACCCTAAGCATTAAAGCTTTTGTGAATGCTAAAGAAGGAGCTACTGAAGGTTCTCCAATTAAAGTACAATAAATAACACCTAATTAATGGAAAGTTTACAAAGCTTTGCTCCTCTCATATTAATGTTTTTGGTGGTGTATCTGTTTATGATACGTCCTCAAATGAAGCGAGCCAAACAAGAAAAACAGTTTGCTGCAGATCTTAGTAAAGGGGATAAAGTAGTAACTAAAAGCGGATTACACGGAAAAGTGTTAGAGCTTAATGATGATGGTACCTGTATTATTGAATCAGGGGCCGGCAAGATGAAATTTGAGCGTTCAGCCCTTTCGATGGAACTGAGTAAAAAAGTGAACACAGATTCAAAGTAATCTCTAAACCGATAAAAAAAAGCCTCCGAATTTTCGGAGGCTTTTTTATTTTAACTTATGCCTTATGCGGCGGTTATCTTAACGATATTCACAATTACCTCGATCGCTTTCAGCATACTTTCTACCGGAACATATTCATAACGTCCATGGAAATTATGTCCCCCGGCAAATATATTCGGGCAAGGCAACCCCATAAAACTTAATTGAGAACCATCGGTTCCTCCACGTATAGGTTTTATGATAGGTTTTACACCGGCTTGTAACATCGCTTTTTCGGCAATGTCTACAATATGCATGACCGGTTCAATTTTTTCCCGCATATTGAAGTATTGATCTTTTATTTCAACCGATATACGCTCTATTCCCATCTGTGAATTCAATTCTTCGGCCAACTGAAGCATGATCTTTTTTCGGGCTTCAAAATGTTCCCGATTATGGTCTCTGATAATATAATGCAATTTGGTTCCGTCAACCGATCCTTCTATATGATGTAAGTGAAAGAAACCTTGTCGTCCTTCGGTAAGTTCGGGAGTTTCTAAACGAGGAAGAGAATTGATATAATCCGTGGCAATATACATGCTGTTCACCATTTTTCCTTTGGCATATCCGGGATGCACAATTTTACCTTGGATACTGATATCTGCGCTGGCTGCGTTGAAATTTTCGTATTCCAATTCGCCTACCTGACTTCCATCCATGGTATATGCCCAATCGGCCCCAAACTTTTTGACATCGAATTTATGAGCTCCACGGCCAATTTCTTCGTCCGGAGTGAAGCCTATACGAACGGTACCGTGCTTTATTTCGGGATGCTGAATAAGGTATTCCATCGCAGAAACTATTTCAGTGATCCCGGCCTTATCGTCGGCTCCTAATAGGGTGGTTCCATCTGTAGTGATTAAGGTATTTCCTTTATAGAGTAATAGATCGTCAAACTCCTTAGGTGAAAGCACAATATTCTTTTCGGCATTCAGCACAATGTCTTCTCCATTGTAATTCTCAATGATCTGCGGTTTTACATTCGCTCCGGTAAAATCGGGGGAAGTGTCAAAATGGGAAACAAACCCGATGGTAGGAACTTCTTTATCTATGTTACTTGGCAAGGTCGCCATGATATACGCATTGTCGTCAATAGTAACATCCTGAAGCCCGATCTCCTTTAGTTCTTTCACTATAGCCTTTGCTAAATCCCATTGCTTTTCAGTACTGGGAGTGGTTTGAGAGTTGGGATCACTTTCCGTGTCAACGGTTACATAACTGACAAATCTATTAATGAGGTTTTCTTTAGAAATCATAGCGTTGGATTATCTATACAAATTAACGGAATAACCCTCTAAAAAATAAGTGTTTTAATAGTATTTTTGTAGCAATTTTAACCCTATGTACAAAATTCTGATCCGTCCCATCCTTTTTCTTTTCGATCCTGAATCGGTCCATCACTTTACTTTTAAGCTCATTCAAATTTTACACCGATTAGGTTTCAGAGGGGTTTTTAGAAGTATGTATTGCTGTAATGATAAAGGTTTGGAGCGGGAAGTATTTGGATTGAAATTTCCAAACCCGGTTGGATTAGCCGCCGGTTTTGATAAAGATGCCAAGCTATACCGCGAATTATCAAATTTTGGTTTTGGCTTTATTGAAATAGGGACTTTAACTCCCAAACCGCAATCGGGAAACCCTAAAAAAAGATTATTCCGTTTGAAATCGGATCAAGCCCTCATTAACCGAATGGGTTTCAATAACGGTGGAGTGGAAGCTGCCGTGGAACGTTTGAAAAAAAATAAGGGTGTGTTGATCGGGGGAAATATCGGAAAGAACAAGGTCACTCCTAACGAAGAGGCGGTCAAGGATTATCTTATTTGTTTTCATGACCTATACGACTATGTTGATTATTTCGTGGTCAATGTGAGCTCCCCGAATACGCCTAATTTAAGAGCGCTTCAGGATAAAGAACCGCTTGCCAAATTATTAAAAGCATTGAAGCTGGCTAATTCAGAAAAACCACTTCCCAAACCTATTTTACTGAAGATCGCACCCGATCTGACCGATGCCCAATTATTAGACATTATCGATATTGTGGCTGAAACTCAAATAGAGGGAGTGATCGCCACGAATACAACTATTGATCGTGACGGTTTGACTTCCGATTATAAAGAAGAAACGGGCGGCTTGAGTGGTAAACCATTAACGAAGCGATCTACGGACGTCATTCGCTTCCTTGCTACAAAAAGTAATAACGCTTTTCCTATTATCGGGGTCGGTGGAATACATACCGTAGCGGATGCTTTGGAGAAATTGGAGGCCGGAGCGTCGCTCGTGCAGCTATATACCGGATTTATCTATGAAGGCCCGAATCTGATCAAACAGATCAACAAGGCCTTACTTAAAAAATAAGGTATGTGGGAACAACTGATCTCTTTTTCCTTTTTTACTATGCTATTGGCCCTTTCACCGGGTCCTGATAATATTTATGTGATTACGCAATCGTTGGTCAATGGCACCAAAAGTGGACTGGCGACTACAGCAGGGCTCATTTCCGGCTGTATCGTGCATACCACCTTATTGGCTTTTGGTGTTTCCGCTTTGATCGCAGCTTCGGAAGCAGCTATTTGGGTGATAAAGTTATTGGGCGCGGCCTATTTGCTTTATCTTGCTTGGAAAGTATTCCGCAGTGATGTTGAGATTCATCTTTCAGGGAATGCTCCCAAAAAGAGCTATATAGGTTTGTACAGAACGGGCGTCATTATGAATTTGATCAACCCGAAAGTGCTGCTTTTCTTTTTAGCCTTCTTTCCTTCCTTTCTTTGGGAACCGACCGAAGGAACCGTTTTGCAATTCTATATTCTCGGCGGTTGGTTCATGCTTATCTCTTTTTTGATATTTAGCAGCCTCGCACTACTTGCAGGAACCATTTCCAATTATATGATGCATCACCGACAGATAGGGAAAGTCTTGAAATGGGCTCAAATTTTGGTTTTTGCAGGAATAGCGATCTATATTTTAGTACCCTAAAGCACATAATTTTCAGGAATAAAAACCCCAACCCAATCTTGGGAATTTATATCTTTACCGTAATGCGACCGGTCAAGATCATAGAGTGCCCCAGAGATGCCATGCAAGGCATTAAAGACTGGATTCCTACGGAAAAGAAAGTGCAATATATCCAATCGCTATTGCGTTGCGGATTTGATACCATCGACTTCGGAAGTTTTGTTTCACCCAAGGCCATTCCTCAAATGCAGGATACTGCAGAGGTATTGGCAAATCTGGACCTGACACAAACGAGAAGTAAATTGCTCGCGATTGTCGCTAATCTCAGAGGTGCTGAAGAGGCCGTTGAACTTCCCGAAATAAATTACTTAGGCTATCCATTTTCTATTTCTGAAAATTTTCAAATGCGAAATACCCATAAGACCATCGCCCAATCGATGGAGCTCCTGGAAGAGATCCTCAATCTGGCACAGAAGAATGGAAAAGAAGTGGTGACATATCTATCTATGGGATTTGGCAATCCTTATGGCGATCCTTGGAATGTCGAGATCGTGGGGAATTGGGCCGAAAAATTATCTGCGATGGGTGTACGAATACTCTCTTTAAGTGATACGGTAGGCAGCTCGACTCCTGAAGTGATTTCCTATTTATTTTCGAACCTAATTCCCATGTATCCGGATATCGAATTTGGAGCCCATCTGC
>JAHEMZ010000124.1 GCA_024643385.1 Flavobacteriaceae bacterium | reverse complement strand
GAGGATACCGATTATTATTTTGAATTACGCATTCAAGTGGATGAGATCACCAAAGATGTTTCCTTGATGATCACTGACTTTGCGGAGGACGATGAAATAGAAGACGGAAAAATGCTTTGGGAAAATATGGTTTCAAACCTAAAACATGTGTTAGGTTCTGCATAAAACATCATTTTAAAGTATATTTACGCCACCTAAAAGGTGGCTTTTTTTATGATCAATCTCAACGGTACCATTCTCCATACTGCAGAAACAATGCTATCTCCTCAGAACCGTGGACTCCATTACGGCGATGCGGTTTTTGAGACCATCAAGGTATCGGCCGGAAAAGTATTATTCTGGGAAGATCATTATTTCCGTCTGATGGCCTCCATGCGAATCATGCGTATGGAGATCCCCATGAACTTTACCCCGGAATTCCTGGAGAGTGAGATCCACCGAACCTTGGAGGTTGCGTCCGAAAAGAGTAGTGCCTATCGGGTGAAATTATTGGTTTGGCGAAGTTGGGGCGGAAAATATACTCCCACAGCAAAGACGGTGGAATACCTGCTGGAAGCAGCACCTTTAGCGGACCCTTTTTATACCTTGAACGAAGTGCCGTATGAAATAGAACTCTTTAAGGATCATTATGTCATTTCAGGACTGCTGTCCACGATCAAGTCGAATAACAAGGCTATTCACGTATTGGGAAGTATTTATGCGGAAGAGAACGATTATCAAAATTGCCTGCTCTTGAACGAGCATAAAATGGTGATCGAAGGTTTGAACGGGAATCTTTTTGTAGTAAATGACTATAAGATCAAAACACCTCCCTTAAGCGATGGTTGCTTAAATGGGATCGTTCGGAAGCAATTGATCGGGATCTTGGGGCAATTGCCGGACTATGTATTGGAGGAAGCATCCGTTTCTCCCTTCGAGTTGCAAAAGGCAGACGAACTATTCCTAACCAATACGATCATGGGGATCCAACCCGTTACCCAATTCCGCAAGAAAACCTACGAAACTAAAGTCGCCAGGGAATTGTTGGCCAAATTAAATGTAAAGGCTCGTTTGGGTTAGTTGTAGTTGGGATTTTCCGGAGCATTGGACCAGATCACGTAGTCACCGCCAAATTCGAGCATCTTTTCTTTCCAGAAGTCTTTGCGGGTTTTGCCAATGATCTCACTTTTCAGTTTGTTCTCCGTAACTACCCAGCTATTTTCCTTTAGTTCATTCTCCAGCTGATCGGAGGTCCAACCACTATAGCCCAAGAAAAACTGAATCTGATCTTCTTTTAAGACATTTTCATTCAGCATGTCTGAAATGGTATTAAAGTCACCTCCCCAATAGATGCCATTCGAGATCTCGATGCTTTCCGGAATTAGCTCCGGAACCGTATGAATAAAATACAGGTTGTCTTGCTCCACGGGACCACCGTTGTACACTCTAAGATTACAATGTAATTCCGGGATAAAATCTTTCAGGCGATATTGTAAAGGCTTATTAAGAATAAAACCCACCGAGCCGGATTCGTTGTGTTCTGCTAAAAGTACAACGGAACGGTTGAATGATACATCACCAATAATGGACGGTTCGGCAATTAATAATACCCCTTTCGTTGGATTCAAACTGATCATATTCATTGGTTGAGCTTATTAAAGCTAAGTATTAATTTTTATATATCCAACAAGAAAGGTAGACTTTCATTGCGGTATAAAAAAAGAAACCCTGCCATTGGCAGGGTTATAAAGCTTTTAATTAGCTTGAGGCGATTAGTTTACGCTGTTAGATAATTCAGATCCAGCTTTGAACTTTACTACTTTTTTAGCAGCAATTTTAATAGTTTTTCCAGTTTGAGGGTTTCTTCCTTCTCTGGCAGCTCTTTTAGAAACTGACCAAGATCCGAAACCAACTAATGATACTCTATTTCCTTTTTTAAGAGATTTTTCAACATTCCCAAGGAAAGATTCTAATGCTTTTTTCGCAGCTGCTTTGGTGATACCGGCATCGGCTGCCATTCCGTCGATTAAATCAGATTTGTTCATACGTTACTTTTTTAAAAATTAATTGTTGGTTAAACATTCATAATTGCTTTACAAAATTAAACGGATATTCGGTTCACGCAAGTAAACACGCGCTAAAACGCCGTTTTTGTTGATAACTCAACAGCATTGTTAATAAAGTTGACGTATTTTCTTGGAAATTTAAGA
>JAHEMZ010000072.1 GCA_024643385.1 Flavobacteriaceae bacterium | reverse complement strand
ACCATCCCGCACATGACCGTCGCCTCGGATGCGATGCCAGGCGTCGATGCCAATGGAAATTTCCTGCCTTGGGAGGCGGATATCTCGAAATATTCAGGACATCCTCGTACTGCAGGCAGCTACTCGAAGACGCTCCAAATGGCGCGTGAAGCTAATGTGCCCCTGATGTTCACCTTGTCACAGCTTAGCTACTGGCCGGCAAAACACCTTGGCGACACCGGGCTCGAGGCTATGCAGAAGCGTGGCCGGGTTCAGGAAGGCATGGTGGCCGACCTCACACTGTTCGATCCTATGAAAGTTGAGACTAGGGCCAGCTATAAGTTGGGCGAAAACGGGCTGCCGCCGGTCGGCATTCCCTATGTCATCGTCAACGGTACGGTAGTGGTTGATGAGGGCAAAGTACTGGACGTGCGGCCGGGCCAACCGATCCGCTTTCCGGTCGAAGAGAAGGGTCGCTTCGTGCCGATCTCGCCGGACGGCTGGCTCAACGAGAACACGATCAGCGACAAGATCTTGCCACATATGGACGATTCCGGCGCCGGGGAGATGGTAGGCGGACACAAGAACTAAAGGAAATAGATCTGATATAAAGACAATTCAATTGAAGACTGGCGCTCGGTCGCCAGTCTTGAAAGTATAGTTTACTTGTTTAGTCACCGGTACAATGCGGACCGTTTGGGTACCCGCAGCTGCCTCGAAAAACAAGGACAAAGGATTTGAGGAAATTAAGAGCGAAGCTAAGCGACCCATGGACGAGATAAAATGCCCGGATTTTTAAGACGAGTAGCGAAATATTTGGATAAAAATTGATATGCTTTTACTCTAATACTCAATGTTTATGTTGTTTAAACACTTGATTGTTTGAAAATACCCTTGACCCTATGAAAACCTTTTTTTTGGCTTTTTTTTTAGTGCCTATGTGTATTTTTTCACAAAACGACACGATTTGGACCAAAAAAAACCATCTTCTTGTTGGGGAAATTAAAGGGCTATCGAAAGGAATATTAACTATAGAAACTTATTTTAGTGATTCAGACTTTGAGGTAGACTTTGATGAAGTAAAGGTTTTTTCAACCCAAAAAGTATATCTAGTGTTTTTAACAAACAAAACACGACTCACGGGTAAAATAATTCCCACCAGTAAGGGTATGCTGCAAATAGTAAATAATGGCGAACTAATTCAGGAGGTAGACATCAATTCGATTATTGCGATTTCCGAAGTAAAACAACTATTTTGGAAAAGATTTTCTGGCGCTTTAGATATCGGATTTAACATGACAAAATCCAATAATTTTAGACAACTTACTATTTCAAGTTTACTTAAATATTCAAGCGATTTATGGAATTTTAAATTCTCCTCCAACACCCTTTATTCAAGCCGTGATGACAATGACCGAATAGAAAGAAGAGATTACAATCTAACAGCTCTAAGGTTTATTGATAAATGGTATTTAGAATCTACGGTAGTTTATTTTTCAAGTACAGAATTAGGTCTTAAAAGTAGGGTCATTCCGGGTATTGGAATAGGAAGAGGCTTGGTCTATTCCCAACATTTATATTTATTAACCGGAGCGGGCATCAATTATAACATTGAAAAATATAGTGATGAAATGCTAAACAAGAATTCAACGGAGTTGAAGTTTATCACACAACTTGATCTGTACAACATCGAAGATTTTAGTTTGTTTACCAATGTGGCCATGTATCCCAGCCTTTCAGAAAAAGGGCGATTTCGATTAGATTATAACCTCAAACTGAAATACGATTTACCATTAGATTTTTACATAAAAGCCGAACTAAATTTAAACTACGACAATCAATCTGTCGTAGAAGGGAATAATACGGACTATCTTTTTTCTAGCGGAATTGGCTGGGAATTAGACTAAAACAATAATTATGAAAAAAATATTATTTATCCCATTTTGTATACTGAGCTTTCAATTGGTCGCGCAAAGTGGCAATGTTATTGAGCAGGAAATAGAAGTAGACGCTTCTAAACCAACAAACCTTTACACACAAGTGAACACAAATTTTGAGTCGTCTTTTTCCGATGCTCAAAATCTTTTTGGTTTAAGAATGAATGTAGCTTATGCCATAAACCCAAATAATATATTCTTGGTAGAAGTTCCTTTTTTGTATAACGATGTGAGTGAAAAATTTGGCATGAGTGATTCAAGGATAAGATACTTTACTGTGGTTAAAAGAAATATCACCGAAAAATTTATTGCCATAGCGCCATTTCTAGATATTACGATCCCTACAGGTTCTTTTGAAGATGGACTTGGCGGCAGCTCATGGTCTGTTGCGGCAGGTTCTGTTTTTGGTTTTGTTGCCTCCCCTAAATTAGCGCTTTTTCCGGGAGTGAGCTATGTGCATATTACAAAACCGGCTACCGATCTAATTCCGGACAATTTAAAATTTACAGGCAATGGAATTTCGTTTCAATTTAATGCCAGTTATTCGTTTACAAAAAAAACCTTTTTATTTGTTAATCCAACCCCCTTATTGCTAAACACCAATAATCGTTGGAAAACCATTTGGAGTGGTGAGATTAATTTAAACCACGTTTTTGTCCCTAACAAATTTAAAGCGAATGTAACTTGGTCGCCCAATTTTACCAATGAAATAAATGTTGTGAGATTGGGTACAACCTTTTTCTTATAACTCGTAAGTTATTTGTTCTAGAATAAGAATAAATTCTAACGATGATATTTTATAACTATTTATCATATGAATTTTATTAAAAATTACGAAAAACTGAGGTCAAGATTTATTATTGCTTTTGTAAGTCTAATGCCTGTTTTTCTTCTCAATGCCCAAGAGTTGGATTCCATTGCGCCTATTCGAGATAACATTGGCGATTTGAATGCATCCTATATCAAAAATGGGCAATTTCCCGGAGCTATTTTGCTTCCCGGGACTGAAGTTTCGTTAGCAATAGGTGGTTTTATAAAGGCCGTAGGTTTTTATGACACCAAGTATATTGAAAAGAATGAAATTATTCTTCCAGGCACATTTACTCCATCGCAATTTGAGGAGGGTCAAACCTATTTTGGAGCGCGTTCATCGCGTTTGTTTTTTGATGGACGATCCTCGTTGGGAAAGATTCATATGAGAGGGTATTTTGAAATGGATTTTAGGGGTTCTTCAGGATTTACCCTTCGGCATGCCTATTTGAAATTAAGCAATCAACACGGGCAACAATTATTAATGGGACAATATTGGAGTCTTATTATGGACCTACAAACTGTTCCTGAAGCATTAGTAGAACCAACTATGAGTGGTGGAGGCTTTTCACGGCACGGACAAATTCGGTTTACAACACCTTTGAGTAAATCGTTGACATTTTCTGCATCCTTGGAAGAGCCCAATAATAGCGACTTAAAAGGAGTTGACATCGTTACTGTCAATAAATATCCCGATGTGATAGGTTCTATGTCATTTGACCCGTCTTCAGCTTTTCATTTAAGTCTTACCGGCATGTACAAACCTGTTACATTTAAGACTCAATCCAATACCGATTTAAAAACTGAAAGCGGTTGGTTAACGGGTTTAGGCATGTTGGTAAGACCGAGTGCACACGATAAAATTACACTTGGCCTCATATATGGTAAAGGTGCTTCGAATTACGTCATGGGTGCTGATGGCACTTCCGGATATTATGACCAAACCACGATGGAACTGCAAGGTGAATCTGGCTTTAATTGTTCGTATAAGCATAATTGGAATGAAAAGTTTAGAAGCAATATTGCCTTGAGTAGATTTTTTGGTGATGAAATTAAAAATAATCCCGACCCTCATATTAAAACAAGCACCTATGGCTTTATAAATACCTATTATCAATTGAACAGATATGTAAATATTGGTGTTGAATGGGTTTATTCTGAAAAGGAAAACTACCGTGGAAGCAATTTGAGTAATAATCGCTTTCAGTTCGGAATACAGGTGTTTTAGAAGTTCGCTATATTCAAGAATAAAACAACCTCCAATGATTAGATTCTTTAGGCGCATTAGACAAAAAATGCTAACGGATACCAAATTAGGTAAATACCTCTTCTAGGCAATCCTATAAATTAGTAAATCAACAACCATTGTTGTAGATTTTTATGTATCTTAAATCGCTCCCCCAAGAAATTATTAGAAGCTTTTTATTCACTCATTAAACCTAAAAGCATGAAAAAGCATTTTTCCCTTTTACTCTTTGTTCTTCCAATGATGGTCGTTGCCCAAGAATTGGTAAAACCTGAGACCCTTTCCCCAAAAAATACAACAAACACTTATTATGATACCACCTTAAACGATCCATATCAGTTTCTGGAGAATTTAGACGACGCAAGCGTTATTTCATGGATGAAAGACAATGCTAATTACGCAAACTCAATGCTCGATGCTATATCGGGAAAGCAAGCCATGGTCGATAAAATGTTGGAACTTGTCAATAGAGCTTCGGCATCGATTGGGGGGTTGCGCATCACCGACGATAACACCTATTTTTATTTAAAGCGAGTTCCCGGCGAAGAAATTAGTAAGATGTACAAACGCGATGGGTATGAGGGAAAAGAAGTTTTGTTTTTTGATCCTACCGCTTACAAAAAAGAAGAGGGGAAAACGTATACTGTAAATGGAATTAGCCCTAATTTTCAAGGAGATAAAGTTGCCATTACCGTAGCTGCCAATGGTTCAGAAAATCCGGAGGTGCTTATTTTTAAAAAAAACGGTGAAAAATATAAGGAAACGATTCAATTAGGGAGAAGTATTTCATGGAACGCAACCGGAGATGCTTTTTTCTATACCAAATTAAATTCATTTGATGTTACCGATATAAATAGAACCAAGTACACTGAAGTATTTACCCATAAGGTTGGTACCGAGCAATCTTCTGATAAGGTGTATTTTTCTAAGGATCACTATGAAGGGTTGGGCGTAGTGGATATGGAAATACCCAATGTTTGGTATTCAAAAGACAGCAAGTATAATTTTCTAAGTGCAGGTTCTGTCGATAAGAATTTACAAACTTTTGTAAATAAAAACCCCAATGATCATAAATCTTGGGAACCCTTGACCGTACGAGAAAATAAAGTAGTGTACTTTGATCTAAATGATCGGGAAATCTATTTTTTAACCTATGAGGATGCCCCTAATTATAAAATTGTAAAGGCTCCTATTAAAACACCAAATTTTTCAAAAGCCACAACGGTGATCGAAGAATCTACATCGGAAAATATTACACAAATGGCAGTTACCAAAGATGGTCTTTACTATTGTACGGTAAAAAATGGGGTCGAAGCAAAGGTGTACTTTTTACCAAACAATAAAACCAAGCCTATTGAATTGGAATTACCATTTACAGCCGGAAATGCGAGTATTTCAAGGAAAGGAACTGATTTTAGTGATGTTTGGATTTCTATCTCCGGATGGACCTCACCAGGCAAACGTTATTTATACAATGCCGAAAACAATACGTTTACGTATCAACCCCTATCAACGCCCGTTGAATATCCTGAATTAGATAATCTTTTGGCCAAGGAGGTCATGGTAAAATCTCATGATGGTGTGATGGTTCCGGTCTCTATTATCTATAATAAAGACATGAAAATGAATGGACAAACGCCTGCAGTAATCTATACGTATGGGGCTTATGGCATTTCTACCAGTCCATTTTTTAGCCCCATTACGCTAACTTATGCCATTTATGGTGGCGTTTTGGTGGTGCCGCATGTTCGAGGAGGTGGCGAATTAGGGGATGCTTGGCATAAAGCCGGACAAAAACTTAATAAACCAAATACCTGGAAAGATGCAATTGCAGCCGCTGAATATGTGATTAATGAAGGATATACTTCACCTAATAAGCTTTCTATTTTTGGGGGTAGTGCCGGGGGCATTATGGTTGGAAGGTCCATTACCGAACGTCCCGATTTATTTGTAGCGGCAGCTCCTATGGTTGGTGCCATGAATTCCGTAAGAATGGAAGAAACGCCAAACGGACCTGTGAATACTCCGGAGTTTGGAACGGTGAAGGATCCGGAAGAGTTTAAAGGATTATTAGAAATGGATTCCTACCATCATTTAAAGCCGGGAACCGATTATCCGGCGACCTTAATCACTGCCGGAATTAATGATCCGAGGGTAATCGCTTGGCAGCCCGCTAAGTTTGCTGCTAAAATGCAACATGATCACTCGGGCGACGCGCCTATCTTATTCTTGACTGAATTTGATGGAGGCCATGGTGGAGGTGTTGCCTTAACCAAATCCTTAAATAATTTTGCCAATGTGTTTTCTTTCTTTTATTGGCAATCCGGGCATCCGGAATTTAAACTAAATGAAAAAGTAAAAAATTAAGGCTGCCGCGCGATTGCATCGCGTGGCAATATGAATCTAGATTCAGCGCGGTTTATATTCTGGTTTTTAAGGGCTATCTTTATTGTTATGGACAAAAATAGAATACTTTCCATCGTTGCCGGAATGCTAGTGATACTTGGGTTTGTCATGATTTATTTAGGGGGATTTTATGCCCCTAAGGTTATGTGGCCCCCTATCTTAAGTGGTTTTGCCTTCTTTTTGATTGCTTGGGCGCTTAATGCCCTGCGAGATAAAACTTAATATAGTTTACACAGGCACCACTTTTCAGGCACAACATTTAATAGGCCTTCGCAACACCTGTCCCCTCTTTAAAAACCTCCTCTGAATATTTCTAACCTTCTATCTGGTCGTTATAAGGCATGAGCGATTTGTTTATTTGATACTATCCATGGTTGGATAAAAGCAATTCGGGGAAAATGGATTGTCCAAAATTATAGTTGGACATCCGATTTCTTTCGATTTGCATAATATTGGATGTCCATTAATTGAATATGAGTAATATTTAGGTTATCAAATATTACAGTTATGAAAAATTTAGTTTTTGCCATCAGTCTGATCTTAAGTTTGAATGCTTTTACCCAAAATAGCATCGAAAATACCGGCCGCTTCGTAAGAGTTTATGATTTACAAGGTAAAAAGATAGCAAAGGGAATAATTTATTCCATTTCAGAATCATCACTTCAATTAATTAGAAATGAATCGTCTTTTGAAGTTCCTCTAAGTGAAATTGGTTCAATTAAAACGAAACGTTCAGCAGGACACAAAGTTCTTGTCGGTGCCACAATCGGAGCAACAACCATGGCGATTGCAGGAGCCGCTACTTCAAATCCGGAATCTTGGCCAAATGACTGGACAGTTGGTGAAGGAGCTAGTGCTGGAGCATTTATAGGAGGAATTGCCGGTGCCTTAATAGGAGGATTAACTGGTATTAGTCATTCTAAAAATTCTAAATCGTACGAAATAAACGGAGATAAGGCGAAGTGGCAAGCATTTAAAGAAATGATGCTAAACACAAAATAAGTAGTTTTCCAAAACTAAGCCAATTGCTCGGATGCGACCTCCAGCTGCCGCGCGATTGTATCGCGTGGCTATTATTTTAGGAACTTTAACTTAAATACCTCCCCTCTAAAATAGCAAAATCAAAGCTACTTATAGAGTATGAGTCGCAATTACAAATTCCGCAATCCCGAAGGTCTCTACTTCGTTAGCTTTGCCGTGGTGGAATGGCTGGATGGATTGTGGTGTTTCAGAACTTGGGATGATTTGTTAAAGCTGCTACCACGCGATACAATCGCGCGGAAGCGAATGCTCGTCTGTTCACCTCTCACCCCGCTAAGAGCTGCCGTACTATTTAAATAAGTAGTACCTTAGAATCCTAGCTAATTAAAATGCTAGAATATTGTGCTTCATCCCGAGTACTCGGGACGGACTTGCTCAAAACACCTTGATTCGATATGATTAAGTTTTTTAGACGAATTCGCTACGACCTTATGGAAAAAAATAAAACAGGAAGGTATTTAAAATATGCTATTGGAGAGATTGTGCTGGTAATGATTGGGATTCTTTTGGCCCTCCAGGTAAATAATTGGAATGAAAAAAGAAAAGTATCGAATACCATAGAAAGTTTGTTTTCCGTTTTTGAAAATGAACTTGTCGCAAATATTA
>JAHEMZ010000031.1 GCA_024643385.1 Flavobacteriaceae bacterium | reverse complement strand
AATGTTGTTCGGATATTGTAGCTGTCTTTAGGTTTAACCCGGGTTCCAACGTATTGATCAGTGTAGATTTCCCCACACCGCTATGACCGGAAAACATGGACACTTTGTTTTGCATCAATTGTTTTACCTTATCGATGTTCTTACCTGTCTTTGCTGAAATACCGATGCATTCATAACCGATCTTCCTGTATAAGGCCGCCAAATATTTTATTTCCAATAATTCATCTTCGTTGTACGTATCGATCTTATTAAAAAGTAAAACTGCCTTGATACGATAGGCCTCTGCTGTTACCAAAAAACGATCGATAAAGGTGGTAAAAGTAGGAGGGTTATTGAACGTGATCAATAAAAATGCGGTATCAATATTTGCCGCAATAATATGTGTTTGTTTGGATAAGTTAACAGACTTTCGAATGATATAATTATCCCTTTCTTCAATTTCATGAATAATGCCAATGGTTTCATCCCCTTTTTTCTCTACCGTAAAAGCAACCTTGTCTCCTACCGCAATAGGGTTGGTACTCTTGATTCCTTCCATACGGAACTTACCCTTGATCTTACACTCATACAGAGTTCCGTTCAAGGCCTTGACCGTATACCAGCTTCCCGTAGATTTATAAACCGTTCCATTCATCAATGGCAAAATTCCGAAATTTCAAATAAACAATGGCCTTTTAATAATATATTTGAGTTCAAATCATCTTTAAATTTTCATTTTATGAATAGATTCTTATTTTTAGTGCTTTTGACAGTTGCTTTTGCCCAAAAAGGCCAGACGCAAGTTTATGAATTCCAAACGGTAACGGTTATTGAATCTATAATCCCAAATGGTCTGGGAAGATCACGTATGATCTCTGCCAATGAAAGTAGGGATTATAAAGAATTCACTTCCACGCGATCGGAAGAAGATAATGATCGCAATAAATCCGACCGAGGAGATATTCGCTTAAAGGATTTTGACGAGACCAAGCTGCTTAACTTCTTTAACTTGGGGGGTATTCGTTTTCAGAACATCGCTGCTAACGATGCCGTTGTTACTTCCAAGTTAAATGCCATGTCTGAAGATGGCTGGGAATTGGCCTTTGTGAATAGTGGTGTGGAAAGCCATGCGGGTAGAGATGACGACAATGGAATTTATGTTACTCGTTATATCTTTAAGAGACCAAAAAATTAATAGAAAAAGCCTGCTATTGCAGGCTTTTTTCTTCCAAACTAACCGTATTCTTTTGATGATTAATGGACTCTTGGTGAATTGCTTTAAAAATTCTTAAAATAAATTCTTCACTAAGCAAATGTTCCTCACCCTCGAGAATCATTCTTCCCAGGATCTCATTCCAACGTTTCGATTGCAGAATGGCAACGTTATTGGCTCGCTTTAATTCCCCAATTTGATCAGCTATCTTCATTCTTTTCCCCAGAATCTCAATCAACTGATGATCGATAACATCTATCTTTGTTCGAAGTGTTGCCAGTTTATTATTGAATTCTACAGCATCTCCCACTTCCTTTCGAATTCTCAGATCGATCGTCATTTGTTTTAATGTATCGGGCGTGATCTGCTGACTCGCATCGCTCCAGGCATTGTCCGGATCGTGGTGTGTTTCAACCATAATTCCGTCATAATTTAAATCTAAGGCTGTTTGACACAGATCAAATATAATATCTCTTCTTCCCGCAATATGAGAAGGATCGAGAATGAGGGGCAGATCAGGGAAACGATTCTGTAGATCGATCGCAATTTGCCATTCAGGATTATTTCGATAACGCGTTTTTTCGTAAGTGGAGAAACCACGGTGGATTACCCCCAATTGGTGAATACCTGCCGAATAAAAGCGTTCAACCGCTCCTAACCAAAGGGACAGATCGGGATTCACGGGATTTTTGATCAACACAATTTTATCGGTATCCTTGAGCGCATCTGCAATCTCCTGAACAATAAAAGGCGAAACGGTAGTCCGCGCACCTACCCATAAGATATCCACATCATGTTTAAGCGCCAAATCCACATGATGAGCATTTGCAACCTCCGTGGTTGTTAACATTCCTGTTTCTTCTTTGGCCCTTTGCAACCATTTCAATCCCAAGGCTCCCACTCCTTCAAAATTACCGGGACGAGTTCGGGGTTTCCAAATTCCGGCTCGTAATACCGTTGTGTCTGTTTTCTTTAAAGCGTGAGCAATGGTAAGCACCTGTTCCTCTGTCTCGGCACTACAAGGCCCTGCTATCACCAATGGGTGAGCCAAATTCATCTGGTTCAACCAATTTCTTAGTTCTTTCTTATTCTCCATCCTGCAATACACTAGTTAATTTACTTGGAATATTTTCTCGATTTTGCGCATAAGCGCCCAGTATTTTAAAGTTTTTTACGAATGGCTGTAATTCTTCAACCGCTGCATAGAATCTATCCGGGTCCTCAAAAGTTACATCCACAAAAAAAGCATACCTCCAGGGTGTTCCCGTAACAGGAAGTGATTGAATTTTAGTAAGGTTAATCTCATTCGCAGCCATTATTTGTAGCGCTTTACTTAAAGTTCCCACCTCATGGCCTAATTGAAACTTCATCGTAGCCTTGTTTGGTGTTTTCTTGCTTAACGTTGCGCCTCGTTTTCCAATCAGCACAAAACGAGTTTGATTTTCTTTCATATCCTGGATATTGCTATCCAATATTTTTAGTCCGAATCGCTTGGCGACTTGCTTTCCGGCAATAGCGGCAACCCCTTGTAAATTATTTTCACGAATCCGCTTTGCTTCACTGGCGGTATCTTTTCCCTCAATAATTTTAAATTGAGGCGGAAATCTCCTTAGATAATCGCGGCATTGCAACAAAGCCACTGGATGAGAATGTACTTCAAAAATATCAATGATAGATTCACTTTCCAAAGCCATCAAATACATTTGAATATTTAAAAACACCTCATCAATGATCTCAAAATCACCGGCTTCGACCAAGTTATAATTGGGCAAAATTGATCCCGCAATGGTATTCTCAATGGCTAAAACCCCAAAGTCGGCTTTATTCTTTTTGACACTCTCCGTCACCCCGTCAAAGGAATCACACATTACTAATTCTAAACTCTGATTGGGGAACAGCTTCTGAACGGCTTCATCATGGAAGGAACCTTCAATCCCCTGAATAGCAATTTTCATATTTTATGTTTTAAATGACAAAAAAAAACCCGGATGTTATGTCCGGGTTCTATATTTATTAATGTTTCATTAATTACAATACAACCCGGTACTTTCCATAAAAGTAAAAAAACCAAAAGTTGAAAAAAGTAAAAAATGTGTGCATTGTCTTGTTTATGGTTGCTAATGTAAACAATACTTTAAAACAACAAAATGTTTTTTGCGTTTTTTTAATTACGTAGCTTTACATTTTCAAATTATGTCCATCGAAGTTCGTCACATATCAAAAAAATACGGTTCTCAGCAGGCCCTGAAGGATATTTCCTTTTCCTTAAAAAAGGGTGAGATTGTTGGATTTCTTGGCCCAAACGGCGCAGGTAAATCTACCCTGATGAAAATTTTAACCACCTATCTCCCTCCCAATGATGGATCTGCAAGTATAAATGGATATTCCATTTTAACTGAGGGCTCGAGTGTTCAAAAAAGTATAGGATACTTACCCGAGCATAATCCCTTGTACTTGGATATGTATGTTAGGGAGTATTTAGAATTTAATGCAAATGTGTATGGCATTGACAAATTAGCCATTGAGGAGGTCATTGAAAAAACAGGGCTCCGATCGGAAGCGCATAAGAAAATACAACAGTTGTCTAAAGGATACCGCCAGCGAGTTGGATTAGCGAATGCTTTATTACATAATCCGGAAGTCCTTATTCTTGACGAACCCACCACTGGATTAGACCCTAATCAATTGATTGAGATACGGGAGTTGATCAAACAGGTGGGAAAAGAAAAAACAGTCCTACTTTCTACCCATATCATGCAGGAGGTCGAGGCCATTTGTGATAGGGTAATTATCATTGATAAAGGAGAGATTGTGCTAGATCAGTTACTTAAAGAGCTATCCAAAAACCAGCGCCAGATAGTGGAAGTCGAATTTGATTATCGCGTTGAAGAGGAGGCCCTATTGCAAATTCCATCGGTAAAAAAGGTTGAAAATTTATCAGGTTTCATTTATCAACTGCATTTTACCACTCAAGTGGATATGCGGTCTCATGTATTTGACTTTGCCCATGATAATGGATTGAAGTTACTTCAGCTGCACCAAAAGAATTCTTCTTTGGAACAACTGTTTACAGCCATTACTACTGAAAAATAAGTTCCCCGGTAAATCGTTCTTCCACATTAACAATAGGAGGATTACTCAAACAAATTACATCTCCAAGTCCTGTAATAATACCTTGAATAAGATAAGAGGGTTTTACGATCATTTTATTGGTGCTTCTGTGAAATAAATAAAGATTTTCCATCTCCAAATCTCCAGCTTCAATGCGCACATCGCTATCATACATTCCAAAATTACCTGAAACCGCTTTTCCCTTTAGATAGAATTTGGATAACCCATTTGCCGCGATCACCAGCTGCTGAACATCCAATTCTTCCAATCGGAAATCCCCGTCCACATGAAACTCATCGGCTTCCGCGCGATCATCAGAAATAAGCGTAATTTTTTTGAATAGAAGCGGGCCAACACCGGTAGTTGTTAATCCTGAGCTATTTCTAATCTCTAAGGAATCTACTCCCGTGGTAACAAACACCTTTGTGATCCCATAATCCCGGGTATAATTACAACTATTTCGGTCACTCACCTTTAAAATACTGTCTTCCACCCTTACTCTAATTTCATTCATCAAATTTTCACCGGTTTCCACCACAACTTTTTGTTCAGCGCCATAGGAAATAAAAAGTTGTACACGATTCCATACGATGATCTTTTTGAATTTATCCATTTCAAATTCTTGTTTCACAATTTCTCCCGAATTCTGAAAACAATCCCATGCTGTTTCTGAATTGCAACTGCTAAGGACAATAATTCCAACTAAAACAAAAATCAAATTTCTCATAACTATAATCTTACTCCAACTCCAAACTCTACTGCCTCTGCCTTCGCCCAATGGGCTCTTAAGGAAACGATGGCAAAGAAGTGATCATTAAAAAAATATCGCTTAAAGCCCAATCGGTTATAAATCCGCTTTTCGAATTCATAGGGCCAATATACATATCTTCCAAGTTGTGACACAAAAGACGTTCGGTTAAATCGAAATTCATGTCCGATGAACACGCCCACTCTCCTGTAATCCAATCCCGGTTTTATTCCATCACCCGGAAATGCAATTTCCCGATATCGGATCAAGTAGATCAGGAAATCTGAAAAAATAAAATCCACACCCAGCTGAAATGAACTTTTATAATTGATACGCTTGTCCGCATAGAAAGAAAATACATAAAACGGATATTGTCCAAGACCATTCACATCGGCTTCGTTAATTCCGGTTCGGAATACTGCATTACCATGAATACGTTCTGCATAGAATTTACTGGGCCAACTTCCATGGGAAATCCTGGCGGGAAAATTCTCTTCATCGAATTGATAGCTCAAGCCCGCTGAAAAATATAAGGTATTGGTACTATTGTTTGGAGCCTTTAAATTCGCATTCGAATAATGTACCACTCCCATTCCAACTTGCGCTCCCAAACCTCCCACTATATTCTCCTTGATAATTTCAAATCTAAGATGGGTCGAGCTTAATAAGCTACTCCCGAAAGCATTATTTTGAAAGTTGGTCTCAATATCATAAGGATTAGTTGCGTATGCCACTCCCTGGCTCACACCGAATCGCAACATACGTTGAAGAAAATAGAAATTGTAATGGGCGTAAATACCGTAGTTCTTCCCTAAATATTCATTCTTAAGATCCTGATATATAAAAGAAAACCCCCAGTCCGGAAAATTGTATCGACTCTCCCATTCATTCCATCCATAGGTCTTTCTATTATAGCTTATGATATATCCATCAGGGTGCCCTGTAATAAGATGCGAAATATCGAGATTGTGTTCCAAGATACTGCCATAGAAATAGTTCATTTCCAGGGATACAGGTTTCAGTTCTTTATATTGACCAAAAGAAACCCGACAAAACAGTACTGAAAAAATCAGGAGAAATAGATACTTCATAGCCATTTAGCGGGTGCAAATATACACTAATCTTCAAACAATAATTGTCCGGTATAAATTTGTTCTACCTCCACAACGGGTGGGTGATTCACGCAAATTACGTCACCCGTTCCCTTTATAATACCGACAATACTTTGAATCGGATGTACGATCATTTTATTGGCACTTCTTTGAAATATTCGCAATTCATTTACCTTTAAATTTCTAGCTTCCAGGCGAGGCACCTCATCTTCAAAAGCAATAGTCGCCTTTTCTGAAAACCCCTCTAAATAGAAACCACTAAAACCATTTGCCTCGACCCATAATTCCTCACATTTCAACTTTAATATAAAATCTCCGCTCTTACGGGAATCTTCAATTCCTTCTGTAGTATTGCTCACCAATCTCAAAGATGGAAACTCCAGTTCACCGTCTCCCCTGACATCAAACTCGGAACTGTTCCTTATTTTTTTTAGATCAGGAGTGGTCACGAACAATTTAGTAATCCCATAATCTCGCACAAAATTGCAGCGGTTATTATCTTTGACTACCAAAATTGCTCCATCGACCCTTACCTGAATATCGTTCAGTAAATTGTCACCCGTTTCAATGACAACCTCTTGAACCGGTCCCTGTCTGATAATTAACGAAACATCATCCTCAATTCGTATTTCAGAGAAAAAAGGCACAGAGAAACTTTGTTGGATCGTATTTCCTGCTGCTTGGAAACAATCATTGGCGTTCTCTCCATTACAGGAAATTAAAAACCAAGTAACCCCAATTATATAAATAATTCTTTTTTTCATATCCTCACGCCTATTCCAAATTCAATATTTTCAGCATTTGCAGCATGGGTTTTAACGGTACCCACCGCAAATAGCATATCGGTTAGATAATACTTCACTCCCATTCGGGTATAAACACGGGATTCAAATTCATACGGCCAATAAAAATAATACCCTACTTGAGTAGGAATAGCGAATTGACCTATTCTGAATTCATGCCCGACCATTACGGCTGCCCTCTTATAATCTGTTTTCGGGTCGACCCTTCCCGGAAATGAGATGGAGACATATTCGATCTCTTTCTTTAGAAATTCTGAAATAAAATATTCTACACCAAATTGAAGGGTGCTCTTATAATTCAATCGTTTGTCGGCAAAAGCGGAAAAAACATAAAAAGGATGTTGTCCCAAATTAAAATAATCGCCTTCATTCACGCCCCCACGGATTAAAAAATTGAATTTGATCCGCTCGGAATAGTCCTTTGCTGGTTCACTTATTTTATAGGTAGTTTCCACTTCCCTATGCATTTCATAACTTACACCTACCGTAAAGCCGAGGATATTTGTCCCTGAATTGGGTGCCTTAAAACTTCCGTTGGAATGATGAACAAAACTAAGACCCCCATGTACTCCCAATCCTTTATATAAGTTTACTTGTTGATATTGAATTAACAGATAAGTGGAGGCCAATAAATGACTCCCATAGGAAATGTTCTTAAAATTGGAATCAATATCAAACGGGTTGGTATTATAGGCAATTCCTTCAGCAATTCTTAAGGAAAGTTTACGATTCAAAAAGTAAAAGTTATAATGACCATATAAACCATAATTCTGTCCTAGCTCTTCTCTTTTAAAATCTTGTGCCAAAAAAGAAATTCCCCAATCCGGATAGTTATATGCTTGTTGCCAATATTTATTGCCAAATGTTTTATGGTTATAACTCACGATAAAACCTACAGGATGGTCCTTTACCAGATGCCCCACATTTTTATTATGTCTTAAAAAAGTTCCATAATAATAATTGAGGTCAAAAGAATAGGGTTGCCTATCTTCCTGTTGACAAAATAGGGGAAGGCAATAGCAGCATAGCGCTATGAGCAGTAAATTTTGGGACATGTCGCAAAAGTAATCTTTTTAAAAAATTTGAGAGGCGATTGCTTTAATGTTATCACTTTTTCCCATAGAATAGTAATGTAAAACGGGCACTTCCCTTTCCACCAATTCCTTGCTCTGAGCAATACACCATTCAATTCCAACCTGCCTTACGGCCTCATTATCTTTGCATTTCACGACTTCCATGATCAGGTCATCCGGAATATCCACATTAAAGCGATGAGGAATTAAATTGAGTTGTTTTTTGGTGACCAGTGGTTTCAATCCCGGAATAATAGGGACCGTAATTCCTTCTTTGCGACATTTTTCGACAAAACTGAAAAATTTAGCATTGTCAAAAAACATCTGGGTAACGATATAACCCGCCCCCTTGGCGATCTTCTTTTTCAGAAAATAAATATCGCTGTCCATGCTGGGTGCTTCCACATGTTTTTCCGTGTAACCGGCAACTCCGATACAAAAATCGGTGGGGGCAGTATTCTGCAATTCCTCCTCTAGGTATTTCCCTTGATTTAAATTGAAGATTTGAGCAACCAGCTCACTTGCATAGCTGTGTCCTTCTTTTTCAGGTGAAAAATAAGTCTCACTTTTTACCGCATCCCCGCGCAAGGCCATCACATTATCGATACCCAAAAACCCCAGATCGATCAAGAAATTCTCTGTATCCTCTTTGGTAAACCCGCCGCAAAGAATATGGGGAATAGCATCCACATTGTATTTATTTTGAATGGCGGCACAAATTCCTACCGTACCCGGGCGTTTCCGAACCACTTGTTTTTGCAATAATCCATTTTGAAGTTCTTTATAAACGTATTCTTCTCGATGATAGGTTACGTCAATAAAAGGCGGATTGAATTCCATTAATGGATCGATCGCATCAAAAGTCGATTGGATATTTTGCCCTTTAAGGGGTGGAAGTATTTCAAAGGAAAACTGTGTTTTACCCTTGGCATTTACTATATGTTCTGTTACTTTCATTCTATAATATTGGGTTGAAGCCACTTTTGTGCTTCCGTTATTGATATGTTCTTACGTTCGGCAAAATCCTTCACTTGATCCTCAGTGATCTTTCCCAGCCCAAAATAACGAGCTTGGGGGTTTCCAAAATAATAACCTGACACCGAGGCGGCGGGCCACATGGCAAGACTTTCAGTTAAAGAAACACCAATGGTCTCTTCTACCTTCAGCAAATTCCAGATCGCTATTTTCTCCAAATGATCAGGGCAAGCGGGATAACCGGGAGCGGGTCTGATTCCCTTATATTGTTCCTTAATAAGTTCCGGATTGGTTAAAGATTCCTCTTTGGCATAACCCCAATCCACTTTTCTTACCCGCTCGTGCAGGTATTCAGCAAAAGCCTCCGCTAGTCGATCCGACAACGCTTTGACCATAATGGAAGAATAATCATCGTGGTCCCTTTCATATTGCTTGGCCAAAGTTTCCGTGCCAAATCCCGTGGATACGCAGAAGCAACCTATAAAATCCTGTAGCCCTGTTGTTTTAGGGGCAATGAAATCAGCCAAAGCCAGATTCGGTCTTCCTTCCGCTTTTTTACTTTGCTGTCGTAAGGTTCGGAAATAGGTTTGCTCACCATTGTGTAATACTTCAATATCGTCATCATTTACCTGATTGGCTTTAAATAATCCAAAAACAGCTTTAGCCTTCAACTTCTTTTCAGTAATAAGCTCCTCCAACATAATATTTGCGTCCTTAAATAAATCGGTTGCTTGTGGGCCCACTAAGCTATCCGCTAGTATTTCCGGATAAGCACCATGGAGGTCCCAACTTCTAAAGAAAGGGGTCCAATCGATATAATCCTTCAAAAGATGTAGATCCAGCTCATCGATCACTTGAATCCCTAATCGATTAGGTGTAAGGATCTCATTTGAATTCCAATCCAGGGCAAGTTTATTGCTTCTTGCTTCCTCAAGTGTTAGGTATTCCTTCACCTTTTGACGCTTTAAAAATCCTTCTCTAAAAAGTTTATAATCCGCTTTAAGTTGTGTTCTATAAGCCTCTTTTTTCTCCTTCTGAAGCAGATCACCCACCACGGTAACAGCTCTTGAAGCATCGTTCACATGCACAACCGTTTGTTCATATTGCGGATCGATCTTAACGGCCGTGTGTGCTTTGCTGGTAGTAGCCCCTCCAATAAGTAATGGCACCTTAAAGTCTTGTCGCTGCATCTCTTTGGCCAAGAAAACCATTTCGTCCAAGGAGGGAGTTATGAGTCCGCTCAGACCAATAATATCTACATTCTCTTCCTTGGCAACGCGAATGATCTTCTCGGGTGGAACCATCACTCCGAGGTCTATAATTTCATAGTTGTTGCAAGCCAGGACCACCGATACAATATTCTTACCAATATCATGTACATCTCCTTTCACCGTGGCCATTAATATTTTTCCATTATACGACGCAACATGCCCTTTTTCAGCTTCAATATAAGGCAATAGATAAGCCACTGCCTTCTTCATTACCCGGGCACTCTTAACCACTTGAGGCAAGAACATTTTACCACTTCCGAAGAGATCCCCTACTACGTTCATTCCCTGCATTAAATGTCCTTCGATCACTTCAATGGGTTTGACCACACTTTGTCTGGCTTCCTCAATGTCCGTCTCAATGAACGCGTCAATACCCTTTACCAAGGATCGAGTAATTCTGTCTTGCAGCGGTTCATTTCTCCAGGATAGATCCGCCTTCTTCTCTTCCTTGGTTCCTTTGACTGTTTCCGCCAATTCCAGCAATCTTTCGGTGGCATCCTCCCTTCGGTCCAGCATGACATCCTCCACATGTTCCAGCAGATCTTTCGGTATATCATCATATACTTCCAACATGGCCGGATTGACTATCCCCATGTTCATCCCGGCTTGAATAGCATGATATAGAAAAACGGAATGCATGGCTTCTCGAACCACATCATTCCCTCTAAAACTAAAAGATACATTGCTCACTCCACCGCTCACACTGCAATAGGGAAGATTCGCTCTTACCCATCGTGTACCTTCGATAAAATCGATCGCATTGCGACGATGTTCGTCCATCCCGGTCGCTACAGGAAAAATGTTCAGGTCAAAGATGATGTCCTCCGGGGGGAAATGGATCTCATTCACTAATAGATCATAAGAACGTTTGGCGATCTCAATACGTCGATCCAGGTTATCTGCTTGCCCTACCTCATCAAATGCCATCACTATAACGGCGGCCCCATAGCGCTTGATCAATTTCGCTTGTTGCAAAAATGTAGCCTCGCCTTCTTTCAAACTAATCGAATTTACCACACATTTTCCCTGAACCACTTGCAATCCGGCTTCTATAATCTCCCATTTCGAACTATCGATCATGATGGGAACTCGAGAAATATCAGGTTCTGCCACGACTAAGTTTAGGAACTTCACCATGGCATCTTTGCCATCGATAAGACCGTCGTCCATATTGATGTCAATAATTTGCGCTCCCCCTTCTACTTGATGTCTCGCAATAGATAAAGCCTCTTCATAGTTCCCTTCTTTGATCATGCGTAAAAACCTTCGGCTACCTGCCACATTGGTGCGTTCACCAATATTGATGAAATTGCTTTCCGGTGTGACCACCAAAGGTTCTAAACCTGACAATTTTAAGTATCTTTTTGCTGTGTCCATACATTTAAAATGGCAAGTTTGAAAGATCTACATTACCTCCTGATAGCAATATTCCGACTTTCTTATTTTTAAATTTTTCTTTCTCCTTCAATACGGCCGCTAAAGGCACGGCGCAAGAAGGTTCGATAATGATCTTCATGCGTTCCCATATAAGTCGCATGGCTTGAATTATCTCTTCCTCTTCGACACAAATGATCTCCTTTACCAAGGATTTTATGATCGGAAAGTTCTTGTCCCCCAATTGGGTTCTCAATCCGTCCGCCACAGTTTCCGAAGAGCTGTTCGTTTCAATTTTTCCGGACAGCAAGGAGCGATATGCATCATTTACCCGAATGGGTTCTGCCCCGATGACTGAACAATTCATTCCATAGTAATGGGCCGCCAAAGCCGTTCCTGCCAGCAGCCCACCCCCTCCTACCGGAGGAATGATTACTTCGAGCTCGGGATGATCTTCTAACAGTTCAAGCGTGGCTGTCGAATTACCCAAAATTACATCCATATCGTTGGAAGGATGTAAAAAAGTGGCTCCTTTTTCTTTAATGACCTGTTGGGAGGTTTCCTCTCTATCTTTCATCGTAGAAGGGCATAGAATGACATGGCCTCCATAATTTTTCACGGCTTCTTTTTTCACAAAAGGAGCATTTTCAGGCATGACTATAAAAGCTGTAATTCCAAGTTTTTGAGCCGCAAGGGCAACGGCTTGGCCAAAATTGCCGGAAGAATGTGTGACCACTCCGTGATTTTTTTGTTCATCACTTAAATTTTGAATGGCATTCACCGCTCCCCTCATTTTAAAAGCACCCATCTTTTGAAAGTTCTCACATTTAAAAAAGAGGGAGGCCCCCGTAATTTCATTCAGGTAGGTAGAGGTAAGCACCGGAGTTCGATGCACCCAAGGTTTCACCCGTTCATAAGTACCTAGAACATCTTGTTTTGTGGGAATCATATGACGGTTGTATTTTGAATTAATTTCCGGGGCTTATAATTTGTAACCAATTGAGCAATGGCTCTGATATGATCGGGGGTTGTTCCGCAACATCCACCAATGATGTTGATCAAACCCTTATCCAAATATTCTTCGATCTGTTCGGCCATTTGAGAAGGAGACTCATCGTAAGCTCCAAAGGCATTGGGTAACCCTGCGTTCGGATAAGCCGATACAGCCAATTCGGTTCGATGGGCGATGACCTCTAAATGGGGAGCCAATTGTTTTGCCCCCAAAGCACAATTAAAACCGACACTGAGTAAGGGAATATGGGCAATGGAAATTAGGAAAGCTTCTGCTGTTTGGCCCGATAAGGTCCTTCCCGAAGCATCGGTGATTGTACCGCTCACCATTACCGGAATAGCACTATTTCGTTCTTCCTTCACCTCTTCTATGGCAAACAACGCCGCTTTGGCGTTGAGCGTATCAAAAATAGTCTCAACTAATAAGAAATCCACTCCCCCATCAATAAGTGCCTCGGCCTGTTGTTTATAGGCGATACGCAATTGATCAAAGCTGATCGCTCGAAATCCAGGATTATTGACATCAGGCGATAAACTGGCGGTCTTATTGGTCGGTCCCATGGCACCGGCCACAAATCGCGGTTTATTTGGTTCCTTTAAGGTAAATTCCTGAGCTACTTCTTTGGCAATTCGAGCCGATTCATAATTGAGTTCATATACAAATTCCTCCAGTTCATAATCAGCCATGGCAATAGTAGTTCCGGAAAAGGTGTTGGTTTCCACAATGTCAGCTCCTGCGTCAAAATATTTTCTATGTACCTCGGCAATCGCTTCCGGTTGAGTTAGTGAGAGTAGATCGTTATTTCCTTTTAATGATTTGTGGAAATCTTTAAAACGCTCCCCTCGAAAGTCTTCTTCAGTGAATTGGTATTGCTGTAGCATGGTTCCCATGGCGCCATCCAGCACTAAGATACGTTCTCGTAATAATTTTTCAATAATATGCATACTATTCAGGGTCTAATTTATTTAGACATTTACAGCGATTACCAAAAGTGAGGAGAGTTTCCTTAGTTGTTGTTATCTATTCCGATGTAAATCGGATAGAATGTAGCACCTTCTTTGCATGACAAAGGGTTGCTAAGGTTTCAAAGGGTCTATTCCCTCCACCTTTCTTGATAACGCCTTCAAAAAGTTAATGAACTGGGACAAAGTAACAGCATAAAATTGTCTTTACCAATTCTTGTCCAAATTTTTTAATGATTTAAATGAATACCACATTCCCTGTTTTCCAGCGCTTTTACGGGATCGAAATAATCGTGTTCCATGGGAAGATTCCTTGATCGGATATAAGACTCCAAACTTTTATTGTCGTAGTGGTAAAAGGGACTCACCTTTAATATTCCCTCTTTACTCAGGCTAAAAACATCGAGTTGATCACGATAGGAGGTCTGATTTTTTCGAACATTTGTAAACCAGAGATCAGGTTTGTGTTTTTGAAAAGCTCGGTCGAACGGATCTAATTTCACCATTTGAGAAAATAAAGGATGTTTGGGGTTATCGATCTTTGGCTTTCCTATGGTATTATTGAGATAAGCAGTAGTAAAGCGAGGAACAAAAATATCGATATTCAAGTCCAGGGCTTCGATCAATTGATTGGCATGAGAATAAGTGGCTTCGGTATTGTACCCCGTATCACACCAGATCACGGGAATGTCTTTCTTTACCCGAGTACAAGCAAATAGAACAGCAGCAGAATAGGGGCCAAAACTGGTTGTAATTATAGGTTTTTTAGCATATTCTAAGGCAAAAGATATGATTTCCAGGGGGTCTTCAAAACGTACATTTTCGTTAAAAAGAGAAAGATTATGTGCTGTAATTTTATTCATTACATAATTCCTATCGAATTAGTAGACTTTGCAAAAGTAATGAGAAATATTTTGTTTTCTCACTAAATTCATAACGGATTTTTAACAAATTCCTCCAAAGTAGTGTTTTCAAGTATGGAAAGCGTGCTATCGCGTACCTGTATCATCAAGTTATGGACGTCACATCTACTCTCATCGGGACAATCAGCACAACGTTCATAAAAATTTAGACTTACGCAGGGCACCATCGCAATGGGACCTTCCAAAATTCTGTAAAAGGCGGCGAGAGGAGTTTTATTCGCGCGTTCCAGAAGGTAATATCCTCCCCCCTTTCCCTTCTTCGAACCCAGATAGCCCGCTTTTCGCAAGGATAAAAGAATGCTTTCCAAAAACTTCTGTGAGATATTCTCAGCCTCGGAGATCACAGCAATTTGGACAGGTTGATTCCCTTCCCGACGAGCCATATAACTCAGTGCTTTTAAACCGTATTTCGTTTTTCTGGACAACATAGCCTAAAGTTAATTAAATTTTGGTTCCATTTAGGACTACGTCGTAAGTAATTTTCACCGAATTCTCAAGGGTCATCGACACGGAACAGTAATTTTCAAAGCTCAACGATGCTGCTCTTAATGCCTTTTCAGGTGTGATATCTCCTTCCAAATAAATAGTTACATGGATGGCTCCAAAAGGCTTGGCTCGACGCACTTCAGTTCGGGTGCCTTCCACTTCTACTTTATAAGAAGTTACGGTTTGACGTTGTTTTTTAAGCACATAGAGTATATCAATCGCATTACACCCGCCTACAGCCATCAAAAGCAGTTCCATCGGACCGGCACCTTTCACTTCTTGTTCGGTCTTATTATCAATGAGTACTGAAATATTATTCGGCCCCTTGGCTTCGATCAAATAATCATCGTTAATTCTATCTAAGGTTACTTTCATGTTTAATTTATTTTATCACTTAAACGGAGGATGTCACCAAACACCCCTCGCGCAGTTACCGCTGCTCCTGCTCCTGCTCCCTGAATAACGATGGGATTTGCACCATAGCTATCGGTATAGATCTCAAATAATGAGTCGCTTCCCTTTAACTGACCTAACACGCTATTCTTTGGTACGGTTTCTAATCGAACCGAAAGCAATCCGCCATCCTCTTTCATAAGGTCCCCTTTTAAATCGGCCACATAACGTAAAACCGAATTTTTAGAAAGATTCTTTTTCTTTATCTGAAATGGAACATCCAGTTCCTTAATCAGCGCCAAAAAATCGCTTTGACACACGTTTCTCAGATCTTTCGGAATGAGATTTTGAACGGCAACATCATCTAATTCATTATCTAAATCCAATTCTCTTGCTAAGATAAGAAGTTTTCTAGCTACGTCGTACCCATTCAAATCTTCACGTGGGTCAGGCTCTGTAAATCCTTTTTCCATCGCTCTGAGCACCACTTCACTAAAGGAAATATCCTGTTCGGAAAAAGTATTGAATATATAACTTAAGGATCCTGAAAAGACTCCACGAATTCGTGTAATGTTTTCTCCGGAAAGATGCAATAACTTTATCGTATCGATAAGGGGTAATCCGGCTCCAACATTAGTTTCATACAAATATTCCTTTTTATGCTCGGCCAACAAACGCCGCAGTGCTCTATAATCAGTAAGACCCTTTGTATTGGCTATTTTATTAGATGATATAAGATGAAAACCCTGTTTCACCAATTGGGGATAAAAAGAAACCAATTCGGACGAAGCCGTATTGTCTATGGCTATTAGGTTTTGAAGGTTTTGTTCCCTTGCATATTGGATAATTCTTTGTAAACTATATGTTTCCAATGGTTGATCGAAACTCTCGCGCCAAGAATCATTCAGCCCATTCCCAAGATAAACTTTTGAGGAGTTTGCCACACAAAATATATGTAGATCGATATCCCTTCTTTGTTGAATTTCAGTTCTACGACTTAAAATTTGATCGATCAATACCGAGCCGACATTCCCCCGGCCAAAAAGTGCAATGTTTATCCTTTTTTGTTTCAGTGCCCGCAATTGGATAAGGGTTTTAGGTTGTTCTGCTATTGCTGTGTTCATGGATGATCGAGTTAAATAAAACTTAGTTCTTTCGCTCTTTCTACTTTTTCGAACGCCTGTTTCAAATCGTTCACCAGATCTTCAACCTCTTCGATTCCGCAAGAAAGACGGATCAAAGAATCCTTTATTCCGGCCTGTAATCTTTTTTCACGGGGAATAGAGGCATGGGTCATCTGTGCCGGGTGACAAAGCAGACTTTTCACTCCTCCCAAACTTTCAGCCAGTTTAAAGTACTTAGTTGCCGTAACGAATTGGTTCGCTGATTCTTGATCATCTTTCTTCAAACTAAAGGAAACCACTCCTCCAAACAATCCATTTTGTTGTCGTTTGGCTATTTCATGATTTTTATGGTCTTTCAATCCTGGATAGAAAACTTCAGCAACAGCCTTGTGTTGTGCTAAATAAAGCGCCACTTCCATTGCATTTTCACACTGCTTTCGGTAGCGCAGGTCCAAAGTTTCAATCCCTCTGATGGTTAAGAAACAATCCCACGGACCCAGTACCCCTCCGGAAGCATTTTGAATGAACTTGATCCGCTCTGAAAGTTCTTGCGTTTTTGTGATGACCAGTCCTGCCACCAGATCGGAGTGGCCCCCAATGTATTTGGTGCCACTGTGAATCACGATATCTGCACCCAGATCCAATGGCTTTTGTGCTATGGGGGACGCAAACGTATTGTCCACCACCAACAAGGCTCCGATGCTTTGGGCAATTTGAGCGATCCCTTGAATATCCGAAACCTTCAGTGTCGGGTTGGTAGGCGATTCTATCCAAATGAGCTTGGTTTTGGAAGTTACGGCTTTTGCAACATTTTCGATTTCGGTCGTATCGACATAAGTCACTGTAATTCCTAGTTTCTGATAGACGTGTGTAAATAAACGATAGGCTCCGCCATAGATATCATCCACAGCCAAGATCTCATCTCCTGATGAAAGTTGTTTCAATACGGCATCAATCGCAGCCAACCCTGTAGCAAATGCAAATCCACCATGGCCATTTTCTAAACTTGCCACCAGATCTTCCAATACTTTGCGGGTTGGATTGTTGGAACGGGCATAATCGAATCCTTTATTCACTCCGGGAGCTTCCTGGATAAAGGTTGATGTTTGATAAACCGGGACAGAGATCGCGCCGGTTAAGGGATCACTTGGAACCGCATGAATAATTTTTGTAGCACTCATTTTTCTTGTTTTTTGAGTTAAACGTTAATTGAAAAACCCAAAGTCAAATGCGTCTAAGGACGTATTTTACAGAAAAATGTTATAAAGAATGTAAACTACCAATTCCGGAAAGAATTGGGTCGTTGTTATCTATCATCCACAAATTTGTGGTGTAGAATGTAGCACCTTCTTAGTTTTGCACTAAGGGTTGCTAAGGTTTCAACGGGTCTAGTCCCTCCACCTTTCTTGATAACATTTCAGTAAGTTATTGAACTTTGTGAGCACAAATGTTGCTAAACAAAAAGTTCATATCCAAATTTTTTGTAAAATTTTATTTTTTAGGGACTGCTTTTTCCTGAATGATTTCCGGAATAGATCGTCCCTCAATATTGCTCTCCAGCCAAGAAAGTATATCTAAATATAGGAAGCTACGACGTTCATAAGGGTCATTTTCCAGCTCCTTTAATTTGGTATGCAATTTTTTAAATTCATTTTTTATTTCATGGGGAAATATTTCCCCTAAACGACGTAAAAATTTGATCATTTCTTTCTGAACCTGATACAGATCTTCCATTTTGATCAAAAACTTATAAGTGCTTTTTATGAGTCGTTCCAGATGGTAGTCCTCACCCGCTTCATAGTGTGCTACGAGATTGAGAATGCGTGAATAACAAAGAAGATCCTCGCGCATTTCCAAGGATTTATTGGAGATGATCTTATCCAAATAGAAGATGCATTTTTTATGCTCCGCCATACCAAAATACAAACAAGCGATCTTGTAATAAAAGATCATGACATGGTGCTCATCAATTTTATTTTCAAACGTTTTAATTCCTTTCAACACCTCATCTACCCACTTCGATCCTTCCTGAAAGGAACCTTCCATAAAGTGCAGGTTCAACCGGTGCGAATAACGATATAAAAAAGCCAAGCTCTGCACATTCTCCCGAGCGGGAAAATCTTCTTGTTGAAGGGTTGCTTCCAGTTTTTCAAGGGCATCGCGAAAGCGTGGAATATCTCCGATGAAAAATAAGGCCTCTAATAAGTATTGTTTTCCTCTCAAGAAGAAAATAGGGTTCAATACGATCATTTTGGGGTTTTCATAGAACAAATCTGTCCATTTCAAGGCATAGCGGTAACAGGATAAAAAATCTTGGATCAAAAAACTGTACCATAAATGCGCATTATACCACCACAATTTCTCTCTAAAACCTATTTCTTCCAGTTTCACCTTTGGTAACCTGTCATTGAAATAGTTGGTAATGATCTGAAATTCCTCATCATTCTTTACGTAGCCTTTCTTCAAAAATATTCCATAAAGCTGCAAAGACAGGTTCGAAAGTTTACTTGCAATTACGTTGAGCTTGCTAATATTCTTGGCTTCTATGGTGAGCTCATCTGCCCGACTGCTAATACTTCTAGTGATGTACTGGGATTCGATCACTTTTTCAAGTTCAATGATCTCATAGGCCATGTTCTTTTCCTCATTCTCCAAAGCCAATGCCTTTGCTTTTTCGAGAATTTTCAAACTCTGGTTATAGAGTCCTTTGTGGTACAAAATAGTGGCAAAATCCAATTGTTCTCGAATTTGCAGACGCACATTCTGGTGCATGGGATTGAGGCGAAGACTTATTAAAATCTGCTTATAAAGATGTGCTTTTAGATTAGATAACTGTTTCTTTTTGATCCCTTCATATTTCAAAATTTCTTCTTCATCGTAGTTGACCAATTTCTCAAGAATAGCAAATAAGGCCATGAATTTTGCATCTTCATTTACATCCAATCTACCTGCATACAATCGAAATTGACGCTTTTCCGATTTGGACAACGATTTAATCAAGTCGAATAAATTATCTTTTTGAACTTTGGGCATAGGATGTTACTATCGCTTAATTATTTTAATATCAGTTACTTATGAATATAAAATTTAATTTTAACACCGTAATTAAGTCTTGAAAAACAGGTTGATAAAGTATTCCAAAATATAAATTCGCTCTGCAATATTCAAACTTTATTCTTAAGAAATGGCACAATCCCAAATTCAAATTTTCGATACCACCCTTCGGGATGGAGAACAGGTCCCCGGTTGCAAGCTTAATACCGAACAAAAACTGATCATTGCCGCTCAGTTGGAAAAATTGGGAGTGGACGTGATTGAGGCGGGTTTCCCTATCTCGAGTCCCGGTGATTTCAAATCGGTTGAAGCCATTTCTGAGATCGTTAAAAATGCCACGGTATGCGGATTGACGCGAGCGGTAAAAAAAGACATTGAAGTAGCGGCGGAGGCATTAAAAAAAGCGAAAAGACCGCGGATCCATACCGGAATCGGCACCTCAGATTCACACATCAAATACAAATTCAACAGCAATCGCAGCGAAATAATTACACGGGCCTTTGACGCGGTAAGTTATGCCAAATCTTTTGTGGAGGACGTAGAATTTTATGCCGAAGATGCCGGTCGCACCGATAATGAATATTTGGCGAGAGTCTGCGAAGCGGCTATCAAAGCAGGGGCCACGGTACTGAATATACCAGATACAACAGGCTATTGTTTACCCAGTGAATACGGTGCGAAGATCAAATACCTGATGGAGAATGTAAAGGGTATTGAAAAAGCGATACTTTCCTGTCATTGTCATAATGATCTGGGCCTTGCCACTGCCAATTCTATCGAAGGAGTTATTCACGGAGCCAGACAAATTGAGTGCACCATCAATGGATTAGGAGAACGGGCCGGAAATACAGCGCTTGAGGAGGTGGTTATGATCTTAAAACAACATCCCTATTTGAATCTAAATACGAATATCAACACTCGGGAAATTTACGCGACGAGTCAGCTGGTATCAAAACATATGGGCGTGTATACACAGCCCAATAAAGCGATCGTGGGCTCCAATGCATTTGCACACAGTTCCGGGATCCACCAGGATGGAATGATCAAAAATCGGGAAACTTATGAGATCATTGATCCGAAAGAAGTGGGTGTTACCGATTCGGCCATTGTGCTCACAGCCCGAAGTGGTAGAGCGGCCTTGGCTTACAGGGCAAAAAAGATCGGTTACGATCTCACCAAGCTTCAATTAGACGATATCTATGCAAGCTTTTTGAATTTTGCTGATAAGAAAAAAGAAGTCGAAGACCAGGACATTCATTTTATCATAGAGAATAGTCACGTATACGCACAAATCATGTCTGCTTAATGGGAAAAACATTATTTGATAAGGTTTGGGATGCCCATGTAGTGGACACTATTGAAAATGGTCCTCAAGTACTGTATATTGATAAACATTTGATCCATGAGGTCACCAGCCCTCAGGCATTTAATGAATTGGAAGAGCGAGGGATTCCTGTGCTCCGTCCCAAACAAATAGTGGCCACCGCCGACCACAATACGCCTACCCTTGATCAACATCTGCCCATAAAAGATGAACTTTCCCGAATTCAATTGCAACAGCTTTCTGAAAATTGCAAAAAGAATGGTATTACATTGTACGAATTAGGTCATCAGTACAATGGGATCGTCCATGTCATGGCACCGGAATTAGGTATTACCCAACCCGGAATGACCATCGTATGCGGCGATAGTCATACATCAACCCATGGGGCATTTGGAACCATTGCCTTCGGAATTGGAACCAGTCAGGTAGCTCAGGTCTTTGCGAGTCAATGCCTGTTGCTTTCCAAACCCAAATCGTTGAGGGTGAGCGTCAATGGAAAATTAAAAAATGGCGTATTACCCAAGGACGTGATTCTTTATATCATCGCCCAAATTGGCACCAATGCCGGTACAGGATATTTCTGTGAATATGCCGGCGAAGTCTTTGAAAACATGAGTATGGAAGGTCGAATGACCGTATGTAATATGAGTATTGAAATGGGTGCCCGTGGGGGTATGATCGCTCCTGATCAAACTACTTTTGATTATGTAAAGGGAAGAAAGTTTGCGCCTGAAGGTGAAGAATTTGAAAGGAAATTGGCCTATTGGAGGACCCTTCCTTCCGATCCTGATGCCGTTTTTGATAAAGAATACGTATTTAAAGCATCCGATATTGAACCCATGATCACTTACGGAACCAATCCTGGGATGGGTATTAAAATATCAGGCAACATTCCCACATTGGATGATAATTCCTTTGTAAAATCACTGGAATATATGGGTTTGAAAGCAGGGGAAAGCATGCTGAACAAACCCATTAATTATGTTTTCATCGGTAGCTGTACAAATTCCAGGATAGAAGACTTCAGAATAGCAGCCCAAATTGTAAAAGGGAAGCAAAAAGCAGGTAATGTTACTGCTTGGTTGGTTCCGGGGAGCAAACAGGTGGAAGCACAAATTGAAGCGGAAGGACTCAAAGATATTTTTGAAGCCGCTGGATTCCAACTCAGACAACCGGGTTGTTCCGCTTGCTTAGCGATGAATGATGATAAGATCCCACAAGGTGAATACTGTGTTTCCACATCGAATCGAAATTTTGAAGGACGTCAAGGGCAGGGTGCGCGTACCATTTTAGCAAGTCCTCTGGTTGCAGCTGCCACAGCGATCGAAGGAAAAATAACTGACCTAGCTCAGTATCTCAATTAATATGGAAAAGTTTGTAAAGCTCACCTCAACCGGCATTCCGTTAGAAATAGAGAATGTTGATACCGATCAGATCATTCCTGCCCGATTTTTAAAAGCGACCGATAAGCAAGGATTTGGTGACAATGTGTTTCGCGATTGGCGCTACCACAAAGAGGGGGTGTTGAATGAGCAGTTCGTCCTCAATGATCCAACGTATCAAGGTAGTATCTTGGTGGCAGGAACCAATTTTGGTTGCGGTTCATCCCGGGAGCATGCAGCCTGGGCTTTGACAGGTTATGGTTTCAAAGTCATAGTTTCCAGTTTCTTTGCCGATATTTTTAAGGGAAACTCATTGAATAATGGGCTTTTGCCGGTTCAGGTAACCGATACATTTCTAGCGAAACTTTTTCAGGAGTTAAAAAATAATCCCCGGACTGAAATTACGGTGGATCTGGAAAAACAAATTATTTCAATCGAAGGAAATGCTCTTTCAGCATCGTTCGAGATAGATCCTTATAAAAAAACATGTATGCTTAATGGATACGATGATATCGATTATCTAGTAAGCAAAAAAGATAAAATTGAAGCCTTTGAGGCACTTAAACGCAATTAATATGAAACTGAATATAGCTGTATTACCCGGTGACGGAATAGGTCCCGAAGTAACAAAACAAGCCATCAAAGTATTAAATTCCATTGCTTTGGAATTCAATCATACTTTTCAATTCAAGCATGCCTCTGTAGGAGCAATTGCCATTGATGAAACGGGAAACCCACTTCCCGACAAAACCTTGGACCTCTGTAAATCAAGTGACGCCATCCTATTTGGTGCCATTGGAGATCCTAAATATGACAACGATCCCTCCGCTCCAATACGTCCGGAGCAAGGATTACTGAAACTAAGAAAATCGTTAGGGCTATTTGCGAATATCAGACCGGTAAAAGCCTATGAATCTCTATTAGACAAGTCTCCTTTGAAAGAGGAGAACATCAAAGGAACCGACATCAGTATCTATCGTGAGTTAACCGGAGGAATCTATTTTGGAGAAAAGAAACTGAACGAGGCCGGAACTGAGGCTTCCGACCTCTGTATCTATACTAAAGAAGAAATAGAACGGATCACACATTTGGCTTTTAAAGCGGCTCAAGCGCGCCGTAAAAAGGTAACGCTAGTGGATAAGGCCAATGTATTGGAAAGTTCACGTCTATGGCGTAAGGTGGTTACGGAAATCGCTCCGCAGTATGCCGATGTAACCCTTGATTTTCTATTTGTGGATAATGCGGCTATGCAACTTATATTGAATCCTAAGCAGTTCGATGTCATCTTGACGGAAAATATGTTTGGTGATATCATCAGTGACGAGGCAAGTGTGATCGGCGGATCCATCGGACTCCTGGCTTCCGCTTCTATTGGCAATAAATACGCATTATTCGAACCTATACACGGCTCTTATCCGCAAGCGAAAGGAAAGGGTATTGCGAACCCGATCGCATCCATCTTATCGGCAGCCATGTTGTTGGAACATTTTGGATTGCATACGGAAGCGGAATTGATCAATAGAGCTGTGGAAAAATCTTTAGAGCTCAATATTACGACTCCCGATCTGAATCCAAAGAATAACTTGGTGACCACGGAAAGAGTGGGCGATTTCATTCAGGATTTTATCGTACATCCGGAAGATACCAATATGAATTTTACCAATATTCACTTGGGTCAATCCACTATTATCTAGATCATACTAATTATTACAATGAAAAAGGCCGAACTCAATTCGGCTTTTTTTGAAGTACATTTTGTAGGGCTTCAGGAATCAAACTAAAAACTGAAATAGCTCGGGTTTATCGTTCAAATAATCTCCATAGAAATTGAACTTCTTCATCCTTTCAATTAAAGGGGGAAGGTCGGCAGGAGATTTTAATTCAAGGCCAACCACCGCGCTTCCATTCTCTCGATTGGTCTTTTTGGTATATTCAAAATGAGTGATATCATCATTAGGACCGAGTATATCGTCCACAAATTGTCTCAACGCACCGGCCCGCTGTGGAAATTTTATGATGAAATAATGTTTCAGGTTGGCATACAATAAAGCTCTTTCTTTTATTTCCGAAGTTCGGGTAATATCATTGTTTCCTCCACTGATGATACAAATTACATTTTTCCCCTTTATTTCTTCTGAAAAAATGTCGAGAGCCGCAATACTCAAAGCTCCGGCCGGCTCAATGATCATGGCATCTCTATTGTAAAGATCCAATATGATCTGACAAATTTTACCTTCAGGAACCGTGACCACTTCCTCCAGATTTTCCTTGCAAATTGAAAAAGTAAGATCCCCTACTCGCTTGACAGCCGCACCATCAACAAATTTTTCGATCTCTACCAGCGTGGTGTTCTTACCCAATTCTATTGAGGTTTTCATCGCAGGTGCGCCTAATGGCTCCACTCCAATGATCTTCGTCTTTGGAGATAATTCTTTAAAAACACTACTTAAACCGGCGGCTAATCCTCCCCCTCCAATGGGCACAAAAACATAATCTATCGGTTCTGAAAATTGAGCTAATAATTCCAGGGCCACAGTTCCCTGTCCTTCAATTACCCTTTCATCGTCAAAGGGATGTACAAATATTTTTTCCAAAACTCGAGCCTCAGCCCATGCCAACTGCTGAGAATCATCAAAGGTATCTCCCTCCAATTTGACTTCCACATAAGACTCTCCAAACATCTTAACCTGTTCTATCTTTTGTTGAGGAGTGGTCGCAGGCATGTATATGGTTCCATGAATTTGCAATAATTTACAGGATAGCGCCACCCCTTGCGCATGATTCCCGGCACTCGCACAAATAACACCCCGTTCTGCCTCCTCCTGTGTAAGTGTGGACATTTTATTATACGCCCCCCTTATCTTATATGAACGAACCCATTGCAAATCTTCCCTTTTAAAATGAATGTGGCTTTGAAAGACTTCTGAATAGCGTGCGCTTTTTAGCAAGGGTGTTTTGTGAATGACGCCTTCCAACTTGAAAGCGGCCTCTTCTATTTTCTCGAGGGTAGGTACATAAATGACCGATGTATTCATAGGTTAAGCTTCAGCGAACTCTTTTTTATCTGTGTTAATCGTTTTCATGGCGGTCATGGCGGTTCTTAATACTTTCCCCACCTTTTCGATAGGGTGTTCCTGAATCGCCTCATTCACTTCAATAAGTTCGGTATTATCCACGCCTTTATTCGGTACTGAATTTCCTATATCCATTGGTTGAATCTTTTTCATAAAATCTTCCAATAAAGGCTTTGCAGAATGATCGAACAAATAACAACCATACTCCGCCGTATCTGAAATGATCCGATTCATTTCAAATAATTTTTTTCGGGCAATGGTATTAGCGATCAAAGGCAATTCATGCAATGATTCATAATAAGCCGATGCTGAAATGATCCCGGAAGAAACCATGGTTTCATACGCCAATTCCACCCCGGCCTTAATAAATGCAGCCATGAGTGTTCCATGGTCAAAATACTGTTGTTCGGAAATATGTTCCGGAGTGGGCTCTGTTTTTTCAAAGGCCGTTTCCCCTGTCGCCGCCCGCCAACGAAGTAGATCGGCATCATCCTTTGCCCAATCGGCCATCATTCCGGAAGAGAATGCGCCACTCATGATATCGTCCATGTGTTTTTGAAACAACGGGGTAAGGATTTCCTTTAAGGTTTCTGAAAGTTCATAGGCTCTTATTTTGGCCGGGTTCGACAGGCGGTTCATCATATGAGTGATCCCTCCATGCTTAAGTGCTTCGGTTAGCGTTTCCCAGCCGTATTGGATCAACTTGGATGCATAAGATGGATCGGTGCCTTGCGCTACCATTTTATCAAAACACAAAATGGACCCTGTTTGAAGCACGCCACAAAGAATGGTCTGCTCTCCCATTAAATCACTCTTCACTTCCGCCACAAAAGAAGACTCTAAAACTCCTGCTCTGTGGCCTCCTGTTGCAAAAGCATAGGCCTTTGCTTGACTCCATCCTTTTCCTTGAGGATCATTCTGCGGATGTACCGCTATTAAGGTTGGAACTCCAAATCCCCTCTTGTATTCCTCTCTTACTTCCGATCCAGGACATTTTGGTGCTACCATGATGACGGTGATATCTTTTCTTATCTCCATTCCTTCTTCCACAATATTAAAACCGTGGGAATAGGATAAGGTGGCACCGGTCTTCATCAAAGGCACCACTTTTTGAATCACGGGGGTATGTTGTTTATCCGGTGTTAGATTGCAAACCAGATCTGCCGTGGGGATCAATGATTCAAAGGATCCCACTTCAAAGCCGTTGGAGGTTGCATTTTTATAAGAAGCTCTTTTTTCATCGATGGCTTCATTTCGTAAGGCGTAAGAAACATCCAGACCGGAATCCCTCATATTCAATCCCTGATTAAGTCCTTGAGCACCACAACCCAGAATTACTACCTTCTTTCCTTCCAATGCTTGGATTCCTGCCTCAAATTCGGAAGCGTCCATAAAACGACATTTTCCTAGTTGAGCCAATTTTTCGCGTAACGATAAAGTATTAAAATAATTTTTCATGATTCTGATATTAAGCGCTGGCAAATGCTTCCAGCATTTTGGTTATTTTCATTTCGTCTTTTGTCACAGCTATTCTTCCGGAACGAACAAATTGCATAATGCCAAAGGGTTTTAATTCTCGGTAAAGCAAGTCTACCTCACTGCGTCTTCCCGATTTTTCTAAAACAAAGAACTCGCGGTTCACGGTGACAATTCGAGAGTTACTTTCCTTAATGATATTCTGTATTTGACGCTCCTCGAACAATAGATCACTTTTAATTTTGAAAAGACATGACTCCTGATAAATTGTCTCTTCATCGGTGTGATAATAAGCTTTGATCACTTCCACCTGCTTTTCAATTTGGCCAATGATCTTGCGCATCTGTGCTTCCGTAATTATGACCAAAATTGTAAATCGTGATACCTCATCGATCTCAGAAACAGATGAGTTGATACTTTCGATATTTACATGTCGTCGTTGAAAAATGGCAGAGATCCTATTCAATAAGCCAACGTTGTTTTCAGTATAAATAGATACTGTGAATAATTTTTTTTCTGTTTCCATAACTAACTTAATCTTATATCTGAAACCGATGCCCCGGTTGGGATCATTGGAAATACATTCCCTTCTTTCTCCACCACTACCTCTAAAAAATAAGGTCCGTCATGTTGCATCATTTGTTGAACTGCTGCGGACAGATCTTCTCTTTTGGAGACTTTCTTTGCTTCGATAAAATACCCTTTTGCAATTTGTACGAAATCGGGATTTATCAATTCGGTAGAAGCATATCTTTTATCGAAAAAAAGCTGTTGCCACTGACGTACCATTCCAAGGAAGTTGTTGTTTAACACCACGATCTTGACCGGAACACGCGTCTGAAAGATGGTACCCAATTCCTGAATGGTCATTTGATATCCCCCATCGCCAATGATCGCAACCACGTCTCTCTCCGGAGCAGCCATTTTTGCCCCAATGGCGGCCGGCAGGGCAAATCCCATGGTGCCGAGCCCGCCGGAAGTAATATTGCTTCTGGACTGATTGAATTTTGCGTAACGACAGGCGACCATTTGATGTTGTCCCACATCGGAAACAATGGCAGCATCGCCTTTACTTTGCAGATTGATCTCGTTCAATACTTCACCCATGGTCAAACCTTCTTTGCTGGGATGTAAATCGTGGTTGATAATCTTTTCAAATTCGATGGCATATAGGTCTTTGAATTGTTGATGCCACGCTTCATGTGTATTAGGAAGTACTCTGGGTAACAACAATTGCAGACTTTCTTTCGCATTACCCAACACGGCGATATCGGTTTTAACGTTCTTGTCAACTTCAGCCGGGTCAATTTCAAAATGAATGATCTTGGCTTGTTTGGCATAACTATTCAGATTTCCGGTAACACGATCGTCAAAACGCATTCCTATTGCGATGAGCACATCACAGTGATTGGTGAGAACATTAGGAGCGTAGTTTCCATGCATCCCAACCATTCCAACGTTTAAAGGATGAGAGGTTGGAATCGCAGAAGCACCTAAAATGGTCCAAGCAGAGGGGATTCCGGTTTTTTCGATCAATGATTTCAATTCCGCTTCCGCTTCTCCTAAAATAATCCCCTGACCCCAAATAATTAAGGGTTTCTTCGCATTATTGATCAATGCCGCTGCTTTTTCAACATCGGCAATCTCTACGGTCGGAACCGGTTTATAACTGCGGATTCCGGTACATTTTTCATAATGAAAATCGAATTCCTCGAACTGCGCATCCTTTGTGATATCAATTAAAACGGGGCCGGGACGTCCGCTCCGAGCAATATAAAAGGCTTTTGCCAGAACTTCCGGGATTTCGGAAGCCTTTGTAATTTGATGATTCCATTTCGTCACCGGCGTAGAGATCCCGACAATGTCCGTTTCCTGAAAGGCATCACTCCCCAAAAGATGTGATCCTACTTGTCCTGTAATACATACGATGGGGGTAGAATCGATTTGCGCATCTGCAATACCTGTGATTAGGTTCGTAGCTCCCGGACCTGAAGTTGCGATGGCGACTCCTACCTTGCCGGAGATACGAGCGTAGCCTTGGGCCGCATGGGTAGCACCTTGTTCATGCCGGGTGAGCACGTGATGCAATTTATCTTGGTATTTATATAATTCGTCATAAACCGGCATGATCGCTCCTCCCGGATAACCATAGATGATATCCACCCCTTCCGCAAGTAAACAGCGTACCACGGCTTCACTTCCTGAAATACGCTCTGTATTTGGTTGGGTTTTATTTTGGTTATGTATCGTTTGTGTTTCCATAAAATAGTATTAAAATTCGTCAGTGACACAGCCCTTTGAAGCAGATGACACCGTCCTCGCATATTTATAGAGTACACCCCTTTTAAATTTTAATTCAGGGGGCGTCCAAGTGGTTCTTCTTTTTACTAATTCTTCTTCAGATACTTCCAGATTAATAGACTTATTTTCAGCATCAATGGCAATGATATCGCCATTTTTAACTAATGCAAGATTTCCTCCCTCCTGAGCTTCCGGAGTAATATGGCCTACCACAAAACCATGGGTGCCTCCTGAAAATCGACCATCGGTGATCAATGCAACATCCTTCCCTAAACCCGCGCCGATAATGGCAGCCGTTGGCTTCAACATTTCAGGCATCCCGGGTCCTCCTTTGGGACCTTCATAACGAATAACAACTACATCTCCTTTTTCTACTTTTCCGTCACGAATTCCGTCGTTTGCCTCATATTCACTATCGAATACTTTTGCTTTTCCTCTAAACAGCAATCCTTCTTTTCCGGTGATCTTGGCCACACTGCCTTCTTCCGCCAAATTCCCGTACAGCATTTGTAAATGTCCTGTAGTTTTAATGGGCTCCTCGATGGGCTTTATCACCTCTTGGTCGTTGGGAAGATCCTGAGCATCCAATAAATTTTCGGCCAAGGTCCTTCCGGTTACCGTAAGGCAATCGCCGTGAAGTAAGCCTTTTTTCAGTAAATATTTTAATACGGAAGGTATTCCTCCGATGTCATGTACATCCTCCATCAGGTATTTTCCGCTGGGTTTTAAATCGGCTAAAAAGGGTGTAGTATCACTAATTTGCTGAAAATCTTTAAGTGTAAAATCAATATTCGCCGCTCGCGCAATGGCTAAAAAGTGCAATACTGCATTGGTGGATCCCCCAAGAACAGTTACTAATCGAATGGCATTTTCCAACGATTTTCGGGTGATGATATCACTGGGTTTGATGTCCTTTTCAAGTAATAATCGCATGGCTTTTCCGGCTTCCACAGCTTCTTGTTGTTTGTTTTTGCTCAAGGCCGGATTGGAAGAATTATAAGGCAATGTCATTCCCAATGCCTCAATGGCTGAAGCCATCGTATTGGCAGTATACATTCCACCACAAGCCCCGGCTCCCGGGCACGCTTTTTCAACTACCTGTTGAAATTCGTTTTCACTCATGGTTCCTGCCATTTTACTCCCCCAGGCTTCAAATGCAGAGACCACATCAAGCTTTTTACCATTGTGACAACCTGAATCGATAGTTCCTCCATACACAAGAATGGCAGGACGATTCAGACGGATCATGGCCATCAACGCACCCGGCATATTCTTGTCACAGCCTACAACGGTAATTAATCCGTCATAACTCATAGCTTGTACAACCGTTTCCATTGAATCGGCAATGATATCTCTGGATGGCAATGAATAGCGCATTCCCGGAGTTCCCATGGAAATACCATCGCTTACTCCGATGGTGTTAAAAATCAAGCCTACTACATCCTCCTCAAGCGTTCCTTGTTTCACCCGCAGCGCCAAGTCATTTAAATGCATATTACAAGGGTTTCCCTCATAACCTGTGCTGGCAATTCCCACGATCGGTTTATAAAAATCATCACGGATTAGACCAATGGCATATAACATAGCTTGGGCCGCAGGCTGGGTAGGATCTTGGGTAACCGTTTTACTATATTTGTTTAAATGGTTCATAAAGTAATTAAGTCCTATATTTATTGAGGCTTCGAAAGTATTGTAATTCCTGCTGGTCCCATTTATGACGATTTGACCATACATAAATTCAATTGAAGAATATTTAATTTAACTAACTGTTTATCTGCACTTTACAATTATTATATTACGATACCCACCCATTTAGATTTATGGCAAAAAAAATGATGCATTCTTTTTTGCTCAAAAAAACCGGAATTACCGGCTTTGTTCATCTAATGGAATTTTAGATTTTTGACATGCTATTTGCTTTTGTAGTTCTTATTAAATACCTACCTTTGACGCGTTAATGAGGAAAGATTTGACTGATTGCAACCTCCAAAAAAAATGCTAAAGGCAGTACCTACTCCCTTCCTAGCATCATCTCAAATCTTTTTCTAAAGAAACTTGAACATATGGCATATTTGTTTACATCCGAAAGTGTATCAGAAGGACATCCAGACAAAGTCGCTGATCAAATTAGTGATGCGCTTATTGATAATTTTTTGGCTTTTGACCCCGAGTCGAAAGTAGCCTGTGAAACCTTAGTTACTACGGGACAAGTAATTTTGGCGGGGGAAGTAAAATCCAACGTTTATTTAGACGTGCAAAAAATAGCCCGTGATGTGATCAATAAGATCGGATACACCAAAGGAGCCTATCAATTTGACGGAAACTCATGTGGTGTTTTATCGGCCATCCATGAACAAAGTGACGACATCAATCGCGGTGTTGATCGCGCTTCCAAAGAGGAACAAGGAGCCGGAGATCAAGGAATGATGTTTGGTTACGCAACACGTGAAACTGATAATTTCATGCCTTTGGCTTTGGATCTCTCCCATAAAATTTTGATCGAGCTGGCAGCATTGCGAAGAGAAGAAAAAGACATCCCTTATTTACGCCCCGATTCTAAAAGTCAGGTCACCATTGAATACAGCGACGACAATAAGCCGGTTCGTATCGATGCCATAGTGGTTTCTACACAGCATGATGATTTTGATGCCGACGAAACTCGAATGCTGACTAAAATTAAAAGTGACATCATAAACATTCTGATTCCAAGAGTTAAAGCACAATTGAAGCCGGAAACGCAAGCATTATTCAATGATCAGATAAAGTACCATATCAATCCCACCGGAAAGTTTGTGATCGGGGGACCTCATGGGGATACCGGATTAACAGGAAGAAAGATCATTGTAGATACCTATGGAGGAAAAGGCGCTCATGGTGGAGGAGCTTTCAGTGGAAAAGACCCCAGCAAGGTGGATCGGTCTGCGGCCTATGCCACTCGACATATTGCTAAAAATCTGGTTGCCGCCGGTGTTTGTGACGAAGTCTTAGTGCAAGTGAGTTATGCCATTGGTGTGGTGGAACCCATGGGGATCTTTGTGGATACCTATGGTACGTCCAAAGTGAATATGACGAATGGCGAAATCTCCAAGAAGGTGGAGGAAATATTTGATATGCGACCTGCCATCATTGAAGAGAGATTAAAACTTCGTCAGCCTATTTACTCTGAAACAGCTGCCTACGGACATATGGGCAGAACCAATGAAGTGGTTCAAAAAAC
>JAHEMZ010000030.1 GCA_024643385.1 Flavobacteriaceae bacterium | reverse complement strand
TAGCCGTTTGGTGTTTTATAAGGTTCAATAGATTTTATAAATTCTTGCTGCGCCTCCTTCTTGGTCTCTTCACTAAACCTTGCATAAGCCATCGCAACCGGACCTCCTAAAAAAGAAGCCTGACAAGCCTCCTCTGCTGAGGTATAGCATAGTTTTGACTCAATTTTTTGCAAATAAATATCTTTAAATCCGGCATTTTGGAATGGGTATTTGACAACTTCACTTTCACCCAGATTAAAGAACATAGGGCAAACATCAGAGCTCACTCGGGCGTCAACAATAGGAAAAAGTTCGGCCCAGCCACATTTCTTTCTGGAACCCCAAACGGCGACCACCGCACGTCCTCCTTTTTTAAGCACCCGAAACATCTCTTTCATGGCAGTATCCGGATCGGGAAGATACATAAGGCCTAGGGCACATGTGGCCAATTCGAAGGAGTGATCATCACAAGATAGATTTTCAGCATCCATCCTGGTGAATTTTACATTGGTAAGGCTTTTTGAAATCGTTAAATCATTACCGATTCTTACCATTTCGTCGGAAATGTCAGTCGCCAGTACATTCCCCGAGCTTCCTGTTTTTTCACTCAAACGAAAGGTAATCAACCCTGTGCCGGCGGCGACATCTAATATCTGTTCTCCCGGTTGTACATTTGAAACCTCCATAAGCAGATCATGCGCTGGCTTTAATTGTGCCTGCCAGTGATCTTCATAAAACTCGGCTGCCTTATCCCAGCCATACCGTTGCACCCTTCTTTGTAATTCCGGTTTCATAGGTTATTATTTAGTCGTGAATCAATTCTACCTTTCTTATGCACGTTTGTGCTCTGGAAAATACGTCGAGATACGGACTGTGCTTATCCCCTTTGTCCAGTACTTTTTCAATTGCCTCTGTTGAAGCCGGACTTTTGATCCTAACCGTATAACGAACTTCCGAGTATCCCGGAGGTACATTTGAAGTGTCGAACAGCGCTCCATCGTCGTAATCGGTTTCTATCTCTACTTCCAAAAGATCAATCACTACCTCAAGCTTAGAGGCCCACATCATATAACCGATTGCCAAACAACTTCCTAGCGCCGCACGTCCTAAAGCTCCGGGACTAGATGCCGATCCATTTCCTCCAACCTGCTCGGGCATATCGGTTTTAAACACCCAATCTCCTTCTCGGGTCTCACAGGATAATCCCTGTACGATCCTGGTGGTCGATCTACCGGTGCCCATTCCCAAGGAAGGTTTTAATGACAAGGCTTTTTGACTGCGGCTGAACTTATCTTTAATTACTGTTTGTTCTTTCATGGACGAATTGATTTGTTTAAAGATAAATCTTTCTGTTGAATCCATTGATAAGCGCGATTCGGAACGTCCTATAAAACACCGATCCCTTTGATTCATCAAAGGGACCGGGTGGTATGCAAAAGATTATTGGCTATGATAAAATTTTGCGATCCATTCCTTGAGAAAGTGAATGCCCGTGCGAGGCATCACCTAATCAATTTTCCGCTTGCTATCTCCATTATAAAAGATGAAGATGTCTATGCATGGTAAAATAATTTTTCACCCAAGCCAATAATTGAGGGTCGCTCATGCTATCTGTTTTTTCAACACCGATAACCTTTTCGGCTAGTGAAATATATTTTTCTTCCAAAACATCGAACAACTTATTGCCGGTTTGTGCCGGACCGGTAATAACAATCATGTCTGCAACCGCTACGTGTTTGATCACGTCATCAAAGAATTCTTTCATTTGATGTTTTTCGCGCTCTAAATATTTGCTGTCTTGTACCACGTCTTGTGGCCCTCCTTTTAATCGTGTTCCACTGCCTCCCTTTACATGAAAATCTTCAATGTTGGAAGCAATCGTAAGGAGTCGTACTTTTTCTTTCTCAATGGTGACAATTTTAGCCTCTTTTTTGTCGATCCAAATTCCTGCTTTGTTCATGATCTTCTTTTTTAATTTACAACATATTTGTGCTAGCTTGCTTAAGCTCTATCGTAGTTTGTGGCTTACTAATTTAACATCATATATTTATTGACAAAGTTGTTCCAAGGTGTCTTCAATATCACCGGGAGTGCTCATAATGGTCATAAAAGTACCCATGGTTAGTTCGGGCCAATGCAGCGCTAGTCGGTATTTTCCATGTAACATGGTTGCTTCTTTCCCTTGTAGAATGATCTCATACGGAAGAGCTGCGGCATGTGCTTCCCCTATCTTTGGCAAGAAATAGGCTTCCCCGTCTTCATTGGATTGAAGCGCAACACCGAAAACAGCCACCTCTTCTGAGGTGTATACTAATTCATAGACCTTTTTTGTATTTCCTTTTTTAGCCTTTAGATTGGCTTCAATAGTGGTCAATCCTTCCTTAAAGGACGAAAACTCTTTTATTTCAATAGGATCGGTGAAATAAGGCATCATTATTTTGTAATGGTATTTTTTCAATTTGTCAGCGTCCACACTTCCGCCAAAAGGTTCAAATTCGCTACCCACGCTAGAAAGCGCGGACCTAAGATCTGTACTGAATGCACCTAAGGTATTTTTATATTTAGTATAATGATCGCCCAGATAAGCTCTTAAAATATATTCAGGATTGGTGTAGGACATAATAACCTTCTCCCCTTCTTTCACTAATCCAATTTTATAGATCGCAGCCAAAGCGCCACGATCCTTAACTTTGATAACGGTATTCTTAATATCATTACGGGTAAACGCGATCACTTTCAGGTCACTTTTGTTCGAAGGATTGTATTCCCCTAGAACGGTAAACGAATTTTCCTTTAGTACGGCAACGATTTTTTCAGAAGCTTGTTGAATGGTTTCTGTGGTTGTTCCGATTTTGATGTAAGGTGAAATTTCTTGAGCGTTGAATTGAGTGCCAAATGCTAGGATGGCCACAATCGAAATGAGTAGATTCTTCATGGCTGTATGTAATTTAAAAACCGATCTAAAATAGTCTAAACATCCTACAATTAAAATGACCAAAGTCATTGATGAGTCATCGTCATATGATAAATATCATTCCTATAAAAGGAAACCCTTCCGACCTTTATTCCATCAATATTTAAGTCATAGAAGGACCAATGGACAAACATATTTATAACGTCGATATAAATTGGACACAAGACCGCAAAGGGATGATGTGTTCTCCGGAATTATTCAAACCAGATTCTAAGGAAAGGAACTGCATCGAGGTTGCAACTCCTCCTGAATTTTCAAGTGGTATACCCAATATATGGTCCCCGGAACATTTATTCACAGCCGCTGTGAGCAGTTGTTTGATGACCACATTTCTAGCGATCGCTGAATACTCCAAATTTGAATTCATCAGTTTTAGATGTGGTTCAAAAGGGGTGTTAGACAAAGTGGACGGTAAGTTCATGATGACCGAAGTACTGTTATTCCCTGAGGTCTTTATTGCAGATGAAAAACAACGAGAACGTGCAGAACGCATTCTTGAAAAGTCGGAAAAAGCATGTCTGATCTCTAATTCCATCACTTCAAAAGTAACGATGGAATCAAAGATCACCGTTCAGCCTTAAAAGGCTACCCGCACGGGTTCACAAGAAACGATTCAAGTTTGGCTTATAGGGTTTTGAACAGCACCTCTATCTTATCATTCAGTATATTGATAGCATTGCTGTAACGCTCGTCCCATTCGGTCCATTTGTTGGAACTGGATTGCGCGATTTCATATTCCAGCCCAGGAAGGATCCAGGAGGCATATCCACTGAAAGGATCGGAAGCAGCATACAAGGATCGGTACCACGAACCAAAATACATACCCTTGTCTTCCAGAAAGCTTTTTTCCAAAGCCAATAATTGCTTATTGAGTGATCTGAACTTTGAGGGCTGTATCGTTCCTTCAGCAAGTAATTCATTTAATTTATCCTGATAACGTTTGGAGGTCTTATCCAATACCTCAATGGCTCTTTTAGATCTTCCAAACCCTTCAAATAAAGTATCATATTTGGCAATCTTCTCTTCAGCATTTTTAAAATGCAATTTCAGATCGGTTGCGTAGCGTACCACATCGTAGGGAATGATTTCAGCATTAGCCAATCGAAGACTCATAATTCCCACTAATTGTTCCATAGCAGGCCCCATTTTAAATTCGGGATCCACAAAATGAGCATAGTAATAAAAATCGTCGTAATTGGAATGATAGAGCGTTGGTCCTCCCGTCCCACCACTTAAGGAAGGAACACCGGCATGCATATAAAATGCAATATGGTCTGACCCTCCTCCCAGGTTTCCAATTTCAGGTTCCTCCTTTTCTCCTGCCCATTGGTGGTAGAACGATTTATCCGAGTAGGGATACTCTATTTTCATCGCGGCTTGCGTGATCAATCGCTTTAAAGTTGGAGAAGCCGCTGCTCCAAAGTCCTTTCCGGAAACACCTCCATCGAAATTCAAATAGGCTACGGCTTTGGCTTGTAATTGATCCTTCATCTGCTCCACCCATTCCGAAGATCCTATCACGCCGTGCTCTTCAGCGTCCCAATGTCCTATGAGGATGGATCTCTTCGGACCCTTACCCATGGCGGCAAGTTTTCCTAAAGACTCACTTAAACTCAACAACATAGCCGTTCCACTGTTAGGGTCTGTGGCACCAAAGCCCCAGGCATCATAATGGCATCCCAAAATGATCCATTCATCGGGATACTCACTTCCTTTTAGGGTTCCGATCACATTGTTGATCCGTTCGAATTGTCTGGGTTGATCGACCATTAAACGCACCGTAAGTTCTTTCCCTCCGTTAAGTCGATATGTAAATGGAAGTCCACCCTGCCATTCCACAGGGACCGGATCCCCTTTCATTTTACCCAAGATCTCTTGTGCTGTCGCATATCCCACCGGGGTTACAGGAATGCTATGTAATTGCGCTTCGGAAGGATCCAATCGTTTTATCTTCTTCTTTCCATCCAACGGAAGCGCCGGTTCGAATGGGGTAAGCGGATCTCCCGTAAAATCGGGAGTGAGCAACGATCCTCTTTGAATCGAGCTTTCACTGTAATACGGTCCTTCAGGATACACGAGTCCGCGTGCAAAGCCGCTATCCTTGGGATCTGTGTAGATGATCAAACCTGCGGCACCATTTGCCTCTGCAAATTTGGCTTTATACCCTCTGAAGTTGCCTCCGTATCGAGCTATTACGATCTTTCCTTCAATAGTTACCCCTAATTCTTTCAATTTTTCAAAATCGGCTTTGGTTCCGTAGTTGGCATAAACCACTTCAGCGGTAACATCCCCGCTACCGGAATAAGCATTCCATCCTTTCCAGAGGGTTGGATCTGTGGAAAAAGGATCTTCATCCACAATGTTTTCCTGTTGGTTTAAAGGTTGACGAATCGGTGTCACCAATTCCAGTAAGGAGATCCCCGGATTTTTTGACATGTATATATCATAGGGAAATAATTCTACCTCCCAGCCTGCGGCCTGCATGACCTTACTCATATAGTCTCTCACCACTTCATTGGCTTTATTACCCGCTACATGCGGTTTGGCCGTAAGATCTTGCAAATGTTTCTTAAAGGCATTGGTATCTACTTTTGTAAGAAACAACACTTCCAGTTCTTCTTCATATTGTTGCGAGGCGGGAGTGAAACCATCCAATACTTGTGCTTGTGCAAGGAAACTGCTTAAAACGATTGTGATGACGGGAAAGAATTTTTTCATACAGGGTATTGGTTTTTTGATAGTATTATGACGATCGGCAAAAGTTGTAATCGTTAGGAGTACAATTTAGTATTTATATTTTTACTGTGTATTTTCCTTTTTTATGTCTCCGGGTGAGGCGTAACGAGATTTATTTACTAATTTATGTTTCCTAAAAATAATCGATATGTCACGCAACAATCAACTTACTGTCGTTTCCGTATTATTGGCCGTATTGGCATGTACCATGATCTATTTGGGTTATAAGGCACATATTTGGCCTCCCGCATTGACAGGATTTGGTTTTTTATTACTTATCTGGGGAATACAAGTTTTAAAACGGTAGCTTTTGGAGATATTTCAGTCCGTCAGCCCATTCAGTACATTTGAAGCGATCTGTTCCATTTTCCTATAGCCCTCCAAGGTGCAGTGTACCCCATCATAAGTATAAATAGAGCGCAATCCTTTTTGGTCGTTCACCATCTCACTGTAATAATCCAAATAGATAAAATCGTTTTTTTCGGCATAGGCTTTCAGAAGTTTGTTCAATGCGATCACGCTATCAGCCGGTAAGATATGTGGTCGCCATGGAAAGATATTCGCAGGTAAAACGCTACAGATGACCACTTGGATGCGATATGCCTTGGCGAGTTCGGCCATATCAGCAATGTTTGCAGCGATCTCATCATTGGGAATGTAGTAACCCGTATTTTGCGCAATATCATTGATACCTCCTAAGATCATAACGATCTCTGGATGCAATGCGATAACATCCTGCCAAAATCGGATCTTCATTTGACCCGTGGTCTGCCCTCCTATTCCCCGATTGATATAACCTTTCTTACTAAAGAAGGTCAGTTCCGGCTGTTGCCATCCCTCAGTAATAGAATTACCCATAAAAACAACTCGTTTTTCTCCAGGTTTCGGTTCCGATAAGTGTGTATTTGCCTCCTTATACCGATCCAGTTGTGCCCAATCTTGGGCATTTATGGATCTGAAGGAACTGAAAAGAAAAACACAAAGAAATAAATTTTTCATACGATATTGGTGGGTAAAAATAAAGTATGGGGACGACACCCAACCGCTAATCTCCCGTTAAATCATAAAATAATTTATTGATGACCAAATCGATAGTTGAGACTCACTACAAATTTATTGGATGAATTTTCAGAAAGTTCAGACGAGAAGGAATAGTCATCCTTGAATATATACATAAATTGAAGTCCAAAATTTTTATTCACCAAGGCTTCTGCCGAAATAAATTGAGCCTTATTCCGAAGAAATGTTCCATATCGGAGATTGTAATCAAAATCTTGCCCCAGTCCGGTGCCTATCGACATTCTGGAATAGGTTGTGGGAAATGGAGAGGGAAATAAAAAGCCGTAATTATAATCCACATCCAGGTATTTCCGTACCCCAAGACGAAGATAGAATTCCGGCAATATGGCCTTATCATCGATGACTTTAGAGAAATCATTGGCTTTGGTACTTTCTTCTTTATTATAATATAGCTTTCCAGCATGAAAACCTCCACCTATACCAAACCATTTTCCTTCATATTTAGCATAAGGGTTGATCCCCCACATGTCTCTTGAATAGGTTCCCACAGAATCAAGAATGGAGCTCTTGATGTTCCCCAAATAACCATTGACCCCCCAGGTGGTGGATTTGTAGCCTTTACGTTCCACTTTGGAATAACCGGCTCCCCAGGTATTATACTCACTCTTGAATAACAACTTTGTATAGCTTGTTCCGGTACAACCGGTTATATCATTGGTGGTTGTATTAGGATTAGAAAGCAATTCATTATAAAAGGTACCCATGTTCGCTCCGATATCTATTCGATGGAACTTTTCAGATTTCACAGTAGTAGTGTCTTTATAAATAACGGTTTGAGCAATAAGCCAAACAGGAATGAGCCACGCGGAAAATGCCCACCAATGATATTTTCCAGGGCTACTTCTATGCACTTGATGCCAGGTGAAAATAATAATAGCAGGGATCAATGTAAACCAGAGTGCCCACCACTCAAATGGGGCAAACACGCCTTTAAACGTAAAAGTGATAAAGGATAGGCAAACCGCAAGTTCCAGTGCTCCAAAGGAGATTCTTTTTTGAATGACACCTTGTGTACTTAGTAGGCTTCGTCCATTGTTTCTTTCATTCAAGAAGACTGCGACACCCAATAAGATCGAAACAATAAGCAAGGTCCAATGGAGATATCTCAGACCCAAAACGGTTTCGGTCCCAAATTGTGATCCAATACCATCCCGAAAGAACTCGGTAATAAAACGTGTAGCAAAGATCATTGATAAACCAAAGATCAATGCACTCCAAGTCTTCTTCCAGATAGCCTTCGTTTTCCAAACTAATGCCGCTATAAGGATCATGGCCATGATTTCATACAATTGTACTGGATGGACACTAAGAGACCATGGTGATGACAGATCGATCTGATCGTGTAACCAGTGGTTGTAATGTGCTGGGGTATAACGTGGATAAACGATCCCTAAGGAAGACGTAGTAGGCGTCCCATAACAGCATCCATTTAAAAAACACCCTATTTTTTGGATGGATAATCCAATCGGGACGATCCAAATGAAATGTATTAAAAATTTGGTTGATAGATGTAAGACACGATAGGCCGTGAATAAACAGAGAAGACCTACGATGATCCCACCGGATGCCGCCCGGTCTAAGAAATGAACTTCATTGGTAAACATTAAATTTCCCCATTCCCCTATCGGAATAGTCGCGAGTCGACTTCCCAAGATGGTACCCAAACTTAGGGCACCGAGGAGTAAAAGCAACTTTTCAACAGAATGTCCTTTTTTTCTTCCAATGTATAAAACGGTGAAGGCTAAAAACACAAAGGCCAAAACATAAAAGAGTGTAAAATAAAACGAGTGTTGTGTCGTAGAAATTTCCATATCTCTCAATTTAGAATGAGTTGTGTATTGGGTAGACAACCAACGACACCAATACGCTATTAGCTAAGCCGTTTCATTCAACAAAGAATGTTGAAAAATAATTCATCTATCTCCTTGATTCATTGAAAGATAGTAAAATATTATGAAATATGTTAAAAAAAAACATCTTTTGGTTAATCGGAATGTAATGATGTTCATGACTTTATAGCAAATTTGTATCGTTAAAAAGTATGTTTATGGAATTAACCCCCATCATAGGAAATGTAGCGGCTTTTTTGACTACGGTAAGTTTTTTACCTCAAGCCATTAAAACTATACGTTCCAGAAATACCAAGCAATTGTCCTTGCCTATGTACCTGTTATTCGTAACCGGAGTGGCCTTGTGGATCTGCTATGGTGTCTCGAATAAACAGTTGCCCATAATTATTGGTAATGCGGTAACTTTATTACTTGCCGGAACTATTTTAGTTTACAAATTACTGGAAGAAAGTCACGAGAACTAATGCTAACCAAATAAATGAAAAACGCCCCAAAACGGGGCGTTTTATGTAGAAGTAAGATTATCATTAATTTTTAATGATCCGTTTGGTAATGGATCCTATTTCGGTGGAAATCTCTACAAAATAAACGGAGTTCTGGAATTTTGACAGATCAACATTAACTACCGTTGCTTGTACCTCCATTGACAAAACGGATCTTCCTTGTAAATCATATACGTCAATTTGTTCAATGTTCGTCAAAGGTGACACAATGTTAATGTTATGGTTCGTTGGATTGGGAAACAGACTAATAGAATTCAAAAAGGACTGATTATTATCTAAGATCACTTCGGCTCCTTCAAATAATAATGTAAATCGATTATGGAAGGTTCCTTCGGCACTTTTGAAACTGTAAGCACCATCGTTCAAAACCACCACCACATTTTCTTGATTATCCATTAAATAAATGGTGGCAGCTGTAAGTTCGGTCCCCTCTATCGCGGCGATTGAAATTTCGTACTCGAGTTCCTCTTCCACTAAACTAGAGTAGCCCAATGGTACCTTAATACCACTTTCAAAGGCTTCACGAGTCTGAATACCCAATTGCTGACTTCCATCCTCTAAATGTGAATACAGCGAAAGTACAGTAGCCAATCTTCTACTATCGTAACCACTGTCTAAACCTGCCGTAGTATTTTCTGAGAAACCTATTAAGGTGGTATTTTGCAATTCGTATTGCGGCAAAGAAAGTTTCACCCAAATACGCTCAGGATCATCGTTCACAGGACCTCTTAAAGTATTGTTTCCGGATGTCCTTCTCATGCTGTTGTTAAAAATAGCGGTGCCTGCGGCAGTCGCTTTGATCCCGAATCCTTGTCCTGTTGAAATAAAGCCATTGGGTTGAGTAGACGTGCCCGGATCACTGGGTGCTGCATTTCCTCCTCCAAGGTTATACATGGAAATATCTTGCATATTAAAGTTCATGGTGCCTGCTCCCGGAATCGATGAACTTGGGGGCGTTAAATGTTCCCAGAAGAATACTTCATCCACCATTGAGTTTGCAGTGATAAAATCGTTGGCCCAGATGGCCGACGGATAAGGGTTTGCCAGTACGTTAGGACTAGCATTCTTATTATCGGCTGAAGTAGGTCCCGGCGTATTATAAAGGACATCGAAGGTCACTTCTCCGTTGTTCAAGGTTCCTCCTTGATACGTATAATTAAAGATACCGCCCGGTTGACCGTATCCCGATTGTGGACGAACGATATACCCTTCCCCTACATTAATAGGGCCGGTATAGGCGATCCAGTTATCGTAATTGTCGTCTGCAAAATTTTCTGCTCCCGGCATTTGCGCTTCCACCTGCGGGTTCGGGACAAATAAATTGGTGTCATGGTTTAAAACCAAAAACGCATTATTCCAAACTGCACTTCGATCTTCGGCCGTCATTGGGCTCCCCAGAACCATAAAGTCACGGGATGCCAGGTCGGGGGTTGTTAAATTTACATTGATGGTACCATTGTTGGTGGTGAAAGCATCATCATCCGTTTGAACAACACTACCTTGGTGTTCGATGATTAAGTTCCCATTATTGGTAATATTTCCTAAAATGTTCAAGTTATCATCGGCCTCTACCGTAACAGTTACCCCTGAATCTATTTCACAAGAGCAAGCATCGATACTTCCACTGCTGGTATTGTAGTTTTGACTAAATCTTGCATTCTTACCAAGATCAGGTAAACCATTGTTCCAATTACCCCCGGAATAGGTGGTAGTAGTGCCTGTTACCGTAACTGTAGCATTACAGGTAGATATTCCACCGTTGCCATCATCGGCTGTTACCGTAATGATGTTGGTTCCAACATCCTGACAAGTGAAATCTTCTTTACTTAGACTTATATTAACTGAATATCCGCAATTGTCGGCAACTACATCAGGCTGTGGCACAAATGCTCTTGCTACATTGGTAGCGGTCCAGTTACCTAAATTGGTCGCAGGATCCGTGATCCCCATGTCACCGGCGGCATTTTCCAGACCAAAGGTTCTGGCTGTTCCATCACTTTGCACGTTGATTAGGTAAGCATTAATGATATGGGTAGACTCATTCAAGTGAATTTGAAAGGTCACTGTTTTGGTACTTCCATACAAGCGTACTGCATTAAATTCAATTACCATCTTGCGATTCGGTGAAGATCCGAATGACTGATATTTGATGGTACCACCAATATTCGGACTTAAATCGTCCCATACACCGCAGATCATTCCGTTCGGAACTCCGGCATTTGGCAATGCCGTTGGTGTCCATGAAGCAGGACCTGTCATTCCATTTCCGGTAAAGGAAATGAACCCGTTGGATGCGATATAGAAGTTGGTATATGTAGTTTTATAGAATTCAAAATTAAACCCTATGGGTATTGCACCTGTTCCATTATCATCCGCTAGTGAAACTGAAGTAGCGCCACCGGTTAAAGTAGCCGGTGTATTCGGAATTACTTCATAGGAATATCCACCGGGAATCGTATTTGCTACCACATCCTGCCATACAATGGACGCATTACCGCCGCCATCGAGGTTTACACTAATATCTTGACAAACTAAATCCGGTAAACCATCTGAAACGGTGATCGTTTCATCATAATCAGAAACTGATCCTCCTGAACATGCGTCCGCAATAGAGTACGTTACGACAGTATCTCCAATCCCAGCGACTGTAGGGTCAAATGAATAAGTACTACCGTCTCCCCCATCCGTTACGCCATTTCCACTGTAAATTCCTCCGGCAGGACTTCCCCCACCCAATCCGGTTTGTACACCTTGCGTGATACATATCTCATCGAGAGTATTATCGAATCCTCCGGTTCCCGCAGGCACATCAAAAGCTTGGGTGCCATCCGTCTTACTACTCGTTAAACCCTGATTGGCACTGGCGCCTAATCCGCGTCTTGCAAAGGCATCCCAAATGGCACATTGATTGGCCCCGCCATAGATATTTTGATCAGCCAATAGTATAGCATCCCTTCCATCCACGAACCCCGGACTGCAAGGTTGTAGTTTTAATCCTTCTGTTACGATAGCCAAAGCCTGAATATTTCCTGCATCTAAATTTGCATCCCCGGTAAACGAGTATATATCTGCATCAAAACCATGATCATTAATTAATTCCCAGGTCATTTCCCACAACATTGCACACCATACCGACCCAACACCATGCGGAGCTACGGCAGTTTTGATGGCATCGTAAGTATGCGGGTTTACTGCAAAATTAGTACTGTATGGGTATGTTCTAATTCCTCCTCCCCCGGCTCCTTGACCCACCAGCCAGGTGCCCATTCCACGAGAATCAGTTCCCGCATCACCGGATTCCATCGTAAGCATTAGGGCATAAAAGTCACTCCATCCCTCACCCATTTGTTCTTCATTATACAAACAACTCGTGTTCCCCGGACCCCCGGTCAATCGATTAGAAATGCCGTGTGCAAATTCATGAACGATTACTCCATTGTCAAAATCTCCATCTCTGGAACCACAGACATACATTTGCATTCTGGGATTATTTCCATCGGTTGGGGTGCCAAAATTAGCATTACAAGTTCCGGAACCATCCTGAGCTTCAGAATTCACACTATCACTTCCTGCGCCTCCATTGCCGTAATTATTCTCCTGAAAATTTCCGGCCGCTTCATCCATGCCATACTGGTAAATAATATCGTGAATGATATTTGTCCAATAGAATAGATTGGTCACTGCGGCATCTTCTGATTGAGTACCTGGGGAATAAACCGGATTGAAAGAGAAGTTAAATGTCAAAGTAGCACCCCCTTCAGCATAATCATTTGGATTGCTTGCGGTGTTCGTATTATTATCATCATCATAGGCGGAACAGTTGTTTCCCTGGGTCCGCGTAAACTCTGCTCCCGCTGCGCCATTGGTATCATGCCATCCATAAGGTGAAGCAGTTGGATTATCCGGATTGCTAATTAAAGAACGAGTACCATGATTTGGAGATTCTATTGGGAGTGGAATTACATTATAGGCTCCTACCAATAAAGAGGGATTATTTTCTACATTATAATTGTATGTCGTCGCTTTATAATTATCATCGATATCATTTCCATCATTCGTATGATCGTGTTCTTCATTAAAACAAGATACAGTGAAATTATCTTTGCGCAAGATCGTTCCGGATCCGGCATCTACTTTAAAATTCCACCAGTCTGATGAAGTTAGTTCCTGCACAGAAAGTTCCCAGACCAAGCGAGTGCCAATGCCTTCTTCAAAAAGATATAATAGCCGAACGGGGATCTCTGTTCCGGAAATCCCTGCATTGTTGAAGAGCATTTCTTGATGAACTCCCCCTTTTTGTTCCATTTCCATTAAATGATCTAAGGCATAGCCCATTTTCCCTGCCACTGAAATGATAGCATCCTTTTGACTAAGATTTCTGGTATTACTTATCACTGTTTCTGAAATAGCGGGGATGAAATTATTATAACTTACAACTACATTTCCCTGAGCGTCCAAATGAAGACTGGAATCCGTTCCATCCACTTGAATACCATTGATCGCTTGACGCAGATAGATATGCCGCAGACCACTTACCTTACTGGTATGCTCGGAAGTAATAACAAAGTTTTCAGAATTCCCTTTTAAAATAGCTTCTAGTGAAGTAGCCGATTCAGCTTTTTGATTTTTTTGCGAAAAGGAAGGTGCGGCAGTTTGTGTTTTTATCTGAGAAGAACAGGTAATAGTTAATAAAACTGCACAAAAAACGAGCGTCGTATTAGGACGTAAAAATAAGTTACTTTTCATGGGGCCATTATTAAATAACTATACAAATATAGCAAAATGGACCTTTTTAACCTTAAAAAGTCTAAAAACATGTTAGGTATATTATTGTTTTACAACCCTAACTACCGCTTGTTGGCTCTCACCTTTCAGTGCTATGAAATAAAGTCCGTTTGCAAATTTAGCGGTGGCGTCCCATGAAATGTTTTGTAAGCCCTTCATTTTATCATTGGCGAGGGTTGCTACTTTTCTTCCCAATAGATCAAAGACTTCAACACTCACGAATTGCTCTTCTTCCACATGGAATTGAATTTCTATTAGTCCACTGAATGGATTCGGAGTGGCGACTATATCCCATCCATTCAGCGCTTCATCGTTATTGGAAAGGATAATTTCACTGGGTGAGATTCGAGTATAATAAACGTCTTGTCCACCATTCAGAGTGTTACACCAGGCTAAATGTGCGTAATCATTATCACTCACCATATCAAAGTAGTCGCCCATTTTCGGCTGCTGCGGCCATCCAATGGTTGAATCAAAAGCGGGAGATAATGGTTCATTGGGAGACCAAGTTACTCCTTGATCTTCCGAAAATGAATAATATAGTCTGGAGCTAAAGTTATTGGTATCATCACGAGTATCCAACCAAACAATGTCTATACGCCCATTAGGAGCTACACTCATGGTGCCAAACCAGTTATGACTTCCAGTGCCGTCAGTGTTTATTTTAATAGGTGATTCAAATGTTAAACCACCGTCCGTACTTTTTGCAAACATGACATCACTAGGGTCATCAGATTTGATGACGGAGGCCGCAACATAAATATTTCCTGAACCGGGTCCCTCTGAGATGTCCACATCGACCCAAGCTTGGCCTACCAAACCGCCCGGATTCACGTTATTTCCGGCATGCAATGATCCTTCCAGATCAACAGAAGTAACAAAATCCCAAACGATCGCTTCACTCGAATTTTGTGCATTGGAAGATCTTACTACCACAATTTCGCTACCCGATTGTCCGGTTAAATATAAATTTCCATTCTTATCGACGGCTAAGGTTCCCCAAATGGGATCCGAATCAATGCTAATGCAATCTTCGAATGTAAGACTACCATCTGTTGATCGTGTAAAAGACCCCGGTGAACATGTGCTAAAGCTAGGATTCCAAAAGGAATAATTATTTTGATTCCCTACTCCCCCCGATCGATCCAAACGCATCCATTGTTTATCTCCGCCTTTAGCCTGAGCCGGACCGGACCATTCTGTACCTCCGTCGGTAATTTGAAAAACATCACACATAAAGTTTCCTTGAAGGCTGTTGTAATAAAAATTTCCTTCGGCATCAAAATCCAGCACTGGATCGGAACGAAACAACCCCGGATCGATCACCCCCGGAAAAGTAAAACTAAATCCTCCATCCAGAGAATAACCATAACCGGCTTGGCGGAAGTTACTTCCAATATCATCAAATTGGCGCCAGCCTACCACAATCCGGTTGGGATTGGTAGGATCAACCGCTAGCGAGGGTTCATTACCTGCATCACCAATAATATCATTACCGTTAGCATCCACATTTACCTGAGTAGTGATGAATTCCGAAGAGCGAACCTGATAAGACGGGCCTCGTTCCATTTTGGATTTATCGACAGGAAGGTAAGTGTCATCCATTTTTTCCTGATGGGCACTTCTCAATAATTCCTGAGAGGACATTAATTGTGTCGTTACTAACATTAATGTTAAAAGTAGAGTTGCATTTTTCATAAATTTCATTTATCTCTTAAAAATACACTTAACTTTTAAATTCTAACTCATTACAAGTCAATAAAAAGACGTGCTTTTATAAATTAAGAGCGCAAGTTTCCATAAAATCCGTCTTTTCCTTGTACCCATTTATTTGTATCTTCGCTGCAAATTATTCTTATGAAAAGATTGCAATTCGTCATTTTTGTTTTATTTGCTTTGATCTCATTAGCGACCGTTGCCCAAGAAGTTCCCATTGAAATTGAAGAAGAAAAAGTTAATAATAGATTATTGCTTTTTGCGGTGAATAAAAACTTAAAGGATTATGATGTTGCCATAGAAGTAGAAGGTACCGGATTTAAGCAGAGAAATGGGGTGCCAAGAAAGGTAAGGGTCCCGGCCACTTCACGAGTGAATTTAATTAGTCTGGTTATTGAAAGGTTACATCAGCCAATGTATACTTATACACTTGATGTGAGCGATAGTTTATCGCGAAGAGCGATCCGAAAAGAATATGAGTTAATTAAAATCGATCCTAAAAAACCCATCACCCTTTATCTTACAGATCTGTGTGTTTCCAAATGCGATTCATTGATCAGCTCTTTAGACAATAGTGTCTACAACTATAAATCTGTTAAGCTATCCGAAGATGAAAATATTAAAACACAATTAGCAAGTTCACTGGTCGGAGGCAAGGAACGCCTGGATGGAATGGATACTCCTATTGTGATGCTGGGTGGAAAAATGTATGTTAAAATTGAAACTTACGAAGAATTAATGGCTAGAATGAACGAAGAGGATTAATATTTCTTAACCGTTTACAAAACCAAATTACCTTTCTATTCTTTATAATCTCAACCTGAATTTGGGGATATTGTCATTATTCCTTTGTAACCATAATGGTGGCTCTTCTTCCGGTTAATAGATTCCATTCCTTGGCTGAAATGATAAAACCATTTTCATCATACACATGAAGTTCGGCGGTATTTGGTCCGGAAGATCCTTGGTTCAAAGCTTCAAATTCAATTTTGTTTACGCCCTCATCCAAACGAAGGGTAAATCCCCCGAAAGAACCTCCCAGATATACACTTGATTGAACAATATCACCGTTGACGTAGACGCGGATCATATCACCATCCACATATTCATGGTCACGGTATTTTACATTCACAAAGTTGGCGCTTGTTTTTACATCTCCTAAAAATTGATCCTTTCCATATTCCGGTGAAGGCTCTTTATCTTTGGTAAATGCTTTTGGTGCTTTATTAGAAATGTTCTCCATGAGTCCGTCGGTTTTGGTCATGTCCAACTTTTCGTTTTCATCTACTCCTAAAGTCATATTGGTGTTCGGATCTCGTTCCTCCACTGGAATACTAAGACTCGGTTTTTTCATGGCAGGTAGTTCAAATCCAGTTTCCTCCGGGGTATCAAAATCTTGAACATCAAACTTCACGGTATTACTGTTACTCTCAATTTGAGCAGTAGCAGCACAACTAACAGCGAGAAATAATAAAGCAGGGTATATTTTCATGAATTGGATGGAGCAAATATTAAACCAAACTACTTATTTTTCATCCGATTCATTCGTCGTTTTGTTTGAACGGGATTTTTTGCGAAGATATAAATACAGTACAAATAACAAGATTGGGGCGATCACATACAGGATGACTTCAAAAGGGTTATTCAAGTTAACAGGAGTATTGTTCGCAGGGTTGGGAACATCCGTAGGAATTTGGATCATCATCATATATCAATTTTTTATAAATATACTAAAAAATTAAAGCACAGTTTATAGCCCAAAAATAATTGAGAAGACATACACATATTTCCTTGAAACACTACGACAAAACAACAGTTATACATTCTTCGGCCAATAGCTAGATTTAGTTGGACGAAGGCATGGAGGGCCGAACTTCAATCTTGCTGGGTAAGGTTCGAGGATTCATTTTAAGCAGGTCAATGACGATCTCTCCAATGTCTTCTTGCTGGATTTTCCATGCATCTTTCTCATTGGGCACATGATTATTAAATTGAGTGGCGACAGAACCGGGCATAATGGTACTCACCTTTACTCCGTATTGTCGAAGGTCCAACATGGCTGCTTGTGTAAATCCTGTTACCCCAAATTTACTGGCATTATAAGCACTTCCATTTGCGAAAAAATTAGTGCCCGCCAAACTTGAAATAGTAATAAAATAACCTTGATTCTTCATCAGTTGATCCACCGTAGCTTTCAGGGTAAAAAAGACACCGGTTAAATTTGTGTCGATCGTATCATTCCATTGAGCAATGGAAAGTTCCTGTACGGGAGCAAAATAACCTAATCCTGCATTGGCTATAACAATGTCGATCTTACCAAATTCCTCGATCACTTGATTACCGGCCTCCTTCATCGCTTCAAAATTACGAACATCAGCTTCGATCCCAATGGCATATACGCCGTCATTTTCCTCTCCATTCAATAAATGCAGTGCGGTTCTAATATTTTCATGATCTCTCCCTGTGATGGCAACGTTTATACCGTTTTTTAAACATTCTTGTGCAATGCCAAAACCTATTCCTTTAGTTCCGCCTGTAATAAAGGCGACTTTCCCATTTAATTTTTGCATGTTTCTATTTTTTCTTAAATATAAATTATCTTTAATAACTGTGAAAACCTACGTTTATCTTTTCTTAATTATTTCCACCTTGTTGTTTCCCTATACAGCGTATAGTCAGCAACCTTTAATGAATTTATCATCTTTTCCTTCCGAATTTGATTATGAGATACGCTACGCTACCACTGAAAACTTTATGCATGAAAAACTCTATGATTGTGGGGTATGTCTTTTACAGCCCGAAGTAGGAAAGGCCTTGGCGAAGGCTAATGATTATTTCTGTGAATTGGGGTATAAAATAAAAATTTATGACTGTTACCGTCCATTAGATGTGCAAAAAAAAATGTGGCAATTGTTTCCCAATCCTACCTACGTGGCAAATCCATATAAGGGAGGCTCTGTACATAACAGAGGTGCTGCTGTAGATATCACCCTGGTTACCTTAGAGGGTTGTTATATAGAGATGGGAAGCGATTATGACTACTTCGGAAAAGAAGCGCATATAGATCACACACAATTTCCTCCTGAAGTATTAGCACACAGAAGATTGTTTATTGAAGGGATGAAACGATTTGGATTTCAAACGGTTCGAACAGAATGGTGGCATTTTAACTATCAAAAGAACTATGCTTTTCCTATTTCAAACCTGCCTTTACCCTGTGATTAAAAAGGGGTATTATCTTTATTGGGAACGAACATTATATATCTTTGCAAAAAAAAGAATGGAATTAACAATAAAACAGTTTAAATGGGTTAGTACTCTTGAAGGCTTGTCTTTTTTACTCCTTTTAGGCATTGCTATGCCATTAAAATATGTTTGGGGACTCCCTGAAGCGGTCAAAGTAATTGGGATGGCACATGGAATTCTTTTTATATTATATATCATGGGCGCTTATTGGATGAAGGAAAAGTTGCAATGGAATACCGTGACTTTTATGGTAGTACTATTTTGTGCGATCCTTCCGTTCGGACCCTTTTACGCTGAAAGAAAATACCTATAATGGATCAAGATAAGATTATATTGTTTACCGAATGGTTCAGACGCTACCTGATGGAGCACGGTATGGGTACCTTTTGGGCAACGCTGCTCAATACTTTCTTGGTGGCTGTAGTGGTGCTTTTTATCATTTTAATTTTAGACTTTGTAACTCGAAATATTATTGTTCAAGTATTCAAAGCTTTTAGTAATAAGACCAAATCTACTTTTGACGATTATTTGGTAGACAGTAATTTTCCCAGATTTGTAGCACATTTAGCGCCTTTAGGACTCCTTTGGTATTTTATTCCCGTTGTCTTTAACGATTATCCTAAAACGGCGAAATGGACGTCCATTATTGCGTCCATTTTTTTGGTGATCCTGTGTATTTTGATATTTAGGAGTGTGCTGCGTACCACCAAGAATTACCTTCGCGAGAGTCACGAAAAATATAACGATAAACCTCTGGAAAGTTATTTACAGGTCTTAATGATCTTCGCGTGGGGCACCGGAATTTTTCTGATCATCAATTTAATGACCGGCTTTAGCGTTGAAAGTCTGGCCTCTTTGGGTGCTGCGTCTGCAGTCCTGCTTCTTATTTTTAGAGATACAATATTAGGATTTGTTGCCAGTATTCAAGTGTCTGTGAACGACATCGTGCGTATTAATGATTGGATTACCTTTAGCAAGTTTGGCGCCGATGGTTATGTTACCGAGATCAATCTTGCTACGGTGAGGGTCCAAAACTTTGACAATACTTTCACCACTATCCCCACCTATAGCTTAATCGCCGATTCATTTCAAAATTGGCGAGGGATGCAGGAATCTCCGGGACGAAGGATAAAACGATCTTTAATGATCAAACAAAACTCTGTTAAGTTCTTGAATGAAGAGGATATAGCGAATCTGAAGAAAATAGAATTAATAAAACCCTATTTGGAACATCGTGAGAAAGATGTTCAGCGTTATAACCAATCTAAAAACATTGACAAGTCTTTGTTGATCAATGGGAGAAATCAAACCAATTTAGGTGTTTTTAGAAAATATGCAGATGCCTTTATACATGAAAATCCTGCGATAAACAAGGAGCTTTTTTTAATGGTTCGTCATCTAGCTCCTACCGATAAAGGGATCCCTATTGAGATCTTTTGCTTTAGCAACGATAAGAGATGGGAGAATTACGAACATATCCAGGCAGATATCTTCGATCATTTGATCGCTGCCATCCCCTATTTCGGGCTGGAACTGTTTGAGGTTCCTTCCGGAAAAGATTTCGAGCAGCTAAAGGTTTAGTCGTCGGCGTCCAACCTGTCCTTTACAAATTCCACTTGGGTCTTTCCATGAGCGATGGGTTTTCCATCTTCTCCCAGACTTACCATAGTAATTCGATCAATTGTGATAATGGTTTCATGTGTCATCTTGTTTCGCACCTCACATTTAAAGGAAAGAGATGTTTTTCCAAAATTGATCACCTCGATGCCAATCTCTATAATATCTCCTTTTTTTGCGGAACTCTTAAAGTTAATTTCACTAATGAATTTAGTAACGGTTCGTGCGTTCTCGAGTTGAATGATGGCGTATAACGCAGCCTCCTCATCTATCCACTCCAAAAGTCTTCCTCCAAAGAGGGTTCCATTCGGATTTAAATCTTGTGGTTTTACCCATTTTCTAGTATGAAATCTCATACAGCAAAAATAAACAATTAAAAGATTTGAAAAATTTTAAAGTTACCTTTGAATTGTAACTTAAAGGAGCATTTCACGTCCAATAATCAAAATAAAAATTAAAATCCTTATTTATGAAAAAAATACAATTATTAGCCCTTGCATTTCTGTTCATGGGCGCTACTTCTGTTTCTAATGCCCAGACGGCTGATGAAATCCTTGGCAATTTCTTCGAAAGCACTGGAGGAATAAGCAAATGGCAAGCAGTAAAGGGAATTAAATTTGAAGGAAATATTAACATACAAGGAATGGAAATTCCGATTGAAATGATCCAAACCAGCGAAGGTAAATCGATGGTAAAAGCAAATTTTCAAGGACAGAATTTTTTCCAAAATGTATTTGACGGGGAAACTTTATGGGGAACCAATCAAATGACCATGCAAGCAGAACGAAGTGATACCGAAGCTACTGAAAATTATAAAAAAGAGATGAATGATTTTCCGGATCCTTTTCTAGGCTATAAAGAAAAAGGGTATACCGTAGAATTAGTGGGGAAAGAAACTATAGAAGGTACTGAGACCTTTAAGATCAAATTAGTGAAAGAACCTATTATGGTCGATGGTAAAGAAGAACAGGACATATCTTTTTATTATTTTGATGCTGAAAACTTTGTACCTATCGTTGTAGAACGTGAGATTAAAGGAGGTCCGGCAGCCGGAATGGTTGGCCAAACCAAGTTAAGCGATTATCAAGAGGTAGGTGGTCTTTACTTTCCACACTCCATTACAGAAGGAGCTAAAGATCAACCCGGAGGACAATCGATTTCGATCACCCATATAGAATTGAATCCGGAATTGGATAGCGCGATGTTTGCATTTCCTGAAAATGCATCTTCCGGTGAAAAGAAAGAATAATTACTTCATATAAAAAAAATCCCTGCTCGTCAGGGATTTTTTTTAACCTTAATATAGTTACAGATGAAAAAAATAACGTTTTTATCCTTGCTGCTTTTCGCTTTTGTTTTGCAGCTAAGGGCGCAGAACATCACATTAAAAGGTGATGAATTATTTGGTGATCTGAAAGCGCGCCATATCGGTCCGGCGCTTATGAGTGGTCGAATCAATGATATTGAAATGCACCCAACCAATCCCCGGGTGATGTATATCGGAGCAGCCGGAGGGGGAGTCTGGAAATCGGTGGACGGTGGAGCTACTTTCTCCCCTATTTTCGATAAATATGTTCAATCCATTGGTGTCGTAAAATTGGATCCTAAAAAACCTGATGAGGTGATCTGGGTAGGTACCGGGGAAACGTGGACCCGAAATTCGGTGTCTATCGGGAACGGACTTTACAAATCTACCGATGGTGGAAATAATTGGGTTGAGATTCCAGGTTTTGAGCAAAGTGAACGGATCGCTTCCATAGCGATTAACCCGAATAATACAGATGAAATATATGTAGGGGTCTTAGGCGCTCTTTGGAGTGATAATGAGACACGAGGGGTATATAAAACGACCGATGGCGGAAAAACATGGAATAAAATATTATATATCAATCCATCGACCGGAGCGGGTGATGTGATCATGGACCCTAAGAATCCAAATGTATTATATGCGTCCATGTGGGAATTCAGAAGAACAGGCTGGAGCTTTAATTCCGGTGGGGTGAACAGCGGACTTTATAAATCTGTAGATGCCGGTAAAACCTGGAATAAAATTCACAATGGATTTCCTGCCGGGAAATTGGGGCGTATCGCAATAGCTCTTGCTCCAAGTGACTCCAATATTTTATATTCGGTTTTGGAAACGGAAGACAAAACCAAGAATGGCTTATGGAAATCGGTGGATGCAGGTGCCAACTGGGAACATTTGAATAGTGATTTCGGATTGGTTGTTCGGCCTTTTTACTTTTCTCGAATTACCATCGATCCAAGAAACCCTGATGTGATCCTAAAAGCAGGTCTTAGTGGTTCCATCAGTCGGGACGGTGGTAAAACCTTTAAGGATCTGGGAAATATGCACGATGATATCCATGATATCTCCTTCCATAATAATGAAAGTGATATGATGTATTGCGCCACCGATGGAGGATTATACCGCTCCTGGAATGGAGGAAGCACGTTAGAAATTGTTGAAAATCTACCGTTATCTCAGTTTTATCAAATAAGTCTAGACGATGCCACTCCCTATAATATTTATGGAGGCCTACAAGATAATGGCAGTTGGTGGGGACCCAATTCCGCCCCCGGCGGTGTTAAACCACGTGAATGGAATCGTGTAGGATATGGAGATGGTTTCCGCGTTTTAAAGCATCCCACCAAAAATATCGTTTACTCTGAAATGCAAGGAGCTGATAATGTTTGGCGATATGACGTAGATAAAAATAAAACCAAGAATATCCAACCCATGGAAGAGACAGGGAAACCTAAGCTTCGATTTAACTGGAATGCACCCATGGCCATAAGCGCTCATCAGCCGGATCGCTTTTTTATGGGAAGTCAGTTTTTACATAAATCTGAAGACATGGGTGACAGTTGGACCATTATTTCTCCCGATCTAACAACAAATGATACTACAAAACAAAATCAGTCATCTTCAGGTGGGTTATCTATGGATAATAGTGGTGCTGAAAATCATACGACCATTTTTACGATTGCGGAATCTCCTTTGGATCAAAATGTTATTTGGGTTGGAACAGACGACGGAATTGTTCAAGTGACCACCGACGGCGGAAAAACCTGGGACAATGTAACCCCTAATCTAACAGGAATTCCTGCAAATACATGGGTGTACCATATTGAAGCCAGCGTTCACGGTAAGGGGACAGCTTATGCTGTTTTTGACGGTCACACAAGAGGAGATTTTAAGGCCTATGCCTTAAAAACCACTGATTTTGGAAAAACTTGGAGCAATATCATTTCAGAGGATATAGAAAAGAATGCATTTGTCCGAAATATTCAGGAGGATTATGAAAATGAGGATCTATTGTTCTTAGGGACAGAGCTGGGATTATATATCACTATCGACGGAGGAAAGAACTGGTCAAAGTTTACCAACAATATGCCTTCGGTAGCGGTTCATTTTATTGATCTGCATAAAGGAACCAATGATTTAGTCATGGGAACCCATGGAAGAGGAATTATCATTCTTGATGATATCAGTCCATTGCGTCAATTAAATCAAGAAGTATTGGCCAAGGATGTACATTTCTTTGATTCCGAGCCATTCACTATGTTTGAGCAAAGTGGTTTTTCCGGTAATTTTGGAGGGGAAACACAATTTGTAGGTCAAAACAGATCAAATCAGGCTCGCATCACTTACTATCTGCAAAAGCGTCACACTTTTGGCAAGATGACGATGGAGATCCAGGACATGGATGGAAATAAAATTACGACACTCAGTCCGAGCAAATCAAAAGGGATCAATGTGGTGAATTGGAATTTTACCAGTAAAGCCCCTAAAATGGCAGAAGCTAAAACACTTTCTTATGCCGGTTTTTCTCCCTTGAGAGTGCCTGCCGGAATATACAAAGTGCTCCTTACAAAAGGGAATGATACTTATGAGCAAACCATTGAAGTAACCTATGACGAAAGTTCCTTAGCTACCTTAGAAGAAAGGAAAGAACAAGAAAGAACGGCTCGGGAACTTTTCAATATGGTGGAGGATCTAGCCTATTTGGTTCATGAGGTTACTGAAAATGAGAAGTCGGCCCTAATGGTGATCGATGAGCAACCGAAAGGGAAAAAGGTCGCACAACAGTTCTATGATGCCTTGGAGAATTTACGAAAAGACCTAGTGATAACCACAGGAGATAATTATGTGGCAACTGCAGAGCCTGAGCTTCGAGAACGCATGGGAGAATTATACGCCAATGTGGTGGGTAGCAATGATCAGGTTTCAGGAGCTCAAAAGCAAAATTATAAATTGATCGCTGAAGAATTTGAAAAGGCCAAACAGCGGTATCAGGAAATTATGGATAAAGAAGGAAGGAAGTTTCTGAAATATTTGGAAAACAATGAAATTGAAAAACCGATCATCCTTCCCAAAGAAGAATATCTGAAAACGTAGAAGAAAAATAGCCCTGCCATTGCGGGGTTATTTTTTTATGTACACGGTCTTGATGTTTACAAATTCTTTAATGCCATGAGTGCCAAGTTCTCTGCCGTAACCACTCTCTTTAATTCCACCAAAAGGCAGGCGCGGGTCGCTTTTCACCATCTCGTTGATAAAAACAGCACCTTCGTCGAATTTTGACAATAAGCTTTCTATGGCTTCAATATTTTTAGAAAAGATAGAGACACCTAAACCAAATTTAGAATCATTAGACAATTGAATGGCTTCTTCGATTGTCTTAAAAGTAGTAATACTCAGCACAGGGCCGAATGTTTCTTCATAAAACAGCGGCATTTCAGGGGTTACATTACTTACAACCGTTGGCTCAAAATAGGCCTCACAATGCTTCCCTCCTATTTCCAGTTTGGCCCCCAGGGCTATGGATCTTTGTATTTGGTTATGTAGGGTCTCTGCTAAATCGGTGCGAGCCATAGTTCCAATATACGTTTCCATTTCCATAGGATCTCCTGTCTTTAAGTTAGCTACAGCTTGTAATAATTTTTTCATAAAAGCATTGTAAATAGCAACATCCAATAGTAAACGTTTACCTGCAATACAACTTTGTCCGGTATTTTGAAATCGTGCTGCAATACATGTACTTACGGTTCTTTCCAGATCACAATCTCGTAGTACTAATAAAGCATTATTTCCGCCTAATTCCAGGACCGTTTTCTTAATCAGGCTACCCGAGGTCGAAGCAACCGAAGCTCCTGCAGAACCACTTCCTGTCAATGTTACCGCTTTTACGAGTGGATGCTCAATAATATTGGCAACGCGATCACTTCCAACTAATAACGACCTAAAACAATGATCCGGTAACCCGGCATTTTGGAAAGCTGATTCTATCGTAAGCGCACTTTTGAATACATTCGAAGCATGCTTCAAAATGGCAACATTTCCTGCCATCAGAGCGGGAATCGCAAAGCGAAATACTTGCCAAAAGGGATAGTTCCATGGCATGACCGCCAAAATCACTCCCAATGGTTCGTGTCGGATATAACTTTTATCAGCATCCGTCTGTACGACAATATCTTTTAGTTGAGAAAAGGCATTTTCAGCGTAATAATCACACAACCAAGCACATTTTTCAATTTCGGCAATCGCCTGAACAATAGGTTTCCCCATTTCAGCCGTAATGATTGCGGCGTATTGTAGTTTCCGGTCAAGCAAATCTTTCCCAAGCTTTCGGATCAAAGTAGCCCGATATTCAAATGGAGTTTCCTTCCAATTTAAAAATTGTGCATGGCATTGCTGAATAATATGATCAACCTGAGATGAGGAGTGTTTCGTATAGGAAGCAATAATTTCGCCATTGTATGGGTTGATGGAACGCATGGTTAACATTTTTCTTTAAAGTTAAGGTATCGGTTGCAATTGTTAAAATCATTGTGCATAACTTAATCGGTACTTTTCTGATACACCCTTCGTATTTTCCTACATTTAATAAAACTGTATTTCTATGGAAACTAGAGATGAAGTCCTTCTGGGACTCCGCCCCACCATCGTGTCGGCCAAAATACTTCCTAATATGTCTTCCGATGAAATTTTTCAAAATACTACGCTAAGACCCGTAGTAAAACTTCAGAATGATCTATTGCTCGCGGCTTTTAAAAATTATGCTGCGAAGCATAAGAATGTGTTCTACGACCTTTCGATCGATAAGCGGCTGGATTATATTGAAAATGCTATTCATAAGGACATGAAATTCCGAAACTCTCTTAAAGGAATGGTCATTGGTCAGTTTACCTTAGACGAATACGAGATCTATATTCAGAATTCTTCAGCGCTGAATAAACGCATGATGGACATCGTCAAAGAACGTCTAAAAAGTAATATCCAACTACTGGAATATGTTGATGCCTATTAGTCCAGGAGTGACACTCCATTAAGGTCGGTGGTTAAAACTTCACTCATATAATCAAAGAACGGACGAAGCAGCCGGTAATGGTGCAATACCATTGATGAAAAATTGGGATCCATTACCTCTTCATCACTAAAGGGGTGTATCACAAAATAACTTTTCAACCGAAGGAGATCGATATTCGGATGATCCTTTTCAAATCCTTTCGGAGCTGTTTTTACGGCATACTCCTGATTAAATCCTTGGAAGGCCTTTCGAAATCCTTGATCCCCCAAGATTTGACGAATGGGCTCGGCGTCCATTTCAAATTCCTTTCGAATGCGAAGCAGATCGTCCGGATTTGGGTTAAAAAATCCACCTGCCATAGCACTGTTTCCGGGTTCCAGACGTAAGTAATATCCTCCCCGTCGGTGATTTCCGGCGCGACTGAAACTAACACTCCGATGGACATTATATGGAGTTTTATCATTGCTGAATCGAACATCCCGGTTGATACGAAACACTTTAATCTTTTCAATTTGATCTGTTTCGTTTAGGCCTTTCTCTATTTCCGTATAAAAAGTTTTTAATACTTTTTCATTGGCCAGATATTGTTTTTTATGCTCCTGCATCCAATCACGTTGGTTATTTTTTTTCAATTCCTGTAAAAATTCAAAAACCGACTTTGTAATGATTGCGCTCATGTTCAAAAATTTGAATTTAAATATACAGTTAAATTTTTTGTATATTTCCTAAAATAACTATAACCAAAAAGAATATGACAACAAATAAACCAACAACCTTTTATTGGGTAATCGGGGTAATCGCACTGCTTTGGAACGGTATGGGCGCCATGGAATATCTGAGAATAGAATTAATGACTCCCGAAGCTATTGAAGCTTTGCCTGAACTAGAAAGATCTTTTTATGAAAGTGTGCCTGTATGGGCAACCGCTGCCTTTGCATTCGCCGTTTGGGGAGGATTAGTAGGCTCACTGTTTCTATTATTGAAAAGGAAATGGGCAAAACCGGCCTTTTTGATCTCCTTTGCGGGAATTTTAGTGCAATTATCACACAACTATCTTGTGGGTGATGCCATGGAAGTATATGGACCGGGAGGTTTAGTGATGCCTGTTATGATCGTCGTTATAGGCGCTTTTCTTATATGGCACACCAATCAGGCTATCACAAAAGGATGGCTGAAATAAAGATCAGAGCCTTTCGAGGCTCTTTTTTTTTATGAATTGGTTTGAGTAAGATCAATTCCCCCATAAAAGCCTAAATCTTTAGCTTTAAGGTATTTCACCCAAAAAGCGATTTGACCGGTATGATAAGAAAAATGTTCTACGGCATGAATGATCGCTCCTATTCCGCTAAACTGAAATCCCTGAATGTTTCGTATTTCAAGCAGATTTTCTATCGTGCTATCTTCTAGCACCTTTTTTACTTGTTGAACTGTTGCCTCCAATTGGGCCAATAATTCAGATTTCGTCATTCCGCTTTCTATTTCGAATTCCGCGTTACGGTTTCGAGTATCAGGAATGTTTCCTACTCCTGAAATTACATATTGTGTCATATTTCCACAGAGATGTAGGATCAAATTTCCGATACTGTTTAAGGAAGAATTTGGTTTTTTCCAAACATCCGTTTCGGCAATAAAACCAAAAGAACTATTTACCATTCGAAGGCTTTCATCCAATCGAAAAATACAGTTTTGTTTGAAGTCATTCAAGAATAAATTCACTTCCATATGGGAATTTAATTTTCTTATAAATATTTTCAACAATTTAAGGAGATTTTGTTTAATAACTATAGCCAATCTATACTCCTACCGCCATGAGAATTTTGTATGTTTGTTAGGATAACATCACGTTATGGCAACCTCACAAGTCGGATGAAAAATTTTTTCGCAGCTTTTTTAATTTTCCTTATCTGGTCCTTTTTTGGATTGTGGCTGTTTTATAATGTACAATCGGCAGGAAATGATGTGAATGATACTGCGGCAACGTCTGATTTAGAAACGAATGATGTACTTCCGGTTTCGTTATCAGATACGCTTCAGGCAGTAAAATCCGTACAAAATGCAGAGGCTAATGAAGCAGTGAACGCAAGTGGTCAAGTAAAAGAAGGTCTCCGTGCAATGAATGAAAGCGGAGATATTATATTTCTTTTTGACGAAGGCATTGGAATCGAAAAAAATAGTTCGAAAATAAACATTCCTTCTTCCCTTTTGGATTTCAAATATAAAATCAACACTTATCTTATTGAGCATCCCGAGCAAGAATTACAAATTATCGGCTATTATGATGCCTCAGAAAATGTGAGCACACCCAATTATGGAGAAAGCAGGGGCATGCAAGTAATGAGTGTTCTGACATCCATGGGAATTGTAAAGGAAAGAATGGTTGTAAAAGCCACTATCAAACAAATCAATTTTGACAGTTCAGGAATTTTTAACAATGGTATATCTTTTATTTTTAGTCCTTTAGATGAAGAACGATTTAAAACTCCCACATTTGATATTCCGCCTACAAAAACTATTTACCCTAATTTCGTAAATAATGATATTTTTGTAGATAAAGTCTTGAAAGACGTGCTCAAAGAAGCGCAAAGTATTCTGGCTAATAATAGCAACGTTACGTTGGAAGTTATTGGTCATACTGATAATGTGGGAAATGCCCAAGACAATTATGTGGTAGGACTGAAATATGCGCGACAAGTGCGCTCGTATTTTATTTCGGGAGGAAAATTGGACAAAGACCGCGTGAAGGCTACTTCCCAGGGTGAAGCGCAAGCAATTGCAAATAATGGTACGGAAAAAGGTCGTTTATTAAACCGAAGAATAGAGATTAAATACAACATTAATTAATCAATGAAATCATTGACCGATTTTTTAAACCAATTGCCTGAATATTCAGGAATTATCCTGCTGATGTTCAGTACATTTTTAATTGGATATCTATCGGCTTATCTCTTTCAAAAAAGATCCTATACGAGTCAGATCCGAAAAATAAAGCGACAGGCTCAGCACGAAAAGACTCAAAATAAAATTTCGGATATCGACACTATTTTTTCTGAGATCAAACCGCGCATTATTGAGGTGGTGAAAGAGACTCAGAAGGAAAAGGCGCAAGAAATTGCGACATCGAAGCATACTGTACCAACCAAATCTCCCCAAGAGATCGCGGAAACAGCGCGTACAAGTTATTTAAGCTACACCAAAAATAAACCTTCCCTCAATTTTGAAAACTTCGGTTATGCGGATAAGGACTCCAAGGAAGATCTAACAAAGATCAATGGCATCGGTCCTTATATCGAACAAAGGTTGAACGAAATTGGCATCTATAATTATGAGCAAATAAGTAGGTTCAAAGAGGAAGACATTCGTGTACTAACCGACCTTATTGATTTCTTCCCCGGCCGCATCGATCGAGATAATTGGATTGGTCAAGCGGAAGCTTTACTGAAATACTAGCCTATGCATTTAGCCACTTTCGATTGGGTTCTGATCATTTCATTTTTTATTGTCTTTTTGGCAATAGGGATCATCGTCGCAAAAAAATCAGGTAAAAATACGCAGGAGTTCTTTCTCTCCGGGCAAAATATGCCGTGGTGGTTATTAGGAATTTCTATGGTTGCCACCACTTTTTCGGCAGATACACCCAATTTAGTCACTGATATTGTACGACAGAATGGAATTGCAGGGAACTGGGTTTGGTGGGCCTTTCTGCTTACAGGTATGCTGACGGTTTTTGTATATGCCAAATTATGGAGACGTTCCGAAGTGTTGACCGATTTAGAGTTCTATGAGTTGCGCTACAGCGGAAAAGAAGCGGCCTTTTTAAGAGGTTTCAGGGCACTCTATTTGGGTGTCTTCTTTAATGTAATGATCATGGCCACGGTTTGTTTGGCAGCCATAAAGATTGGAGGAGTTCTCTTTAACTTCCAGCCTTGGGAATCTGTAGTCTATGCTTCAGTGATCACTGTAATTTATAGTTCTATTGGAGGATTACGAGGAGTTATTTTTACCGACTTCCTGCAGTTTATCATTGCCATGGTAGGCTCGATCTGGGCGGCATGGTATATTGTGGACATGCCTGAAATAGGTGGATTGGATAACCTATTATCGAACGAAAATGTAACGGATAAATTAAACTTCCTTCCGGATTTTTCAAATTCTACGACCCTTTGGACCCTTTTACTTATTCCTATCGCGGTTCAATGGTGGAGTGTTTGGTACCCCGGTGCCGAACCCGGAGGTGGCGGATATATTGCTCAAAGAATGCTTTCCGCAAAGGATGAAAAGAATGCAATAGGTGCCACTCTTCTGTTCAATATCGCTCATTATGCCATCCGTCCTTGGCCTTGGATTTTGATCGCCTTGGCATCATTAGTATTATATCCTCAGTTATCCGACATTTCCGCAGCATTTCCTAATGCGACAGCAGGACATGACTTGGGATATTCCGCCATGCTTACCCACTTACCTCCCGGATTACTAGGATTGGTGGTCACCTCTTTGATCGCTGCCTTTATGAGTACCATTTCAACTCATTTGAACTGGGGTTCTTCGTATATCTCTTTGGATTTTTACAAACGATTCATGAAACCGGAGGCGAGCGAAAAAGAGTTGGTGGCTATAGGAAGGGCTTCTACCGTGGTTTTAATGATCCTGGCAGCACTATTAGCTTTACAGTTTGAAAGTGCATTAGACACTTTTAATATCTTGTTACAGATCGGGGCCGGAACCGGACTTATTTTTATTCTTCGTTGGTTCTGGTGGCGAGTAAATGCGTATAGTGAAATTACCGGGATGGTAGTTTCCTTTGTGATGGCCCTTGTTTTTGAATTTACGGAACTCGGACTGGCAGACCATGAGAAATTAGTACTGGGTGTAGCGATCACTACTGTAGCATGGATCACTGTGACTTTGCTCACAAAACCGACAGACACCCATAAATTAATAAGTTTCTATAATAAGATAACACCTTATGGAAGGGGCTGGCGCGGATTTAAAAAACTAGCCGATGATAAGGGTGCCCTTCTTGCTACCACGCATGATAATTTTACGATCGATTTAGGGAGTATGCTGTCAGGAATCGTTTTTGTGTATGCAGGATTATTTGGAACAGGATATCTTTTATACGGGAATCTATTAGGCAGTGTAGTGCTTTACGCAGTTGCACTTCTTTCAGGATTTGTTGTGTTCCGGCTATGGAAAAATAGAAAAGGGAGCTAATAAGCCCCCTTTTTTTCCTTTAAATTTTTATTTGGTTAATCAATTCCAAATTGAAGTCCCAAGGAGATAATATCCCAGCTAACAGAATTATCTAAGCTAACAGATCGATAAGCGGCAACTATTTCGATAAGGTCAGACACAGCATAACCTAGACGAGGTGCATAATAGAATCCACCATCATTTCCATTCGGAGCAACTCCAACGCCATAGCCCAAGTCGATCCCTACCTTAAAAGCGTCCGAAATAGCAAATCGGCCCGCCGCTGCAACTGGAATAAAAGTCCAGTCATCCAAATCAACTGTTGTGCCTAAAACATCAATGGAATCACCAAAAGAATGAGAAATTCCGGCAGTAGGTCCAACGCTAAATGTGTCAGATATTGGAAACAAATAGGTGAGATCCGCTCCTATGGAGAAAGTGGCAAAATCCCCACCATCTCCAAT
>JAHEMZ010000071.1 GCA_024643385.1 Flavobacteriaceae bacterium | reverse complement strand
AAAGGTGTTGGATTTATGTGTGATGTCTACCATAGTTTTATGAATTAACTTTCCATTGATGTGATTGATCCTCAAAGAGCTCTTTCCCAAAAACCGGTACTTTGGCTTTTATCTCTTCGACTACAAACTCAAGGGCTTTAAAAACGATTTTTCGCCTAGGGGAAGAAACGAACACGAATAAACAGATTTCTCCGGAAGCAACGCTACCTAAGCTGTGATAGATGTGCATACAGGTAATATCGTAGGATGAAAAGGTCGCTTCCCGGATCTCGTGAAATTTTGCATTCGCCATTTCTTCATACGCGGTATATTCGATAGCGGACACAGTCTTTCCTTCAATTACGTCGGCACGGACCTGCCCGGCAAAGATGGCGTGGGCCCCAATTTCTGTTTTCGATTGGTGTTTGGCGATGGATTCACCGATGAACGCAGGTGAAATAGCTCCCCGGACAAACACATTTTTTATTTTCTTCTCACTCATGGTGTATTTTTAATTGTTCCTGAAGCGCGATGGCCCCTTCTTTTAAGTTATAGAATCGATGGTCGAAACGATGTTGTAAGCGTTCGATCGCTTTTAGGCTTCGTATCCCCGAAGCACAATAGATGATATAGATCGCTTTTGTTTCAAATTCAACTAAACGATGCTCCAATTCCGACAGCGGAATCTGTTTGTTGTTAGGAAAATTCAAGTCAGGGGTCTCTCCGTATTCACGTACATCAATGAATATTGCGTTCCTTTTTTGAAGAGCATCTACCGTGGAAATATCCGTAATGAAATTTTCACATGATAGCTCATAGTCATTTAATAAACGACCCGATTGGATCAGTGCTGCGTTGAACTCATGGTTCAACTTTGGAATGGACAAGAGAGTGGTTTGACCTGTTTGGGAGTGATAACACAAAAGTTTACCCGATAAAACTCCTGGGAGTCCAACGATCATTTTTAGCACTTCGGAGGCCTGCATACAGCCGATGATCCCCGGCAAAACCCCTAATACACCTATTTCAGCGCAGTTGGCGACAGCACCTGTTTTCGGGGGTGTTGGAAATAAACAACGATAAGTAGGACCCTCCTTGTAATTGAATACGGCAACCTGACCTTCAAATTTATAGATCGCCCCATAGACCACCGGCTTACCGGAGAGAATAGCCGCATCATTGATCAAATAGCGGGTGGCAATGGTGTCAGAACCGTCCACAATGATATCGTATAGCGCACAGATTGTCATCGCATTTTCGGCGGTTAGTTTTTCGGAATAGGCGTTTATGGTGATCGTTGGGTTTAAGTCTTTCAACCGTATTTTCGCAGCAATGGCTTTATTCATGCCTAGCGAAGAGGTGCCAAAAAGTACCTGGCGTTGTAAATTGGATTCCTCTACCACGTCAAAATCAATGATGCCCAAGGTGCCCACTCCGGCGGCAGTTAAATATTGAAGGACAGGGCAACCCAATCCGCCGGCTCCCACTACCAATACTTTTGCAGTGGAGATCTTTTGCTGTCCGTCGGCCCCTATTTCGGCCAATTGAATATGTCGGCTATATCTGCTCATAAATTATCCTCCCGAAAAAGGCGGAAGTAAGGCAATTTCAGGGTGTGTTATTTTTGTTTGCTTCGCTACAATTTCTTGTTGATGAGCCACTTGAAAATCCTTTGATTGTAAGTCGGGATATTTCTGAAATAATTCTGCCAACAGATCGGCTACCGTCTCTTTGGAAAACGATAAAGTTTCCTCACTGCATTGGGTTATTTCAGCCAACAATCCGAAATATTTAATGTTCAATTTCATTCTTAATGGTGTCGTAATCGTTTTGGGTATTAATGTTTCGCACCAGAGGAGCCCAATCAGGATCCAATACGATCGTTTTTAAGCGAAGTCCTTCTAACGCAATTCTCAATCGTCGCTCTCCGCTTAACAGTGCTTTCTGGAAATGTGGAGCACAATTTTTTTGATAGATGGCGATCAAGGGATGAGTTCGTCCTTCACATTGTACCTGTATCACATCAAAGTTTTCGTGAATAGCCCTCACCAGGTTGGTCAATATAGCGCTGTTTATAAAGGGAACGTCACAGCTTAGCACTATGTTGTAAGCGGAGTTTGACGCCGAAAGTCCGGCATAAAGTCCGCCCACCGGTCCTGCATCTTTAAAAATGTCCTTCACCCGGGTACAATGAAAACGATCATAAACAGGATCGTCGCTGACGATATATAGGTCTTTTACCAAGGGCTGCAAGGCGGCGATACAATGGGAGATAAAAGGTTTCCCATTTAGGTCCAATAACCCTTTGGTGGTGCCCATTCGGCTACTTTTTCCGCCGGCTAAAATGATACCGTTTATGTGTATGGACTCTTTCATTTTAGGTAAAAAATAATTTAAAGCTGGCGATGGTCAATACCAATGCCAGTACATAACGCAAGCTATAATTGTTAAACTTCTTACTGCCCAGGTAACTCCCAAAATAGCCACCTATCACTGCTGTTAAAACCATAATTAGGGATTGAGATGACAACTCGGTTCCATTCATTAACTGCCCGGTCAAGCCTGATGCTGAATTCACCCAAATAAACAAAGCAGAAACCGCGGCCGCTTCTTTCATATTGCCCCAGTGTAATAGAAGTATGAGAGGCGTGAGGATGATGCCTCCACCAATACCGATCAATCCTGAAAAGAACCCGATAATTGCCCCGATCAGTAATCCCGGCAGGATTAAGACCTCTTTCTTTTTATCTGCTTCCTTGTCGAAAATAGGAAGCATTTTCAATACCGCAAAGATCAAGAGTAAGCCTAATATTTTTTTATAGAGGGAGGCGTCGATGTCGAACATTCCACCTAAAAATGCAAAGGGAATAGAAGTGACAGCAAAGGTTAAGAACAGTCTTTTATTAAAATGCCCGGCTCTGTAATAGTGATAGAAGGCAATCCCTGCGACAAACAAATTCAGTAATAATGCGGTCGATTTCATGGTTTCCGGCGCCATGGAGAACAGCGCCATTAAAGCCAAATAACCACTAGCTCCACCATGCCCTACGCTGGCGTACAAAAAGGCCACTACGGGCAGCAGCGCAAACAATAACCAGATATGTGGGATCGCTAAGATCATAAAGAGGCGATAGCGATTTGTTCATCTAAAAATTCCCAACATTTTTCATTCAGTCGTTCATAGGTTTCGATCAATGTTGCCCCATATTCGGTTAGCAGTGTGCCCCCTCCTTTTTTTCCGCCGATCGAAGTTGCGATCACAGGTTTTTTAGCACGTGTATTTACCGCATCGATCAGGGACCATGCTTTTTTATAAGACATCCCTAATAGTTTGGCAGCCTTGGATAAGGAACCTGTTTCAGCGATGGCCTTGAGTAACTGAACCCGACCTTCTCCCAGTAATATTTCACCGTCTACTTCGATCCAGATCCGACTTCTTATTTTGTATTCCATAGGGGGTAGTGTATTAAGGAAGCAAGATTACTTCAACCGTATCATTTATATTTATATTTTCAGTAGTTTCCGGAATAAAAACCAATGCATTTGAAAGGGCAAAGGTTTGTAACATGGAAGAGTTCTGCCCTTCGAGGATAGTCACTTTTCCGTCTCTATAGATCGCCTTCAAAAATTGGGGTCTCCCGGCTTTATTTATGAACATTTCGGTAGCACTTGCTTTTGTTCGCGTAAGTTCGAAATGGGTATTTCCGGAGCGAATTTCCAAAGCCGGCAAGGCATACAAATAGAAACAACTAAGGGTCGCAGCGGGGTTTCCCGGCAAGGCAAAGATCAGGGTAGCGTGTTTTTTTCCAAAATAGAGTGGTTTTCCCGGTTTTTGGTGCACTTTGTAAAACACTTCTTCCACCTGCAGTTCATTCAAGGCCTTGGCGACGAAATCATAATCTCCTACCGAGATCCCACCGGATATCATTACCACATCATGTTGTGCGATGATTTCTCGAAGCGAATGGATGGTAGCGGTAAGATCATCTATAATTTTAATGATGGATGGACGGTGATAACCCAGTTGTTGCAATTGAACCATTAACATCACCCCATTACTTTCATAGATCTTTCCGGGCGGTAAATATTCACCCGGAGCGACTAGTTCATTTCCGGTGACAACAATGGCAATGGAAGGTTTTTCATAAACGTTGAGCGTTTCAATGCCTAAAGAAGCGATAAAACCAATGGCGGCAGCATTGAGTCTTGTTCCTTTTTGAAGCGCTATTGCTCCTGCCGAAACTTGTTCCCCCGCAGGGCGAATATTGTCATGGGGTGAAACATTAGTATTTAATAGAATGGATCCGGATGTGACCTCAACTTTTTCCTGCATCACAATGGCATTGGCAGTTTGAGGTACGCGGGCGCCGGTAAAGATTCGAACGGCCTCACCCTTTTTCAGTTCCGGCTCCTTTTCGTCCCCGGCCTTTACTTCGCCAACGAGTGTATAGTGAGGGGAAGGATGTAAATGGATCGCATAACCGTCCATGGCTGATTGTCGGAAGGGCGGCATGGATAGGGGGGAGATCATGTTTTCTGCAAGCACATACCCTAGGGCTTCCGATAAACGCAGGGTGGTTACCCGGTCGGTTGGAAGACTGTGTTTTTTAACCAAAGAAAGTGCTTGTTCGATCGAAATCATACAATTCGTTATATGTTAGTAAATATAACGACTAATTTTGATTTCTGTTTACAAATTTAAATGGGTTTCCATTCTATTTAAATTCTTGCAATAATTTCCTTTAATTTGTCATGAAATTTTAACGATGACCAAATTATCCTTCCCGGAAGTTTTTAGAGAATACCGTCCCGAATTGAATGGGCTCCGGGCAGTAGCAGTTTTACTGGTACTTTTCTTTCATCTTGATTTTGAATGGATGAAAGGCGGGTTCTTGGGGGTAGATGTATTTTTAGTGATCTCCGGTTATTTTATTAGCAGGAATGTGGTCTATGAACTTCAGCATGATAAATTCACTTTTTACGGTTTCTATACCAAACGACTCAGACGTTTATTCCCAGCCCTTATTGTTACGCTCAGTTTAGTATTGATTGCGGGTTATTTTATATTGACACCCGTCAATTATGAACGTTTGGGCGAGTCGACCTTTTTCTCTGCGGTTTCTTTGTCCAACTTTTTCTTTTGGGGTGAAGCAGGTTATTTTAATTTGGATGCTGCAACTAAGCCACTACTGCATATGTGGTCTCTTTCATTGGAAGAACAGTTTTATCTCTTTTGGCCCTTACTTTTGTTTTTGATTTACAAATTCCTTCGGAAATACACCATCGTTATTGTTGGATTGCTCATTATAATTTCGATATTCCTGGGGGAATTATATTTTGCAAAGAGTCCGGATGCCGTTTTTTTTCTGATTCCTTTTCGGATGTTTGAATTTATGTTGGGAGCGGCCTGTATATGGTTGGAACGCTTTTGGCCTAAAATCCCCAAAATTTTAGCTGAATTACTTTTTACTATTGGTTTTCTGGTCGTCATTGGTTCCGCGGTCGTATTTGATCATGCAACTCCAATGCCCGGACTGATCTCATTGATCCCTTGCGGTGGTGCCGCTCTTATAATCCTAAACGGGAAAGTGAATTTTTCCAGTTGGTCACTGAAAAATGTACCTATGGAATTGATAGGTAAGGCATCGTATTCTATCTATCTGGTACATTGGCCTTTGGTGGTTTATTGGAAATACCAGAACTTGTCTGAGCTCTCCTTGAATACACAAATTCTTTTGGCTGTTATTTCGATGATCCTTGGTTTTATGATGTGGTATTTTATCGAGAATACCTTTCGCTATATTAAGGACAAGAATGCAAAACTGGATCGCATCTGGATCGGAGTTCCCATTACCATTGCTTTGGTAGTATTGGTCTCGATCATGGTTTGGAAAACGAACGGTTTCTCCGATCGTTATGCTGAAGATCAATATTTAAATAAGGAGGAAATCTTAGCCAATAGAGAACGGTATTTTGATAAATATCGAAAAGGGGATTCCCTTTTTGCGGGTATTCCGAATGAAGGCCATGTGATGATTATGGGAAATTCACATTCCATTGATTTGATCTATATGTTACGACTCAATGGTTTTTCCGCTCAAATAACAGCGTTGAATACTTTAGGGAAGTGTTATAATTTCGGGCAATCGTTCGCTGCTGAAGATACAGACTGGTGCACACAGAAAAAGCTGGAAAACTTAAAAAATAAAAATTGGAAGTTGGTCGATGCATTATACTTACATGATAATTGGCCACAATGGGATCCGGTTGGATTCCGTGAAATGATAAGAATTGTTCGCTCCCATACAACAGCTCCTATCTATGTCTTCGGACCCAAAATGACCTATAAGAAAGATATTCCTGATATTGTTTTTGCAAGTGAATCGACAAATCCAAAAAATGTGAATGAATTTGCCGAAAAGTTTGAAAAATTGGATCTAAAGGAAGAAATAAATGAAGCACTCCATGAGGAATTTGAAGATCTGTATTACAAGGAAAATGATATTCATTATATTGATATGCTGGTGATGCAAGGGGGTGAAAACCTCGATGCGTTTGAAATCGTTTCATCCGATAAATTTGAGTTCCTTTATTTCGACACCAATCATTTTACAGAAGTTGGGGCTAAAAGATTGGGGTCGAAATTGAAACAATCACATCCTGAAGTTTTTTCACCCAAAAAGTAAAATGAATTTCAAAGAAATTAATTTTGACCTTCTAATGGGTACTATTGATCTCAAATTTAAGATAATAGTTATCTTGCCATCTTAAATACCTAACCAAACTTTTGCAAACCATTTTGAAGACATTTTATTTTTTATGGATGCTATTCACGCCGATCTATTTTTGTGCTGCTCAAAGTTCTGAACAGGCAGATTCAACAGGGATCATTTCCTACGCAGATAAGTTTGTAGTTAAAGTAAATGTCAATACCCAAACAGATGTATATGCATTGAATAATGAAGCGAATGGAGACAAGCTTACGATCGCTCCCAACAATAATTATCGATTATTCTTCTCCCTCGATTATGAATTTATAGGATTGAGTATCGGATTTTCCCCTACCTTTTTTTCCGGGAATAATGATGATGATCTAAAAGGAGAATCATCATTCAGTGATGTCAGATTTCGCGCGGTCATAGGGAATTGGATCCAGGGTATTCAGATAGGGAATATCAAAGGATATTATGTGGAAAATACGCAGGATTTTTTGCCGGAATGGATAGAGGGAGTCGACCCATACATTCAAATCCCCTCGATGACCAGCAAGATTTTCGGCATGTCGACTTCGTATAATTTTAATCCAAAATTTTCCTTCAGAAACATATTTTATCAAACGGAATGGCAAACGAAAAGTGCCGGCAGTTTTATCCCTTCCCTCTATTATAATTTCAATCAACTTTCCTATAGTTTAGGAGGCCAGGACGCTAAAGAATATAGCTACCCTATCCGACTTTCTCCTGCTTATTATTATACACTGGTCATACAAAAGAATTGGTATATCGGAGGAAACCTGTCCCCTTCGTTTGGAATACGATTTTCGAAAAGCTCACTCACTACAGAAAATGTCCGCAGCGTCGAAAAGAACAGCTCTTTTATCTACGCACTGGAAGGCGGTTTGCAATTAGGCTATGCTTCCAGAAAGATACTATTTGGAGCCGGGTTAAATTTTGATATCAATGGCTACAATGAAGACAAGACTAGTGCAATTGTGAACGACAAGATCTATGGCGTGATCTTTTTCGGATATCGATTTAACACCCCCGGCTTTATTGACAGGACCTATAAAAAATACGCTGAGAAGTTGGGTATTTAAGGGGGATGAGTAGGGTGTTGAAACCTAAATCACAGTATTATATTGAAGGAAAATCACTGGTAAAAAAAAATAGGAGTAATAGCATAAATTATTCATTTATAGTCTTCTATTTCGTAACCCTGTGATCAGAAAACGCCTTAAATATTTTATTTTTTCCCTACAAAATTACTACAAATAATTGCAAGTGATTGTTTTTCAACGATATAACAGCCTTTAGTTATAATTGCTTTTTTATGGAATGTCAAATTTTTGCATATATTTGGGATTCTAACATTTTAAATGATTTCGAAATACATGCTTTTTGGTTTTTTATAAAGCGAATTTTGTATGTCGAATCATCATTAATTTAAAAAAAACTAATTGTATGAAAAAATCAATTTATCTATTCTTTTGTGCCTTACTTTTTGGGGTAATTTCACAGGCTCAAAATAAAAAACCAAATGTCCTTATTCTTTGGGGTGATGATATTGGGTATTGGAATATCAGTGCCTATAACCAAGGTATGATGGGTTATAAGACTCCTAATATTGACCGTATCGCTAAAGAAGGTGCTTTATTTACTGACTGGTATGGTGAGCAAAGCTGTACCGCAGGACGCTCCGCCTTTATTACCGGACAAAGTGGGTTAAGAACTGGTAACCTAAAAGTTGGTTTGCCCGGTGCCAAGGAAGGCTTGCAGGCACGTGATGTGACGCTCGCTGAATTGCTAAAGGCACAAGGTTATATGACCGCACAGTTTGGTAAGAACCATCTTGGTGATGCCGACGAAACATTAC
>JAHEMZ010000029.1 GCA_024643385.1 Flavobacteriaceae bacterium | reverse complement strand
TGAGATAAACCGGAAGGGTCTATATTATTAAGGGCACTGATATTGCTTAAGGATGGATTATCCAATAGATAGACCGTCTCTGCTACCGAGGTAAGATTCTCGAGTCCTGCTAAGGAAGTCAAACTCTGATTCTCATAAATATCCAGTGCTCCCACCGAAGTAATATTGCTGAATACACTCAAATCTGTTAAAGAAGGATTAAAACCTAAACGAAAAATGCCATTCACTGTATGAATGTTTTGTAGACCTGACAAATTCGTTAATAAAGGTGATTCCACAATAATCAGATCATTTATGGATTCAATAGCGCTAAATACAGATAAGTCGACTAGCTGATAATTATTCCACAGATAGAGTGATCCCGAGAAGGAGGTCAAATTAGCGAGGTCATTAAAATTAGCTATCGCCTCATCCGAAATAAATATATCTTCCCCAACGGTTTCTATATTTTCCAATCCTGCCAAAGAAGTGAGTCCATTGCCTGCAATACTCAATGAAGACAGTGTTTGCAGATCACTTAATTCGGTGATGTCGTTTAAACTAATGTTTTGAAAAAGGTTCAATCGAATTACAGCATTCAAGTTTCCGGCTCCATTCAATGAGGTCATATTGGAATTATACCAAATATTAATTTCCTCCACCGACTCTAACGATGTAAGACCTGTTAAATCTTGAATATTATGATTAAAACCCAACGACATATGTTCAGTGGATATTAAGTTTTCCAAACCTGAAAAATCATTGATCTCAGTTTTCAAAATATAGAAATCAGCGGCGTGAGTGATCCCTGACAATCCATTGAGATTGGTAATTACATTAGTCTCACCATCCACTTTAAAATCGTTTGTGAGCATCGTACAATTCGGATAGTTTGTTGAAAAGTTATCTACCGCTTCTTGCGTATTCAGAATAATAGGTTCAGTCGGGCATTGCGCGTTTCCTTTTACGAATGCGAGTACAATGATAAGGAATGATAATAATTTCTTCATGATTGATAGATTTCCACACAAGATAAAAAAAAATCCACCTCAAAAAGTGGACTTTAAGTCGTAGAACCCATAAATTGATGTCAATCGCTTATTTTTTGATGTGAATCACTTTCCTCCGTATTTAACATTTCCCATAAAGCATCTTTCAACTCAACGAGTCCTTGCTGAGCCACTGAAGAAATGAACAAATAAGGAAGTCCTTTCAGCTCTTTATCCAATAATGTTTTCATTTCCGCCTTTAATTCCTCGTCCAGCATATCGCTCTTCGAAATAGCAATTAAACGTTGCTTGTCCAATAGCTCCGGGTTATAACGCTTCAATTCATCCAGCAGAATATCATATTGCTTGCGAATATCAGGCGCGTCGGCAGGGATAAGGAATAAAAGGGTTGAATTTCGTTCGATATGACGAAGAAAATAATGTCCCAAGCCTTTTCCCTCTGCAGCACCCTCAATAATTCCGGGAATATCGGCCATCACAAACGTCTTGTAATCTCGATAAGTGACGATCCCTAAATTGGGTTTTAGGGTGGTAAATTCGTAATCGGCTATTTTGGGTTTGGCAGCAGATAATACGGAAAGAAGGGTAGATTTCCCCGCATTAGGAAAGCCTACCAGGCCAACATCGGCCAACACTTTCATTTCTAAAGTAATGTTCCACTCTTCACCTTCCGTACCGGGCTGGGCATAGCGAGGGGTTTGATTTGTAGAAGTCTTAAAATGTGCATTCCCCATGCCTCCCTTTCCACCTTGTGCAATTATTAATTCTTGCCCATCTTCTGTCAATTCTTGTAATGTTTCTCCTGTATCGGTATTCTTTATCACAGTTCCTAACGGCACATCCACATAGATATCCTCCCCATCGGCGCCCGTACTCGTTTGTTTTCCTCCGGAACCACCATGACCCGCAGCAAAATGTCTCTTGAACTTCAAGTGATATAATGTCCACATGTTTTTATTCGCCTTCAATATTACGTGACCCCCTCTACCACCATCGCCACCATCAGGACCTCCCTTCGGAATATACTTTTCACGACGAAGGTGTCTGCTCCCCTGGCCGCCCTTTCCGGAGGCAACATGGATCTTTACATAATCAACAAAATTTCCTTCCGTCATACTATTTATAAATTGTCAATAACAGCGCTAAGTCTGTCGGTAATCTTTTCAATGCTTCCTACTCCATCCACTCCAAAGTACTTATCTTGTTTTTGATAATATCCCTTCAAAACGTCTGTTTTTCTATAGTATTCAGCAATTCGCTCACGAATGACCTCTTCATTCGCATCATCCGCACGGCCACTTTCTTTTCCTCGTTCCAACAAACGACCCACCAATGTTTCATCCGCTACTTCTAAGGCTACCATCGCATTGATCTGACTCTTCATTTCCTGCATTAATTGCGACAATGCTTCCGCCTGAGCTTCTGTTCTGGGGAAGCCATCGAAAATAAAACCATTGGCCTCCGGCCGTTGCTCTACTTCTGCTTTCAACATATTGATGGTGACCTCATCAGGCACCAAATGACCTTTATCCATATACGATTTGGCGAGCGTTCCTAAGTCAGTCGCATTTTTAATATTGTACCTGAATACGTCACCGGTAGAAATATGTACCAGTTGATATTTTTCCTTTAAAATTTCTGCTTGAGTTCCTTTACCTGCCCCTGGAGGACCAAATAAGACAATGTTTTTCATTCGTTTTTTTTCTTTCTAAATAGAATTCTTAAAAATTTCCACTTAATGCGGTTGCAAAGATACCCATTTCATTGGTATTTAAAATTTGTTTTCCAGAGAGATATAAATTGAGTGCATGGATTTGATTCGATTCTTATTTTTTCTGAATAGCATTTCAAAGAAGATTGTACCTTTGCCCCATGGCAAATTATTTTTCTTCCAACTTCACTTTAGGAATTCTCGGCGGAGGCCAATTAGGAAAAATGCTGCTGTATGAAACGCGTAAGTTCGACATCCAAACGCATGTACTCGATCCTAGCGCAGAGGCGCCCTGCCGAATCGCATGTGATTATTTTCAACAGGGCGATTTGATGGATTACGATACGGTTTACCAATTTGGGAAAAATACCGACCTACTTACTTTTGAAATCGAAGGTGTCAACGTGGAAGCCTTAACTCAGTTGGAGAGAGAAGGTAAAAAGGTATTTCCTTCTCCTAAGACCTTAAAGAATATACAAGATAAAGGGATTCAGAAACAATTCTATCAAACGCATGGCATTCCTACCTCCCCTTTTAAGGTGTACACGAGTAAGAAGCAACTCGTGGCATCCATAATTGACGGAAAAACGATGCTACCTTTTGTTTGGAAAAGCTGTACAGGAGGCTATGATGGAAAAGGTGTCAGTATCATCCGAAGCATAGAGGACCTCCTTCCTTTGTCGGAGGGTAATTGTATTGCAGAAGCACTCGTCCCCTTTAAAAATGAACTTGCGGTAATTGTCGCTCGCAGCCCTCGTGGTGAAGTGAGAACGTATCCGGTAGTGGAGATGGAATTTCACCCGGAAGCCAATCAGGTAGAGTATGTGATATGCCCTGCACGCATACCGGAATCGATTGCGCTTAAAGCCCGCAATGTTGCGGAAAAAGTGTCAAAGGCATTCGAACATGTCGGTCTTTTGGCCGTAGAGATGTTCCAAACAGAAGAGGATGATATTTTGGTGAACGAAGTGGCCCCGAGACCCCATAATAGTGGACATTATAGTATCGAAGCCAGTTACACCAATCAATTTGAACAACACATACGAGCCATTTTGAATCTACCTTTAGGGAATACCGATAGCAAAGTTGGAGGAATTATGGTAAATTTGGTGGGAGCTGAGGGATATACGGGAGAAGTGGTGTACGAGAACATTGAGAAAATCATGGCTATGGAGGGCGTTACTCCTCATATCTACGGAAAAAAAGAAACTCGACCCTTTCGGAAAATGGGTCATGTAACCATTGTGAATAAAGATCTTTCTGTAGCGAGAGACATTGCAGAAAAAGTAAAACATACCATTAAGGTAATAAGTAAATAGAAGAGCATGAGCAAAGTAGGCATCATTATGGGAAGCACCAGCGACCTGCCGGTTATGCAGGAAGCCATTGATATCTTAAAAGGATTCGATATTGAGGTAAATGTAGATATTGTTTCTGCCCATCGCACCCCAGACAAACTGTTTGATTATGGTAAAAATGCGCATACCCGCGGCATTTCGGTGATCATTGCCGGTGCAGGCGGCGCAGCTCATTTACCCGGTATGATCGCTTCACTCTCTCCATTACCCGTAATTGGCGTTCCCGTAAAATCGAGCAACTCTATAGATGGATGGGATTCCATCCTTTCTATTCTTCAAATGCCCGGCGGTGTACCTGTAGCAACCGTTGCGCTTAACGGAGCAAAAAATGCAGGTATTCTTGCCGCTCAAATTATTGGCTCGAGCGATTCCTGTGTTTTGGATAAGATCCTTGCCTATAAGGAAGGTCTGAAAATGAAGGTAGAAGAAGGAGCAAAAAACCTGAATATCCAATAATCGTCATTCCAAGGTGAAAGCTTTTTACACCGTCGGACTATTGATTCTTTCCAATATTTTCATGACCCTTGCCTGGTATGGTCATTTAAAATTTGCTGAATGGAAATGGTTTCAAAAACTAGGATTCGTTGCCATCGTATTAATCAGTTGGGGGATCGCTCTGTTTGAGTACTTTTTTCAAGTTCCTGCCAACCGGATTGGGTTCAAGGGAAATGGTGGACCCTTCACGCTTGTGGAACTTAAGGTGTTGCAGGAAGTGATAACCTTGATTGTTTTTACCATTTTCACATTAATAGTTTTTAAAAACGAGTCATTTAAATGGAACCACTTCATTGGTTTTGTTTTTCTAATTTTGGCTGTATATTTCATCTTTAAAAAATAATTTCCGCATGGATAATCCATTATTACACGGTTTCGATGCTGCTCCTTTCAGTGCGATCAAAAATGAACACTTTCTTCCCGCGATCAAGCGTTTAATTGAAATCACAAAAGAGGAGGTTGATGCCATCGCTGAAAATGAGGCCGACCCTACTTTCCAAAATACCGTGGAGTCGTTGGAGCGAACAGGAACCCAATTGGACCGCGCAACGAGTATCTTTTATAACTTGAACAGTGCCGAAACCAATTCGGAGATTCAACAGATTGCACAAGAAATCTCTCCGTTGCTGTCTGAGTTTAAAAACGATCTGTTGCTGAATGAAAAACTTTTTCATCGGGTGAAAACTGTTTTTGACCGTAAAGATTTGCTATCGTTAACACCCGAGCAACAAATGCTCTTGGATAAGCAATACAAAAGTTTTGCCCGTAACGGTGCAAATCTAAATGCGGAACAAAAAGAAAAGTTGCGCAACATAGACACGGAATTATCCAAACTCACTTTGAAGTTCGGCGAAAACGTCCTGGCGGAAACCAATGCCTTTGAAATGGAAATCACCCATAAGGATGACTTAAAAGGGCTTCCGGAAGGCCTCATCGAAGCAGCGGCACAAACCGCGGAAGAAAAAGGAAAGTCAGGATGGATCATCACCTTAGATTATCCCAGTTACATTCCCTTTATGAAATATGCGGATAACAGGGAACTGAGAAAAAGATTGGCATTGGCATTCGGAGCAAGAGGTTTTCAAAAGAATGAGAACAACAACGAAAACATTGTACTACAAATTGTGAATTTACGAGCGGAAAGAGCCGCTCTATTAGGGTTTCCATCCCATGCGCATTTTGTATTGGAAGAACGGATGGCCAAATCGCCGTATAAAGTGAACGAATTTTTGAACAACCTACTTTCAAAAGCAAAGCCTGCCGCCGTAAAGGAATTCGAAGAACTGCAAGCTTATGCTCAGCGATTGGACGGCATCGAACAACTTCAAAAATGGGATGGCGCCTATTATGCCGAAAAATTGCGCCAGGAACGTTTTCAACTGGACGACGAAAAGTTAAAACCCTTTTTTCAATTGGAAAAAGTAATTGATGGTGTTTTTCAGGTGGCAAAAAAATTGTTCGGACTTAACTTTAGAGAAGTAACCGATATCGATGTATACCATAAGGATGTAAAAACATACAGGGTTGTGGATAACGAGGGAATATTGGTCGCTATCTTTTATGCCGATTTTCATCCGCGTCCGGGAAAGCGCGATGGTGCTTGGATGACGAGCTTTAAACCTCAACAGATCAAGAATGGTGTCAACGACCGACCCCATGTTTCCATCGTTTGCAATTTTACAAAACCCACCGCCAGTAAACCCTCTCTGCTAACCTTTAACGAAGTGACCACGCTCTTTCATGAGTTCGGACATGCCTTGCATGGGATGTTGGCCAACACAACTTATCCCGGACTTTCAGGCACAAGTGTGTATTGGGATTTTGTGGAATTACCCAGTCAGATCTTGGAGAATTGGTGTTATGAAAAGGAATCCTTGGAACTATTCGCTCGTCATTATGAAACGGGAGCGATGATTCCAATGGAGTTCATTCAAAAAATCAAGGATTCCGCTACTTTTCACGAAGGAATGCAAACATTACGGCAAATAAGTTTCGGATTATTGGATATGGCGTGGCATGGCGGAGATCCTTCAGAAATTTTAAAAGTAAAAGAATTTGAAGAAAAGGCATTTGCAGGTACTACTTTATATCCGGAGACACAGGAGACATGCATGAGCACTTCTTTCTCCCACATTTTTCAGGGAGGCTATTCTGCGGGTTACTACAGCTATAAATGGGCCGAAGTATTGGATGCGGATGCATTTGAATATTTCAAGCAAGAAGGAATTTTTAATGGAAAGGTCGCTACTAAGTTCAAAGAATTCATATTATCTCAAGGTGGAACACAGGACCCGATGGAACTGTACGTCAAATTTAGAGGGCAAAAACCAAACCCGGAAGCACTTTTACGTCGGTCAGGACTCATTTCAAAGTAGTAGATGTTTATCAGAAAATCTTTGCTATTTTTACTTAACTTTTAAGGAATACCATGTCTGAATACGAGTTACATCCCGAAAATTGGGTAGATCGGTATTCCGATTACCTTTACAATTACACGATTGTAAGGGTGAACGATCATGATGTAGCACAGGATATTATCTCAGAAACCTTTCTGGCAGGGTTGAAATCAAAAGATAATTTTAAAGGTGAAGCTACCGAACGTACCTGGCTGATCTCTATTTTGAAAAGAAAGATCATCGACCAATATCGAAAGGCCAACAGTGCGAAAGGAAAAGCGGAAGTTCGAATCAATTATTCCGAAAGTGAAAATGAAGGAGACTGGTTGGAAGAACACATTAGCGATCCTTCAGAAAAAACAGCTCATGAGGTAATGGAGAATGAAGAGTTGGGACTTGCTATCTTGAATTGCCTGGATTCCATTAATGAAAAACATGCCACGATTTTTAAAATGAAAACCATAGATGGCATTGATACAGAGTCTATTTGTAATGAATTTAATATCACTGCGTCTAACCTCTGGGTAATTATCCACAGGGCCCGCACCGCTTTGGCCGAGTGTTTAGAGCATAATTGGTTTAAGAAATGAAATTAAAAATACCTTGCGAAGACGCCTACCATATTTGTGATAAATCACAATATAAAGAGGCTTGTTTATGGGAAAAACTGAAACTGAAACTGCATTTACTCTATTGTAGAGCTTGCAGAAAGTATTCGGTTCGCAATCAAAAACTTAGCAAGTTGGTGGAACGCTCCAACATTAGGACCGTGCCTCGAGCCAATAAAGAGCAGTTGAGAGAACAATTGCGAAAAGAATTGGATAAATAGGCTAAAACAGCCAATAGAGTACCCACCAAAGAATTGGAATGGATTCCACCCAAAAAGCCGAAAAATACAAGGATTGATTTTTTTCAGAAATAAGTAGAAACGCCGCCGTGATCAATAACATCACTGCCAAAAGAAACACCTCCGGGGCATCAGTGCCTGTCCTAAAAAATTCAATCACTAAAATCGGTAGCAGTAGAATAACGCCCAATCTTCGTGTTTTTCTTATCCCCCATCGCTGCGGAAGGGTGCCCAAATTGGGTTCATCATAGACCAGATCCCTAATTTCAAAGGGAAGCGTCAATACCAATACCCACAAAAACCTTTGTATAAATACCATCCATAGTACCCCGGGAAATAAATTCGAATACAATAACCAGGGCAATATTACAGTAACTCCTGCCCAAACGAAGGCTACCACCATGATCTTAATTCCTGAAAGGCTCCGAAGATTGCGGGATTTCAAAAATGGAACGATATAAAAAAGGGTAATTAAGCCAAGAATAAAACTTCCAAAAAGAATTTCCCTGGACATAAAAGTAGCGGCATAGAGAAACCCAAGAAAAATAAGAAAAGAGAAGACTTGTATTCCCTTTAAATTGCGCGTAAGGCTTCTATGATGAAACCCCACCAGTTGGGCATATTTGACAAAATTATAACCGGTAATCGCCCCTAAAAACAAGAAAATTAAATATGAAATGTCTACCGGAATATGCAAGGTTAAAAAGCTCATCCAGGAAAAGGCACAAACTGCCAATGAAACATGTATACTACTTTCCAAATAGAAATTAAAAACACTTTTCAAAAACCTCATAAAACAAAAATAGCCAAAGTGTTAGTAAGTGTTTGATTTCGTTAAAAAATATTATGCTTTCAAATTGACAAAATATTCAATCAAAACGTTTAAAATCGTAATTTTGTCCAAATTTTAATTCCACTTAGATGAATACCGATTCTTTCGCGCTTAGACATATTGGTCCCAGAAAAAATGACCTTTCCGAAATGCTCAAAACCATTGGTGCTGAGAGCATGGAACAGTTAATAAATGAAACTATTCCGAATGACATTCGATTAAAAAACGACTTGGTGCTGGATGCAGCCATGAGCGAGCAAGAATTCTTGGAACACATCAATGAATTGGCGGAAAAAAATCAAGTCTTCAAAAGTTATATAGGGTTGGGATACCACGCAGCGAATATTCCGGCGGTCATTCAGCGAAATATCCTTGAAAACCCGGGATGGTATACCGCCTATACTCCCTATCAAGCAGAAATTGCGCAAGGAAGATTGGAAGCTTTATTAAATTACCAAACCATGGTGATCGATCTAACGGGTATGGAATTGGCCAATGCTTCCTTATTAGACGAATCTACCGCTGCGGCAGAAGCTATGGCATTATTGTTCGCGGTTCGGGAGCGCGATCAGAAGAAAAATGAGGTCAATAAGTTTTTTGTATCGGAAGAGGTACTTCCTCAGACCCTTTCTCTTCTTTATACACGTTCCAATCCGCTGGGAATAGAGATCGTAGTAGGTAATCACGAAACATTTGATTTTTCATCACAATACTTTGGAGCATTTTTACAATATCCCGGAAAAAGCGGAAAAGTTCACAATTTCAAAGAGTTTGTTTCAAAAGCACGGAACGCTGAGATTAAAGTGGCTTTCGCCGCTGATATCCTTAGTTTGGTCTTATTAGAATCCCCGGGGAATTTTGGCGCCGATGTAGTGGTCGGAACCAGCCAGCGCTTCGGAATACCATTGGGTTATGGAGGTCCGCACGCGGCCTTTTTTGCTACCAAAGAAGAATACAAAAGACATATTCCGGGTAGAATTATCGGTGTGACCAAAGATACAGATGGGAATCGGGCGCTACGGATGGCTTTACAAACCAGAGAGCAGCATATTAAGAGAGATAAAGCCACCTCCAATATATGTACGGCTCAAGTTCTACTGGCCGTCATGGCAGGGATGTATAGCGTTTACCACGGTCCGGAAGGATTAAAGTATATTGCCAAAAAAGTGCACAACGCCGCAGTATCCCTGTCCGGCGCATTGAAAAACTTAGGCTATGAACTGGTCAATGAAATGTATTTTGATACAGTGGCCGTAAAAGCAAACCAGTCAGCCATTAAGGCGATTTCAGAAAAGAAAAGGATTAACTTTTACTATCCGGACGCCAATACCGTATCCATTTCAATAAATGAGACCATTAATCTGAAGGATCTAAATAACATCCTGTCCGTATTCAGCGAAGCCAAAGGAGCCGCTCCTTTGATCCTGTCTGAAATAAAAGAAGGGAATGCCATTCCGAAGGATGTAGAACGAAAAACCGAATTCTTAACGCATGAAGTATTCAATCGTTACCACAGCGAAACTGAATTAATGCGTTATATCAAAAAATTAGAACGAAAAGACCTGGCATTGAATCACTCTATGATCTCTTTGGGTTCTTGTACCATGAAATTAAATGCCGCTGCTGAAATGCTTCCTTTAAGTGATCCCAATTGGGGAAATATACATCCCTTTGTTCCCATAGAACAGGCGGAAGGATACCAATTGATGCTTTCAAAACTGGAATCACAACTTACCGAGATCACTGGTTTTGCAGGTACTTCTTTACAACCTAATTCCGGTGCTCAGGGCGAATACGCCGGACTGATGGTAATTCGCGCATATCATGAATCTCGAGGGGATCATCATCGAAACATTTGTTTAATTCCTTCTTCTGCCCACGGAACCAATCCTGCAAGTGCGGTAATGGCCGGAATGCAAGTGGTGGTTACAAAAGCTACCGAAGATGGCAATATTGATGTAAATGACCTTCGTGAAAAGGCAGAAACTTATAAAGACAATTTATCGTGTTTAATGGTTACCTATCCTTCCACTCACGGGGTTTATGAGAGTGCTATTCGAGAAATCACAAGTATCATTCATGACAATGGTGGCCAGGTATATATGGATGGTGCCAATATGAATGCGCAAGTAGCCTTAACAAATCCCGGAGCCATTGGCGCGGATGTTTGTCACTTGAACTTACACAAAACCTTTGCCATACCTCATGGTGGAGGAGGTCCAGGAGTTGGACCCATTTGTGTGGCTAAGCAATTAGTTCCTTTCTTACCTTCCAACCCGGTTATAAAAACAGGTGGTTCAGAAGCTATTACCGCTATTTCTGCCGCTCCATGGGGAAGTGCCTTGGCTTGTCTCATTTCTTATGGATATATCTGTATGTTAGGCGAAAAAGGTCTTAAACGATCCACGGAATATGCGATTCTTAATGCCAACTACATCAAAGAAAGGTTACATGGTTATTTTGAAACCTTGTATACAGGAGAGAAAGGACGTGCTGCGCACGAAATGATCTTAGATTGTCGCCCATTTAAAGAAAATGGTATTGAAGTTACCGATATCGCCAAACGCTTGATGGATTATGGCTTTCATGCCCCTACCGTTTCCTTCCCGGTGGCAGGGACCCTAATGGTGGAACCCACCGAAAGTGAGAGTAAAGTAGAATTGGATCGTTTTTGTGATGCCATGATCGCGATCCGAAAAGAGATCGATGCATCCACTATTGAACAACCGAATAATCCCCTAAAGAATGCCCCGCACACTTTAACCATGATAACGAGCGATCACTGGGATTTTCCATATTCTCGAGAACAGGCAGCGTTTCCGTTAACCTATGTATCCGAAAATAAATTTTGGCCTTCGGTGCGAAGGGTGGATGATGCCTATGGCGATAGAAACTTAATATGTTCTTGCGCCCCCATTGAAGCTTTCATGGAAGCTTAATCTGACATACGACACAACCCCTCCTTTGTGAGGGGTTTTTATTTCTAATAGACGATACTTTTTGTACCTTTATTAAAATTTCGCACTATGAATGTAATCATTACTGGAACCGGAAGCTATATTCCCAGCACTGTTGCCACGAACGAAGGCTTTGAAAAACACAGTTTCTTTAATGAAGACGGCTCGCCGTTGACCAATGATAACGCACTTATCATAGAGAAATTTAAAGCCATCACAGGGATCTCGGAAAGACGATATATCAACGACAATAAAGTTACTTCAGAAATTGCCGCTGTCGCTGCCGAAAAAGCCATTCTAAATGCAGGAATCGACCGTGAAACCCTAGATTATATTGTAGTTGCCCATAATTATGGCGATGTAAAACACGGAACGGTACAGAGCGATACAGTACCTAGTTTAGGTTCCAGAGTAAAACATCTGTTGAAGATTAAAAACCCCCGATGTGTAGCCTACGACATCCTTTTTGGATGCCCGGGATGGGTGGAAGGTGTCATTCAGTGTTATGCCTATATGCAAGCCGGTATGGCGAAAAAATGTTTAGTGATAGGCGCGGAGGCGCTCTCAAGAGTAATAGATCAGCACGACAGAGATTCCATGATATACAGCGATGGAGCCGGCGCGGTGATCTTGGAAGCTAACTCCCAAAATGATTCCGGAATACTGTCTCACTTGACAGCTACTTATGCCTACGACGAAGCCCATTTTATTTATTTTGGTGAATCGTACAACCAAGAGATGAGCGATGCACGAAGGTATATAAAAATGTATGGACGGAAAATTTATGAATTCGCCATAACCCACGTCCCTAAGGCAATGAAAGAGTGTTTGGAAAAAGCTGAAATCTCTGTCGATGAGGTGAAAAAGATCTTTATTCATCAGGCGAACGAGAAAATGGATGAAGCCATTATTCAACGATTCTACAAACTTTACGGAAAAGTAGCACCTGCTAATGTGATGCCTATGACCATTAATAAATTGGGGAATTCGAGCGTTGCGACGGTACCTACCCTTTTCGATCTGGTGCTGAACGGCCAGCTGGAAGGACATGATGTATCTAAGGGTGATATTGTGATCTTTGCAAGTGTCGGTGCAGGAATGAATATCAACGCAATTGTCTATAGAATCTAATCATGTACGAAGGTAAATACCCCAAAAAGCGTTATAAACACACCCTTCGTTTCCTCCAAAATAATATTTCTGCTGAAAGTCATATTTTGGATTTAGGCGTAAAGAATCCCTTTTCAGAGATCCTAGAGGAAAACGGTTTTAAGGTCACCAATACACAGGGGGAGGATCTGGACTTAGATACCTCTGCCGTGTTATCGGACACTTATGATGTGGTGACAGCATTCGAAATATTTGAGCACCTTGTATCTCCATTCAACGTGTTGAAGGATATTAAAGCTACCAAATTAATTGCCTCCGTACCTTTAAAACTTTGGTTTGCATCGGCCTACCGCAGTAAAGAAGATGAACGGGATCGACATTACCACGAATTTGAAGACTGGCAATTTGATTGGCTGCTGGAAAAAGCGGGTTGGAAAATCAAAAAGCGTGAGAAATTCACTAATCCTGTGAAAAAAGTGGGAATTCGTCCTATCCTGCGAAGATTAACTCCTCGCTATTACCTCGTGTATGCGGAAAGAATATAATGAACTTCTATATTGTCATACCGGCCCATAACGAAGGGAAATACCTCACAAGAACATTACAATCGCTGGTATCACAGAGTCTTTTGCCCAAGAAGATCCTGGTCGTTAACGATCACTCTACCGACAACACGAAAGATATCATTGATGAATTTGCTGAAATCCATCCGTTCATCTCATCCCTAGCCATCGTTTCTGAGGCAACTCATCAACCCGGAAGCAAAGTGATCAATGCCTTCTACCAAGGATTAGAGCAGTTGGACTCTCAGTACGATGTTCTATGTAAGTTTGATGCCGACTTGATCTTTCCCTTTGACTATTTAGAGAAAATTGCTTCAATTTTTAATGAAAATCCAACTTGTGGAATTGCAGGTGGATTTTGCACTATCGAGGAACAAGGTGAATGGGTGCCGGAGCGCTTGACCAATCCGGATCATGTGCGTGGAGCACTCAAGGCGTATCGAAAACAATGCTTTCAACAAATTGGGGGCCTCAAAAGGTCTATGGGCTGGGATACCGTGGATGAGTTGTTGGCTCAGTATCACGGTTGGGAAATTTGCACTGATAAAACCCTACTAGTAAAGCATTTAAAGCCTACCGGGGCCACCTATACCTCTGCAGCGAAATACAAACAAGGAGAGGCCTTTAAAAAAATGCGGTATGGCTTTTTACTTTCCTTCATCGCCACTGCTAAACTTTCATTTAAGAAACGAAGTTTCATCTACTTTTTTAATGGCATGTTAGGGTATATACTGGCTAAAAATGAATTTATTGTGACGAAAGAAGAAGGTAAATTTATCAGATCCCTTCGATGGAGAAATATTAAGAAAAAGTTATAATAAAAGGTTATTTACCGTTTCACTTGCTTTATTGCTACTTTTGATGTTTAACTCTATTTATGAAAGTCATTTATCTCTTCCTGTCCGTAATGTTCATTATTTCTTGTGCTGAAAAAGAAAGGACTTCAGACCCAATTTCTTCAGCACATAAAAAACCGAAGAATATTATATTAGTGGAAGGGGATGGCACGGGCCTGAGTCAGGTTTCTGCCGCACAATTTTTCAAGGAAGGGCCCTCTAATTACGATCGGTTTCCCGTTGTCGGACTTATAAAAACTTCCGCTTCCAGTGATCTTATTACGGATTCAGCTGCCTCTGCGACCGCTTTTGCGACGGGTATAAAAACGTATAACGGCGCTATTGGTGTAAATCCTGACACGATTCATATGCCCAATATTTTAGAAATTGTTTCTAAAAAGGGTTTAAGGACAGGGATTATTGTGACTTCCACGATTACCCATGCCACCCCCGCTTGTTTCTATGCCCACGTAAAGAATAGGAACCACCATGAGGAGATCGCTCGTTTTTTACCTACCTCAGAAGTTGATTTCTTTGCCGGTGCCGGATTACAATATTTCAATAAACGAAAAGACGGCATCAACCTCCTTACTACTTTTCAGGAAAATGGATTTATGATAGATACGACCTCCTTAAAAGAACACATTGATGCCCAAAAACTTGGTTTTCTTCTCGCCCCGGAGAGTATGCCTTCCATGTTGGAGGGAAGAGGAAGTTTTCTTCAGGATGCCTCAAAAATGGCACTGAAAAGGTTGTCGAACAATGAGGGCTTTTTACTCATGGTGGAAGGTTCACAGGTAGATTGGGGAGGACACGACAATGATGCCGATTATTTAATCGCTGAATTAATTGACTTAGACAATACTATTGGTGCTCTTTTAGATTTTGCCATAGCCGACGGTGAAACTTTGGTGATCATCACTGCTGATCACGAAACGGGAGGGTTTACCTTGGCGGCTAAAGATGGAGATTACAATACCATTGTCCCAAGTTTTTCAACCAAAAATCACAGTGCTACTATGGTGCCTGTCTTTGCATACGGACCTGGTTCTGAATATTTCGGTGGGGTTTACGAGAACACTGAAATTTTTCATAAAATTCTGAAAACGATCGGGGAATAAGCTGCAGATGGGCAAAACAATAGGCTAATTTTGTTACTTTAGCACCATGAAGTATCTCGCTGATATAGGCTCTTATTTTATCATGCTTGGAAAGGTGTTTAGCCGTCCAACAAAAACGTCTGTATTACGAGAATTGATCCTAAAGGAAATCGATGAGTTGATCATCAATTCCCTGGGAATTGTTGCATTTATATCTTTCTTCGTAGGCGGAGTAGTGGCAATACAAACAGCACTGAATATTGACAATCCGCTTATCCCGGTGTATTTAGTAGGTTTTGCTACCAGACAATCGGTTGTTTTGGAGTTTGCACCCACCTTCATTTCCATTATCATGGCTGGAAAAATGGGTTCCTTCATAACCTCTAGCATTGGTTCCATGCGAGTTACAGAACAGATAGATGCCCTGGAAGTGATGGGGATCAATCCTTTGAATTATTTGGTGTACCCAAAGATCGTCGCCTTGATGTTCTATCCATTTGTCATCGCCATGGCCATGTTCCTCGGAATTTTAGGAGGTTGGGTGGCCGCTGTATACGGCGGATTTAGCTCTTCAGATGCATTTATACAAGGGTTGCAACAAGATTTCAAGCCATTTCACATCGTATATGCCTTTATTAAAACCTTTTTGTTTGCTATCATTTTGGCAACCATTCCCTCCTGGCAGGGATTTTATATGAAGGGAGGGGCATTAGAAGTAGGTAAGGCGAGCACCAATTCTTTTGTTTGGACCAGTGTATTGATTATTTTGACTAACTATATTGTCACCTCCTTACTGCTAGGCTAATGATTCGAGTTGAAAACATACATAAAAGTTTTGGAGAAGAAGAAATTCTGAAAGGGATTACAACTTCCTTTGAAACAGGAAAAACCAATTTGATCATAGGATCCAGCGGAAGCGGTAAGACCGTATTACTGAAATGTTTATTGGGTTTGTTTGATCCTGAGGAGGGCGATATTTATTACGGGGAAAAGTCTATACAGGAAATGACAGGTGACGAGAAGAAGGATTTAAGAGAACATATAGGAATGGTATTTCAGGGCGGGGCTTTGTTCGATTCATTGACCGTGGAAGAAAATGTGATGTTTCCGTTGCGTATGTTCACCAAAAAGAAGAAAGAAGAAATGTTGGATCGGGTGAATGAAGTACTGAAACGTGTTAACTTAGAAGGTGCCAATAAAAAATACCCCTCAGAAATATCGGGAGGTATGCAAAAAAGGGTTGCCATTGCTAGGGCAATTGTGAATAATCCCAAATATTTGTTTTGCGATGAACCCAATTCAGGGTTAGACCCCAAAACGGCTATTGTGATTGATAATCTAATCCAAGAGATTACTAAGGAATATAACATTACCACCGTGATCAACACACACGATATGAACAGCGTGATGGAAATTGGGGAAACCATTGCATTTATTCATAAGGGGAATTTAGCTTGGCAAGGCGATTCTACCGATATCTTTAAAACAGATAACAAAGAGGTTACAGACTTCGTTTATTCTTCGAATTTATTCAAACAAATAAGAGATATTCAAATTAATAAGGTCTAATTACCTTACCACCAAAGTATCTACATTCAATTTGTATTTCAGCCAATTGTAAAGTCTGCTTTTATCTTTTTGGATGGTGGCTTTATTAGCGGATGATTTCCACTCGGTTTCGAATATCTTTAATGTATCGATCTTTTCAAAATTTGAAACAAAGGTGTTTGAAAAACTCAGACCGGCAAGATTCTCGTAATTTATTTTTGCCTCATCACAAATGGTTTCAAACGGAATCTGTTCGGCTTCATACTTCATGAGCTTTGAGACCTCTTTTTCTAAGATGGCGATCTTTTGTTCTTTCGTATTTATTTCTAAAGAATCTCTGGAACGGAGCTCTGATAAGTATCGCATTTCATCTTCCAAACCACCTTCCTTTTTATTTTGATTTAAATCTAAATCGGTCTTCCCCAGTGCCTTATAATTTTTTAATCGACCTCTAAGCACACTCATGGTCGTTTCATCTATTTGTTGTGATCCGAACGAAGTAATTTCAATCACCGATTGCCCGTCGGGGTTATAATGGTAAGTCGCGTATTTTTGGATATAAGAAGCATTAGGTAGATCTTTCAATTCGTTTGTAATGAATTTACGCGCATCTGTTTTAAAAGTACTTTCCTTTAACACACTATAAAATGTGAAACTGGCGGGGATCATCACTAAAATAGCAACAAAAGAAGCAAATCGGGCGATCTTTCTTCTTTTCCCGGAATTCGCATACTTCAGCATTGGGAAACGCAATAATTTCAACACCAAGAAAGTCGCCAACGCAATAAATATCGTATTGATTATAAACAAGTACATGGCTCCACCAGCGAAAGAAAGTCCTTTGGGATTGCCTAAAAAAGCTTGAGACAAACCAAATCCAACAGTACACAGCGGTGGCATCAGCGCGGTCGCTATGGCCACACCAAAAATTACACTCGCAATGGTTCCTTTTTTAGTCCTTGCAATAATAAGTGCCAACCCTCCGAAGAAAGCGATCAGCACGTCCCTGATATCCGGTTTGGTTCTTGCCAGTAATTCTGAGGATTCTTCCCGAAGGGGAAATAACCAAAAAAACAGAAAGGCGGTCAAAACACTCAATAAGACCATCACCCCAAAATTGATCAACGATTTTTTTAAAGTATCAATATCATTGATGGCTATTGATAATCCAATCCCTAAAATGGGTCCCATAAGGGGGGAAATAAGCATGGCCCCAATGACTACCGCAGTCGAATTAGCATTTAATCCAATGGAGGCCACAAAAATGGAGCAAATAAGAATCCAGGCGGTCGCTCCTTTAAAGGGAATATCTTTAACAATAGCTTCCGTAGTGCTTTCTCGATCAGTATCTCCTCGAAAATCCAACAACTCCAAGAGGAATTTTCGAATCTTTGAAAATAGTCCTCTCGCCTCTGCCCTAATCGCTTGCTTATTATCTGCCAGCTCCTGTTCTTTATTCTCTGTTGATTCCATTTACGTATATTTTTCGCCAAAATTGGTTGCTATTTCAGACAACAAACTTTTAATGTGCTGCTCCTTCTCCTTTGGGTAAATAAGCAATACGTTCTCTTTATCCACGATAATATAATCGGAGATACCGTCTACTACCACTAACTTGTTGGTCGTAGTAAATATAATATTGCCTTGAGCATCTTTTAAATAATTCGAAGCGCGTACAACTGCATTGTTATATTGATCCTTATTCAACTTATCGTGTAATGCTCCCCAGGTCCCCAGATCGTTCCAATCAAAATCAGCACTTTTCATAAAAACATTAGGTGACTTTTCCATGATTCCATAATCGATGGATATATTCTCTGCCAAAGCATAATTCTGACCTACAAAGTCCTTTTCTTCGGAAGTATTGAAAGTACTCCACCCCTTATTAAAGAGGTTGTACATCTCAGGAAGGTACTCCTGAAAAGCCTGAATAATGGCCTCTACGCTCCAAATGAAGATACCGGCATTCCATAAAAAATTACCTGCCGCTAAAAATTCACGTGCTGTTTCATAATCCGGTTTTTCCCGAAACTGCAAAACCTTCCGAATTGCAGCATCTTCTCCTTCTTCACTCTCAATATAGCCATAACCCGTATTGGCAAAAGTAGGTTTTATGCCTAGCGTCATTAAGATGGGATCCTTGGCACATGCTTGAAAACATTGCTCCACATTTTGAATGAATGCTATTTCATTTTCGATCCAATGGTCACTTGGAGCCACCAACATCAAAGCTTTTGGATTCTCCTTATGTACCTTAAGTGCAGAAAGTAAAATACAGGGAGCGGTATTTCGCATAGCAGGTTCCAATACCACTTGTTCCTCCTTAATGGCCGGTAATTGATCCAAACAAAGGGACAAATAGCGCTCGTTGGTAAGTATTTTTATTTGGTCCGGAGGAACAAGATGCCGAAGTCGCTGAAAGGTCTTTTGCAATAAGGTCTGACCCGTTCCCAGCATGTCGTGAAATTGCTTCGGGAATTCCGATGTACTCACCGGCCAGAATCTGGATCCGATTCCTCCCGCCATGATAACAGCATAATAATTATTGTTCATGTGTTATTTTAAAAATTCTACTTCTGCATTGGGGTTGAACAAATACAATCTTCCGGTTGATATTTCGATACATTCATACCTTTTTATTCGTCTATTGCCTTTTTGGAAAATCTTTCCATTATACAACCGAAACGTTGCCCCTATAGGTATTTCAAAGATATAGTTTTTATCGTTCTCCGGATCGAATTGTTTTAAGGCCAGTGACAATCTGGCATCGGTATCACTACTTGCCTTCGGATTTTTAAAATGCAGGGCGAGTAATGGCAATAATTGATTAGGGAATATTTCCGGTCTAAGAAATGGGAGCATCAATAATTGAAAAGTACTTTTCCATTCCTTTCCATGCGGCTTGATCCTTCTTCCGTATTTGGTAAAAGCAGCCAAATGGGCAATTTCATGGATCAAGGTAATCAGGAAACGATATTTATTCAGGTTTGCATTCACGGTGATTTGGTGTTCCCCGTTTGGTAAATTTCTATAGTCGCCGTGCCGCGTCACCCGTTCATTGACTATTTTTAGATGCACATGCTGGCTCTTAATAAGTTCAAATACAGGATCTACTGCCCCATGAGGTAGGTAATTTAATAGATGATCCTTCATGCTTTATGGAGTTGTACTAGATACTTGTAGTATTTTCCCATTATAGTATTTGTTCCCATTAAGGGCGAAATCCATAATATATTTTCCCATATCACGTGCCGTAATGGGTGCCTTATAACCTGGGAATGCCTCCTCAAGCATTTCGGTCTGCACAGCTCCCAGTGCCATCACATTAAAAGAAGGCCCGGACTCTTTGTATTCTTCTGCCAAAAGTTCTGTCAAGGTGATCAATGCCCCCTTACTACTGCTATAAGCCGCTAATCCCGGAAATTTTGTACTGCCTTGAACGCCTCCCATACTGCTAATATTCACAACATGCCCTTCCTTTTTCATAAAAGGTAATACTGTTTGAATCATGCGGACTGCTCCAAAAATGTTGACTTCAAAGGCTTCCTGAAAGTCTTCCAGTGTTAATTGCTGAAAGGGTTTATTGACCAAATATCCTGAATTATTGATAAGAACATCCACCTGTTTCCATTCTGAATCAAGAAAATTGGAAACTCGTTTTAGGTCGCTGGTGCTCGTAATATCACAGGGCATACAATGACAATTAGAGATATCAAGACCGGAAACCGGGACTTCATTCCGCGACAAGGCCAAGACATTATGACCGGCATCAGTAAAAAGTGCTACTAATTCGTACCCTATACCTCTGCTGGTTCCTGTAATTACTATATTTTTATTCATAGCTTAAATATAACAAATCCCGTTATCTTCTACTAGAGGATAACGGGATCGGATGAAAAGGCGCTTATATCCTTAAACAAACATAGTCACCGGATTCTCTATATAATTTCGTAAGGTCTGCAAAAATTGAGCTCCTGTTGCCCCATCGACCGTTCTATGATCACAAGCCAGTGTTACGGTCATCGTATTTCCTATCGCAATTGCTCCATTCTTGACCACCGGTTTTTGAATGATCGCTCCAACCGATAAAATGGCAGAATTGGGTTGATTGATGATAGAAGTGAATTCCTTGATACCAAACATCCCCAAATTAGAAACGGTAAACGTACTCCCTTGCATTTCTTCGGGTTTCAGTTTTTTATTTCGCGCTTTACCCGCCAATTCCTTCACAGCGGTCCCAATTTGTGAAAACGTCATATGGTCGGCAAATTTCAATACCGGCACAACCAATCCATCCTCCACAGCAACAGCGACGCCCAAATGGATATGTTTCGCTATTCGTGTAACATCGCCTTCCCATTGACTGTTCACTCTCGGATGTTTACGCAAAGCCATGGCACACGCCTTCACAACCATATCATTGAAGGATATTTTCACTTCAGGATCACTGTTGATGGCATTTCTGGAAGCAATCGCATTATCCATGTCTAATTCTATAGTCAGGTAATAATGAGGAGCCGTAAATTTTGATTCTCCCAAACGCTTGGCAATGGTCTTTCGCATTTGCGAGTTGGTCATTTCCTCAAAACTTTCTTCTCCTACCGGAATATAGGTCTGAGCACCCCCTGTCGAAGGTTGGAAATTTTCAATATCTTTTTTCACGATGCGACCATTTTCACCCGATCCTTTCACTTGTGCTAAGGAAATTCCCTTCTCCTCCGCTAACTTCTTAGCCAATGGAGAAACGAATAATCGTCCACCGGATGAAGAACTAGCAGGAGCAGTAATAGTAGATTCCACAGTGGGCGGGATAACCTTTTCCACTTTAGCAACAGGTGCCTCCATTTTAGTTACCTCTGCTTTTTGTGATTTAGAAGTCGAAACTCCAGAAACTCCGGAAACATCCGTCCCGGCAGGGCCAATGATCGCCAACAACGCATCAACTTTTGCGGATTCGCCTTCTTTAATACCAATTTTTAACAGCGTCCCATTGTAAAAAGACTCAAATTCCATAGTGGCCTTATCCGTTTCTATTTCAGCTAAGATGTCCCCTTCATTCACTTGGTCCCCTTCTTTTTTCAACCACGAAGCTACTGTACCTTCTTCCATCGTATCGCTAAGACGCGGCATGGTAATTATTTGAACTCCTTCCGGAAGAGTATTTCCTGCTGAAGCCACTTCCTCTTTTACTTGAGCAGGCTCTTTCACTTGAGCCGGCTCCTTCTTGGCAGGGTCACCTAATAATCCGGAAATATCTTCGCCTTCTTTACCAATAATAGCAAGAAGTGAGTCCACTTTAGCAGTTTCACCTTCTTTTAGTCCAATATGAAGCAAGGTGCCTTCATGGAAGGATTCAAACTCCATGGTGGCTTTATCTGTTTCAATTTCAGCCAGAATATCTCCTTCTTTCACCTTGTCACCCACTTTCTTGAGCCAATTGGCCACGGTACCTTCTTCCATGGTATCGCTCAATCGTGGCATGGTAATTATTTCTGCCATAACTTATAGTTTATGAGGTAAAAATGGGTAATCCTTTTGTTCATATACGGCATCGTACATCACATTTTTTTCAGGGAAAGGAGACTCTTCAGCAAATTTTTCGCATTCGGCTACCATATCCTTTACGCGTTCGTCGATCGCTGCAATATCTTTTTCTGTGGCCCATTTATTTTCGTAGATCGTATGCAACACATATGAAATCGGATCTTGTTCTTGCATTTTAGCAACTTCTTCCTTGGTACGATAATGCTGCGCATCACTCATAGAATGGCCGCGATAACGATAGGTTCTAATTTCCAAGAAGGTGGGGCCATCGCCTCTTCTTGCCCGGCTGATCGCTTCGTCCATTTCTTTAGCCACTGTCTCAGGTTTCATGCCATCGACCGGGCGACAGGGCATTTCATATCCTAATCCAAGCTTCCATATTTCCGTGTGATTCGCCGTACGAGCCACAGAAGTTCCCATAGCGTACCCATTGTTTTCTACACAGAATACCACCGGTAATTTCCAAAGCATGGCCAAGTTAAACGTCTCATGTAAAGAACCTTGACGAGTAGCACCATCGCCCATAAAGGTAAGCGTCACAGCATCCCTCCCGTGGTATTTATCGGCAAAGGCCAGTCCTGCCCCCAGAGGAATTTGTCCTCCAACGATTCCATGACCCCCGTAAAATCTGTGTTCTTTGGAAAAGATGTGCATCGAGCCTCCTAAACCGTGGGAAGTACCTGTTGCCTTTCCGTATAATTCCGCCATTACCCGTTTGGGATCCACACCCATTCCGATAGGTTGAGGGTGATTCCTATAAGCAGTGATCATCTTATCCTTAGTAAGATCCATCGCGTGCAACGCACCTGCCAATACGGCTTCCTGTCCATTGTACAGATGCAAGAAGCCTCTTACTTTCTGATTGATATAAACTTGGGCTAATTTGTCTTCAAACTTCCGCCAAAAAAGCATGTTCTCATACCAATTCAGGTATGTTTGTTTGGTTATTTTTTTCATTCAGTAAAAATGATAATTCTTCAGTATAACAAATACGAAAGACAAAAATACGTTATTATTAACTTCTACAAAACCCGAATTTTATAAAAAAGAAGCGAAAACGTTGTCGAAATATGAATTGAGTGGCTACTTCAGATAAGATCGGTCAAAAATAAGCGGAAGAAGGTCCTTCACGGCAGCTGCTTTTACTACTTGACCTTGTTCTCCCATAAAGAGTATGGTAATGGAGGATCCTTGTTTAACCTCATATTCCGCCAGGGATTGTCGGCATGCACCGCAAGGAGGTATGGGTGTTTTATTGACTTTCTTGATCGAACCTGCGGAAATTGCCAACGCAACCATGGGCACCTCCGGAAAGGCAGCACCTGCTTGAAATACGGCAACTCGTTCCGCACAGAGCCCGGACGGAAAAGCGGCATTCTCTTGATTATTCCCCATGACGATCTCCCCATTGTCGAGTAAGATCGCGGCGCCTACCTTAAAATGCGAATAAGGCGCATAAGCTTTGTTACGAGCTTCCTGCGCCTTAAACATTAGATTTTGAAAGGTTACCGGTAATTCGTTGACCGAATTATATAATTCCAGTTCCGCTTCAATCTTTATTTTTTTCAAACCACTAATATTCGTCGTACTCGTCTCCGAAGCTGAAGGTAAGTCCAAATCGAAGGGTTCCTTCCAGCGGACTTCTCACCTTTGAGGTTGAGAACAAATAAGAGAGATCAATGTTAATAGAGGTATATTTAAAGCCTGCCCCTAAGGAAAGGAACTTACGAGAACCTTTATCTTCACTCTCGTTGAAATAACCGGTTCGGAACGCAAATACATCCTGATACCAATACTCAGCTCCTAACGCCCAAGTAACCTCACTTAATTCTTCGCTAAAACCACCCGGTGCATCACCGAAGGATTTAAACATTCCAGAAATAAAGCTAATACTGTTATACTCATCGGCATCCTCAGAATTTAAAACTCCATCACCATTAAAATCTTTCGGTGTAGGTACTAAAAGCTTATTGAATTCAACATTAGTTGCGATCTTGTTATACTCATCCAAAATGAAGTCAAAACCCCCACCGATACCTAATTTGGTAGGCAAAAAGTTCTCTTGACCCACTTCGTCATATTTGATCTTTGGTCCGACATTTGAAATATTAAAACCGGCTCTCCAACGCCCATTGAAATCGTTCATGGCGATTTCTTCACTTTGATAATATCCTGCCACATCTACTGCAAAAGAACTCGCCGCAGTAGCGTCTTCATTAGACGCTTGGATCTTTAGATCCGACCGCAAATAACGACCGGCAACCGCCATGGAAAATCGATCACTCAATCGCAAGGCATACGATAGGTCAAAGGTAAATTCATTCGGACTTTGGATCAATGGAGTTTGATCGATGGTTTCTCTTAATTCAATGTCCCCTAAACTGAAATAACGAAAACTACCTGCTACGGCACTTCTTTCGTTCAATCGATTATAATAGGTAAGATTCCCCAAAAAGATATCATTCACCAAATTACTAAGGTAGGGAGTATAGGTAACCCCCACTCCTTGTTTAGCGATGGCAAAGGCATATTTGGCGGGGTTCCACTGTTGCGAAAAAGCATCCGAGGAACTAGCGACGCCTATATCCCCCATACCCCCTGCTCTTGCATCGGCTGCGATGAGCAAAAATGGCACTCCGGTGGTTATCGGTTGCGGTGGAATTTCATCCTGACCGTACGTATTGATAAAGAGGAATGAGACTAAAATAAGAGCAAAAATTTTCTTCATGAGGTCTGAATTTTGAACAAATATACTTTTAAATTTTTATAGGATAACCAGTTTTTCGAATTTTTCAACCTGCTGGCCGGTCAGGGTAGATTTAACTGTTAACTTGTAAACATAGACGCCTTTACCAATTGAATCTCCAAAATCATCTTTCCCGTTCCATATAATGTCACGCGATAAAAAGCCTTCCGTATTGATAATTTGATTTTGTGTCCAAACCACTTTCCCTGTCACTGTGAAAACTTGAACTTGCACCTGTAATGGTTCAAGCGGGCGATTATGGTTGAACCAAAATTCCGTGTAATTTACAAACGGATTTGGATAATTTAATACCCTGGTAATTTTAAGTTTATCATCTCCGGCAACTACAAACTGTATTTCAGAAGTAGAAGAATTATTATATACATCCCATGCCTTTACGGTCAACGTATGGAGGCCATCGGCCAGATCCCGAAGTTTATAATTCGCCATGCCTTTCGTATAATCATCAACTTCAGCCTGATAATATTCATTCAACACAAAGGGATTTGCTTCATCACCATCTAATATGGCAATGATATCATGACCAATACCACTGGAAGTATTGATCCCATTCTCATCTTCCAATTTTGCTAACAAAATGGGAGAATCATTGGTAACGCCTCCTGAAACAAATGATTCTTCGTTCATAAAAAGATTAATATAAGGGCCTTGCGTATCGGCAGGGGCATTTTCATTGATCCCCCCAACCACTATGTTCAAATTATAACCTGTTTGATCCACTAACGAATTAAACTGTTGTGAATAAAAGCTTACTTTTCCATTTCCCACCGGCACTTGTACATCCTTCGGAACTACAAATTCAAACTGAAATTGACCATTCGTCACAGAGGCTTGTCCGCTAAACAATACCTCTCCTAAGGTTTTAAAATTCAAGAGCAGGAGATTGGTTGTGTCTCCGTCATTATCATAGTCAGTACCATTGTCTCTTATCCCGTCATTTCCGAGCGTTGCTCTCTGTAAATCTTTATCAAATACTTTAACCTCTACTACTCCATTATAATTATTTAGGACATTACCGTTTTCATCCAGCACTTCCCCTCCCATTTTAATTCGGCTCAGGGCTTTTAAAGTATCTGCCGACGAACCCACCGGCAGATCGTTGATCGTATTTAAACGAATACTTTTTTTTGGAAAAGCTAATGGCATCGCCGGGTCACCTATATAGAATATCACCCGCTTATTATTACTGTTTGCAATCTCATTTTTGGTTAATCGCAATGCTTCCGAGGGATGTGGCGGTGTATCCAGCCCAAACCCAAAAAGTATTTCAGCCAATAATTCGTTGAAATCAACTCCCAAAGTAACACTTACCGATCGAGTAGTCGTGATTAGAGAGGCCGCCCCTCCCTCCTTGTTCCAAAAAGTGAGTTCTCCCGCTGTGATGCGCTGTGGATTATCAAATTTGGAGAATTCACAAGTTACCGTTACGAAGCAAGGATATCTGTTGGTATTTCTTAAATCTTGAGCCGTTTCCTTGGTGTAAATAAACTCCTTGGCGAGGCCATCTTCACCTCCATGACCAAAATAATTCACGATCAAAGCACCCACTTCAATTGCATTTTCAACCGCTTCTTTGGCTTCGGGATATCGATTACCCCCGGCAGAAGTCTCTTGTTGATATGAGTCGATATGTATTTTCTTTACATTTATAAAAGGTTTCTCCGCAGTTACTCGATCACCAATTGAGTCCAATGTGACTTCAAGGGCTCTATATTCCCAGCTCACATCTACATCGTCCGAAATAAGGACAAATGTATTCCTCCAATTACCATAGGAGGCCTTTTCCTGGTATGAAATAATCTTATCTACTACGGAATTAGCAAGAGACACCTCGTCTACTACAATCCTCCCTACGGCTATATCCAGACTATGTGAGGCCGACATCGTTCCCTCGTTAGGATCCATCATTCCGTAAAAATCGTCCGACATAAAAGAGTTAAATGTATCAACACTGGATAATGTATGATAGGTTGGTACTATATTATTGTTATCAGGCAAACGATCTTTGTAATCAACGGAAGTATCCCCAAAAAGACATAAATATTTTAGTCTTTTGTCAAAATTAGAGGCATTTTCATAGACATATCGCACAAAATTTCGAATGGCGGAAATATCTTGTTTCCCGGAACTGAATTCGTTATAAATCTTATCGGTCGTAACTACTTTAACATTCAGACCGGAAACATTCCTGTGATGATTCGCAATGCGTAACGCGGGTTGAATTAAGAAAGGGGGGACTATAATCAAATAATCTATGTCTTTAAAGGTTCCTGAATTATCGAGAAAAATACTTCCCTTCAGATCCTGGTTAGTCACTCGATTGTTATTGCCTTTGATGGGATTTAAATAATTCGAAGGAACAATGGCCACATAGGTTCTCACTTCGCCTAAGCTCGCCTTAAACGTAAAATTACTGTTCGCACCTTCATTCAGCTTAAAGCTAACTATATCGGGTCGTGTGACATCCCAAACCTGTGAAAATCCGGCCGCATTTGAAATTTCATATTCGCCGATGCCCGACTGAGTTCCTACCTCCTTGTTCTTAAAAATAAGAGATTGACCGGTACCCACAAGATTTCGAGTAGCCTCTACCCGAATATAGTCCAGATATCCTATACTCGAAGGATTTCCGGAGTTGTTATACGCAAGATCTAAGGATACGGTTCCCCCTGAAACTGGAATATCACTAACAAAAGAATCAACGCTTAAAAGGGTTGGGTCGTTTATAGGATTAAAAGTTAATGGATCAACCGTTGTTGAATTCACAGAAACTGCCAAACTGGTCGCTACTTCAGAGGATGCTGCTGCTCGCACTCCAACACGAACCGGTTTTCCAACCACCAAATTCTCAAATGAAAATTCATACCGTTGCTCGCTTTCTATATCAAAACGATTCCCAAACCATTGACGCCCCACTTTCGCCGGACTGAATTCATCTTCTTCATGAAAACGCTCTTCTTGAAATTCACGGATTATTACATTCGGGTTTCCTGTAGGCTCCACCATAGCCTGAACTCTCTTTCCTGCATTACCGCTTGCGGTAACATAATAATATACTTCATCGGAATAAGGGTTCAGATTGGTGTCATTTTCCGAATCATACCCCTCCACACCTTGGCCATAAAATAACAGATAATCGCCATTGTCAAAACTACCGTCATCACCACCAACTACTTGAATTGAAATCTCAGGGAGGTCAAATATAAAATTTTCGTCATTTGCCAATGGCAATGGTTTACCACCAAAACCATAAATTTTTATTTTTGCAGGATCTATGTCGTTCGTATTCATTCCTATATCTGCTAAGAACGACCTATCCACTTTGTAAATTCCGGTTTTATCAATCTGAAATCGATACCAATCGCCGGTAGCTAAAACCGATTGACTTATTGGCATCCGGGTTCGATTGACAGGAGCACTACCGTATCTATAAGTTACGGTAAAAGAAAGCAGTTTTTGAAGTCGACCATTTCTATTAACAATTGGTGAAATGGAAATGGTTGTGTATATTTTATCGCGAGCCAAAGCACTCTGTAAAGAGTATTCTAAAGTACTGGGAATGATTTTGGGATTCAATTGCTGGATTTCCTTCACACTCAAATCGGCCCATTTTGTATTCACAATTTCAACCGACCTACTATCGGCAAAACCTCGATCCAACCATCTGCTATCAAAAGAGGAGGTGTTCTTATCTACTACTAAATTAAGCCTTGAGAGCAAGCGATCACGCTGTTCTTCCTTACTTATTCTCTTTTCGGCAGTTTTTGTATCTTCATTCCAAAATATACGAATATCTTTGGACTGGCCAATAGCCATCACAGAGGTACACACCAGTATAAGTAGCGATAATTTTCTTTTCATCATAGCAATAACGAGTCAAAGATACACTTAGTATGTTTTTTTCGGATTAGTTTTTTGACAAAAAAGAAATAAATTCATAATAATATGAAAGTCTCGTCGTTATCCCATTGGTCGAAACGCCCGCCGATGCTGACAAAGCAAAAAAATAAAATATTATTGCGCTTTAACCGTTAATTAGTATATTGCGAACCCAATTTTTTCATTTTTTGAAACTATGAACGTCAAGAAAAACCTAGTATTAAAGCTTTTTGTTCTGATAGCTTCGACAGCACTTTTTGTTAGTTGTAGCAAGTCCAGAGACTATAAAAACAGTTCAAGAGCCACTGGTTGGAAAATGAATGCCAAAGAAGGTGGCTTTCAATACGATCCAAAAACCAAAGAACAAGAAACAGGTCCCGGACTTGTTTTTGTTGAAGGTGGAACTTTTACCATGGGTAGAGTTCAGGATGATCCAATGCACGATTGGAACAACGCACCAAATCAACAACACGTTCAGTCCTTCTATATGGACGAAACTGAGGTGACTAACCTTATGTATTTGGAATATTTGGATTGGATCAAAAATGTGTTCCCTCCCACCGATGAAAATTACAGAAATATATATAACGGAGCAGTCCCGGACACTTTAGTTTGGAGAAACCGTTTGGGTTATAACGAAGTTATGACCAATAATTATTTGCGTCACCCGGCCTATGCTAACTACCCAGTTGTTGGTGTTAGTTGGATTCAAGCCGTAGAATTCAGTAATTGGAGATCTGATCGCGTGAATGAACTTATCTTGGAAGAGAACGGAGTTACTTCCAGAAACGCCAGATATGATGTGGAACCCGGAAGTGCATTCAATACAGAAACTTATTTAAATGCTCCTACACAAACCTATGGTGGAAATGATTCCATTACGCGTGGAGGAAAATATTCTCAGTCTATCGCTAAAAGAAGTAAGGACAGTACCAATCTGTACATTCAAAGTAAAGATGGTCTTTTAATGCCTTCTTACCGACTTCCTACAGAAGCGGAATGGGAATATGCTGCATTAGGATTAGTAGGCCTAAGAAACTATAACGTGTACCGAGGAAAGAAAAAATATCCTTGGGAAGGACAGTACACGCGATCTTCCAAGAGAAGAAGCCGTGGAGATCAATTGGCCAACTTTAAGCAAGGAGACGGGGATTACGGCGGAATTGCAGGATGGAGTGATGACGGTGCTGATATTACCGCTGAAGTTAAATCGTACGAACCAAATGATTACGGTTTATACGATATGGCCGGAAACGTTGCGGAATGGGTAGCAGATGTTTATCGCCCTATCGTGGATGATGAATTCAATGATTTTAACTATTATCGTGGAAACGTTTACACCAAAAATGCAATCGATGAAGATGGTAAGGTGAAAATTGTGACAGTCGATTCAATCTTATACGACACGTTGAGCAATGGTAAAATCATCGCAAGAAATCTTCCGGGAGAGATCTATGAAATCCCGGTGGATGAGAATGAAACTTACTTGCGTACCAATTTCTCTGATAGTGACAACCGTGACTATCGCGATGGTGATAAAAAATCAACGCGTCACTACCAATCATTTGGAGGAGAAGACGAAGCGGTCGTAGAAGACAATAAAAGAATGTATGATTCTCCTCAGCATGAGGTTAGTCCGGACACTACCGGAGGATTAAACCGCGAGTATGATCGATCTTCAAAAAGAACATCTTTGATCAACAATGAAGTAAGGGTTTACAAAGGAGGTTCATGGAGAGATCGTGATTACTGGTTAGATCCGGCACAAAGACGTTATTTCCCTCAAGACATGGCAACAGATTATATCGGTTTTAGGTGTGCAATGTCAAGAGTTGGGTCCAAATCCAAGCAAAAGAAACGTCCAAGAAACTAATAGAACTTAAAATAATTATATTATCAACCCTCCCGTATTTATTGCAGGAGGGTTTTTTTCTATCTTTAAATTAAAATCAGGACTTTGAACATCGAACAAATTCATCAGCATTTTCTAAATAGTTCGGGTATTTGTACCGACACACGAAAAATTGAAAAGAACTGTATGTTCTTTGCCCTAAAAGGAGACAATTTCAATGGAAATGAATTCGCAGAGGCTGCGATCGCCCGAGGGGCTAAAATAGCTGTGATCGACGAGCCTTCGTATCATACCGAATACAACGGAACCCTTCTTTGTAATGATTCCTTACAAACACTCCAGGATCTTGCCAATTATCACAGAAAATACCTGGGAATTCCCATTATATCACTCACCGGTAGCAACGGTAAGACCACTACCAAGGAATTAATTCATGCCGTTGTCTCCCAAAAATTTAATTGTGTCGCAACCAAAGGGAACTTGAATAATCATATCGGAGTTCCATTGACACTGCTCTCCATGAACTCGTCTACTCAACTAGGCATCGTAGAAATGGGTGCAAATCATCAAGGTGAAATTGCGGGATTATGTAAAATAGCTGAACCCGACTACGGTTACATTACCAACTTCGGAAAGGCTCATTTAGAAGGGTTTGGTGGAGTGGAAGGAGTCATTAAGGGCAAGTCTGAATTATATCAATTTTTGCGCAAAGCGAACGGAACTGTTTTTGTAAATGGCGGCGATTTGAAGCAAGTGGAATTAACGGAAGATATTCAAAGGGTTATCTTCAATGAAGAGGGGTATGATCAAAAAATATCCCTGCTTCCAAAGGGTGAGTTTGTTAGTGTTCAAATTAAGGATATCGTTATCAAAACCCATTTAACGGGCGCCTACAACTTCTCGAACATTGCAGCAGCCATTGCGATTGGCTCCTATTTTAAAATTCCTCTTGAAGCAATCAAAAACGCCCTTGAGTCCTACACTCCGCAAATGAATCGATCTCAAATACTGGAGCATCACGGACATCGTATCATCATGGACGCTTATAATGCTAATCCAAGCAGTATGTTGGCAGCCATTCAAAATATGGAACTATTTGACGCTAATTCAAAATGGCTCATTCTTGGCGATATGTTTGAGCTGGGCGAAGAGGCCCCAAAAGAACATCAAGCCATTACCGATTATTTGGAGAAAACGCTACCGGGTAATATAATCCTCGTGGGAGAAAATTTCTATAAAACGCAATCCTCTTCCCCTGGCATACGGCAATTCAAATCCTTTGAGGCACTAGCATCTTATCTTGCTGAAAAACCCATTCCGCCCTCCCTGATCCTCTTAAAAGGGTCTAGGGGCATGGCGTTGGAAAGAACATTGGCGTTATTAGCCTAAAAGCCTTGAGTTGTCTCGTACATCAGTAGACAGATATTATTTACCGGCGTGATCCAGATAAAACACACTCCTGCAAATACAATCCCCTCGGGTCTTCGACCCGAGGAATTTTTTATTCCCATAAAGCCTCAAGCAAGCTTGGGTTCTTGGATTACTACCGTGATCCAGATAAAACACACTCCTGCAAATACAATCCCCTCGGGTCTTCGACCCGAGGAATTTTTTATTCCCATAAAGCCTCAAGCAAGCTTGGGTTCTTGGATTACTACCGTGATCCAGATAAAACACACTCCTGCAAATACAATCCCCTCGGGTCTTCGACCCGAGGAATTTTTTATTCCCATAAAGCCTCAAGCAAGCTTGGGCTTTGGGAATAAAAAATCCCGAAGGCATGCCTTCGGGATTGTGAGTGATGTGGGTCATACTGGATTCGAACCAGTGACTTCCACGTTGTCGACGTGACACTCTGAACCAACTGAGTTAATGACCCTTTTCCAACTTCAAAGGTAGGTATTTTAGCATTATCTAAACAAATTTTAATAAAACTCTTCTTAACTTTGTTTATACTTTTATTTAAATTTATAAACAGAAATGAAAAAGGAGAATCTTCCTACAAAACTATGCCTCGTCTGCTCAAGACTCTTTACCTGGAGAAAGAAATGGGAAAAGGACTGGGACCAAGTAAAATATTGCAGTGTGGCTTGTCGAAAATTAAAAAATCACACAGCTTAATTCCCCTAGTATTCATTAGTAACTTATCTATTAAATGAACTCATTTACACAATTTGAAATTGATCGAATCATTGAAATGGCTTGGGAGGATCAAACTCCATTTGAAGCGATCCAATATCAATTCGAATTAAAGGAACAAGAAGTGATCGAACTAATGCGAAAAGAAATGAAATCTTCGAGTTTTAAAATGTGGAGGAAACGAGTTCAAGGCAGAAAAACCAAACACGCTAAACTAAGAGGTATAGAAATCAGTAGTGCACGGTTTAAGTGCAGCCGACAAAGACAAATTACAAACAATAAGATTACAAAACGATCATAAAAAAATCCCGATGACAGGATCATCGGGATTTTGCTCTGTGGGCGCTGAGGGGTTCGAACCCCCGACCCCCTCGGTGTAAACGAGGTGCTCTGAACCAGCTGAGCTAAGCGCCCTTGTTGTTAGCGGATGCAAATATAAGTTAGTTTTTATTACTCGCAAATATTTATTTCAAAAAAAGCTATAAAACTTCAGCCACTACAAAGGTACTGCCACCTACATATATAAAATCATCCGGATGAGCATATTTAAGGGCTGCTTTATAAGCATTCTGCACGGAATCATAAGGGAAACCTTTGAGTCCATGTGTCACGGCAAAATGTGTCAGCTCCTTTACCGGCATTGCGCGCGGAATATCCGG
>JAHEMZ010000070.1 GCA_024643385.1 Flavobacteriaceae bacterium | reverse complement strand
AAAAACATTTTTATGTCTAGGTTCTAATCTGACCTGTACTTGAGCACTTACCATTAATGGAATGGCTATTAAAATAAATAGTATAAGAAATTGCTTTTTTGTCATTATGATATTAGTTTAGATTTTTTCATCCGCATGGCGCACAACGGTTGGGCTATGAGTAGTTGCGTGGTTTAGCACTTAACTTTGCAAGCACACACCAAACTGAAACGGGCGGAGCGAACTGGCGCAAGCAAAATCCGAGAGGATTTTCCGAAGTAGGCGAGAACAAGCAATTATTTATAGCCATTGTTGTGCTTTCGTTATTTATAATTTACGTCTTGAATATAATTCCTTATTTAATTCATCAATTAAATTTTTTAAAGGTGTTATTACATTTGCATACCTTTCAATACCTCTTTTTCTTGTCCTTTTAACCATACTTAAAATATTAAGAAATTCCGTGTCTTTAATTAAATCTTCGTAATTATTCGGTTTTGCATCATAAACCGACTTATCTAAATATCTTAAGTTTTTCGCATAAAATGGTGCCACTATATCTGATTTATTTTGATTTTCATCTTGATTATAATCTAAAATATTTTCAAGATCAACATCATACATAGTCACAATTCTATCTTTTAGCGAATCATTTTTTAATATACCAAGTCCAGTTGCCTGAAGTGATTTATAAGTGGAATTTGTAATGAATGAAGCGTAAAAATAAGGCAATACACCAAAGCTATAATCTAGTTCGTCTGAATAAGGTAATTTATTTTTAGAATAATGTTCTATTTTTACGATTTCATCTATAGTCGATTTGTTGAAATCAATAGCAGATTCTAATTCTTCTAATGTTTTCTGTAAATCAACATGTATATTTGTCAATAGTATTATTTCCTCGACTTGTATTTTTCTATTTTCATTCCAATTATTAATTTGCAAGGCTATTAATATTCCTATAACTACAAGTAAAATTTCACCAATAGCATATTTAAAATACCTGCCTGCCGGCAAGGCAGGCTTTCCAGTTTTGTTTTTCTCAATAAGGTCGTATCTAATTTTTCTAAAGAATTTTATCATTGGTTAGCGGTTTAAGATAATGAAGTACAACGGTTTAGGCTATGAGTAGTTGCTCAGGTTAACGCTTAAGTTTGTGAGTATACACCAAACTGAAAAATCGTAAGGATTTTCAGAAGTAGGCGAGAACAAGCAATTACTTATAGCCATTGTTGTGCGTTCGTTAATTTTTTAATGAATTTTATGATTGGTCAATTCCTTTAAGTTCATTGTCTATCAACCTTTTTATTCTTTCTAACCCTGTTATAAAGTTGTCATTTAAATAGCTTTTTGCACTAGCTGATTGATAAGAAATATACTTTACACTTTTATAAAATTCAGTGTCCGATGCAATTGACTTCAAATCAAAACTTACTCCTGGATAGGATGAAATAGGTTTAATTAAACTTGAAGATTCAGGTATTCCATCAAGGTGGCCTAAAGCCAATCTATCGGTTTCTTTTAACATAAGATTAGCGGGTATTGCAATTTGCTGTTTTTCTTCAAATTGAGATTGGAAGCTAGCTAATTCATTTTTTAGATCTTCTGAATTAATATATATTAACTTTCCTGAGTTTATGATTTCAGCATAGGTGGGTAGTGTTTGAGAATAATCTATGATCCAACCTACCCTTATCATTGAAGAAATAAACATGGAGGAATCGGTTACTTTTTGGTCATCAAGTGATTTTAGAATAAAATCTGCATAATCTTTTCGAATTTCTAATAATTCTTGCAACTCTTTCAGATTCTTGATGTTTTCTTCAACATCTAACTTAAGATTATTTAATAAGATATTTGTTTCTTTATATTCTTTACGGACTTGATTCCAGTTGTTGATTTGTAAGGCAATCAGAATTCCTATAACAACAAGAATAATTTCTCCTATTGCATATTGGAAATACCTGCTTGTCTTTCCTTCCGAAAGTAGGTTTTGTCTAATTTTTCTAAAAAATTTTATCATTGGTATTTATTGGTCATAATGAAGTACAACGTGTTTGGCTATAACTCTTGGCGGTCAAACGAAGTGCCGACCAGAACCTCTGCCTAAAAGTAGCAAAAAGGATTGACTTGTCAACCCGGTAATATTCCGCCATGGCGTTTAGTTGATGTTGGCATTAGTTTGCTTTAATTCAGTTTCTATATTGACCCATTTAATTTTCCATATCCCACTTATGCTGTCAACAGCAGTGAAAAAAAGATATTTATCATCAGGTGTCACATAAGGATTACCCTGGCCTTTGTCGTTTATTTTTTCGTTTAGTTTTTTTGTATTTGTCCATTGACCGAGATCGTCTTTATAAGTTACTATTAGGTCAAGTTCTTCCCCTACAGAAGCAAATATCAGGTAATCTTCAGCTGGAGAAATATAAGGAGTACATTTTTCAATTGGTGTGTCAATTTTAATAGAGGCTTTTTGTGCCGATTCGAATATCCCGTTCACCTGTTTCGAGAAGTAAATATCCATTTCACTATAATCCAAATTGCTAGCGTGAAAGTACATTGTTCCTGAATTCGAAACAGATGGGTGAGAAGTGAGTTTATTTATAAGGTTCGGAATATTCACAAATTCTGGTGCACTCCATTTTCCGTCAACTTTCAGGGATTTCCAGATGTGCCATGTCTCTGGTATCCCATCAATGCCAGTTGGTCGGGTTGAACTAAAGTAAAGTGTATTGCCATCTGGAGAAAAACTCATTCCATGGTCACTGTAAATGCTGTTAAAATAAGCTTGTTCTGGTTCTGACCAACTTCCACTTTCTTTTTTTTGCACGTATACATCAAACCGTTCAAATTGCTTGTCAGAGACTGTGAAGTAGTATTCATCTAAACTGGGGCCAAATGTTCCCTTATGAATGATTTTGTCATTCGGTATGTCGCAGGGCCTAAATTCAATAGGAGTATCAGCTGGAAAATGGTCAGTTAAAAAATCCATTTTAGAATTATTTGAATCATTGACGCAACTTACCAATCCAAGTGAAATATATAGAATCGAATAATATTTTTTTATCATTTGATTAGTGCCAAGGTTTAGTGTGGGTTACCTAGCAGTGCTGTATGCACTTTACACCTTGTTGTGTGCTGTTTGAATTCATTTTTACTAATTTACTTGTCGTATTCCAAAAATTAACAAATATCCTATCATCCAAAACTCCCCAACTGTTGCAGGAAGAATTAAAATTCTGTTGTAGGGAAAATCAATTCCCATGTAACTAATAATGGTACTAATTAGGTATCCAATACCTCCAAGGAATATAACTCTCCCCAGCCAAATAGGCATCCTTTTAGATTTGATTACGATGTATCCCATTGGGAAAAGCCAAAGTCCAAAGAAAAGACCGCCAATACCCCAAGCGTTTGCAATTATATTTTGAAAAACCTGTATTAATAAAACCTTGTCATCCATGGTCTGGACAGAAGAGTTTGCAATGCCAATAGCAGAAGCCATAGAAATTGCGCTAATCATAATTGCCACTGAATTAATCATTCCCCATATGCCTAGTGTCCAGGCCGCCCATTCATTAATATCTTTAAATAATTTATAAAACCATACTGCGGTAAGTGCCTGAGAAATGACAATGGCAAACTCAAACAGAAGCCGAACCCTTGCAGTAGATTCAAGGTCGATCAAATTAGCGAGTGTTTTTTCTGGATTTCCAGAAACAAATATCTGAGGGTGAAATACCATAAATCCCAATATCCCTGAAATGGCCATAATTAAGTACCAAATTCCTGTAATTCTTGCTGTATTTACTAACTGGCTTTGTTTGTCATTTATATTCATAGATTTAATGTATGTATTCTTTTATAAATATGGTCTAATGATTTTAGCGTGGAATTGCCCACAGGATTATTCTACTCTCGGCCATTTCCATGCTTGCCATATGATTATGGCAAATACAATAGTTTCTACAAAGTTGAATATAACATAGAATGTGTGCCATTCATCATCTATAGTAGTAACTATAATTAGAATAGAAATACAGGCATATAAGAATGCTATGGCGATATTCAACCACTTATTGATTTGTGGTTTTAGAAAAACAGAAAGAAATGTCATCAAGGCAGGAATAATTAAAATGACAGAAAAAATGACCAAAATTTCAGGAGATGTCGGCCCCACAGGAGTTTCAAGATTAATCATACTCTCCAATTTTTTAGGTGTCATGAGCTGAAAAAAGTCGGCATATATGTATAAAAACATCAAAGCTGTCCAAAGGGCTGCCAGTTTAATTTTTATATTAATACTGTAATTGGTCAATGATTTAGAGCTGGTCCTTTTTATATTCATTTTTGTTTGACTTGATTAATTGGTATTGAGCTATGATGATTAATAGAGCACATTGTTACAGGCTGACTGATAATTAATGCCAACGTGTTTGGCTATGATTTCGGCGTGGAATCGTCGGTAGGACTATTCCGCAGAGAAATCAGTTTAATTATATGTTTTACTTTCGGTTTTTGCACCATCGCAACGCTGAATTATAGCCGTTGTTGGGCGTTCGTTATTTTAATTCGTTATTGTTCTAATTCCTTGTTAATTGCATCAATTACATCTTCCACCATTGTTTGGGTTTCTGGAAGAATATTATCGCTCAAATAATCCCTTAATTTCGTCATATATATAAATCCGTTTTTGAGTTGTTTATTATTATTTAAAAACTCCAACTCATTATTTGAAAATGCAACATTGAATTGGCTTGTACTGTCATTTAGTTTTGGTAAGATTTGTTGTTCAAAGTAATTTATGGAACTAACATTGTCTTGTATAATATTCGGATATAGATGATTGTAAATTGAAGAAACAGAAGTACGAAGAGAATCATTAGAAATAATATCGATTCCAATAGACTTAAGGTTATCAAAAGCGGCAGAATTAAAAACAAACCTCCAATCTCTACGCAACCATATTTTATAATAACTTGTTAAAGAGTCGTTTGATAAGCCTTGAGAATTTTGATGATTATTTAAGATATATTTCTCTGCTTTTTTAGAGTTAGCATAATATATTATTCCAGGTTTAATTTCAAGTTCAAGGTCAGCAGTTAAATTCTTCTTGATTGCCGTTAGATTAATAAGTTCTAAATCCCTCTTTTGGTTTTGTTGATTCCAATTATTTATGGAAAGTGCAATCATAATTCCAATCACAACAAGTACAATTTCACCAATAGCATACTTTAAATACCTGCCTGCCGGCAAGGCAGGCTCTCCTGTTTTGTTTTCCATCAATAAGTTTTGTCTAATTTTTCTAAATAATTTTATCATAGGTTAATGGTTGGTCATAATGAAGCACAACGGTTAGTATATGAAAAGTAGGCCATTTCGAAGCACGAAACTTTTGGTTAAGCACAAAGTTTGATGCCAGTCAAAAGCCTTTATTTTACCACTTTTCGCCTATTTTTTATATACATTGTTAGCGGCTTTTTTCTTTCACAATTTTTGTTATGGTTTGATTAAACTTTTCTGACTCTTCAGCAGGTACTTCATGACCAGATTTCTCGAACCAAATGAATTTCTTTTCAGGAGATTTCATTTGGCTTAAATGATTTTCAGCTACTATACCTGGTAAATTCCAGTCGTGGCGTCCTGCGATGAAATAAATAGGAACTTTCACATTTTTTATATAAGAAATGTCTGTTTTGAAAGCTTCTCCGTTCATTCGGGAAGCGGTAAAATTGAAAGCATCAAACCAATTGTATTCCTTATAATCATCATACAACCCTTCAGCTTTTTCTATTTCTTTTGAAATCTTCGAATCATAAATTACTCCTTCATACTTTAGCAATAATTCATATTTACTCATGAAACAATCCAGGATGGTCGCACAAACACTTGTGTCTTTTTTCTCAATTAAGTTCAACTTGCTTAATGAAACTGAATCATTTTTCATTTGCGCTTGTTCCTTTAACCATTGGATGGAAACATCCCAGCTCTTTTGCATGTCAATTACCTGTGCTACACCAATGTAAGCATGATAGTCCTCAGGATATTTTTCAGCTAATTTTAAACCAATCACGCTACCATAAGAAAAACCTACAAGGAATATTTTCCTTTTATTGAATTTCTTTTTGAGCCATTGAGTCAAATCATGGGCATCATTTACCAAACTTTCAGGGCTAAGATTTCTTGGGTTAGGATTTTGCATAAATGATTTTCCACACCCAGCCTGATCCCATGAGACAAGAATCACTTCTTTTGTCAAATCAGAATTGAAATATCTCAATTGTGGATTTTGTGGCCATCCCGGTCCGCCATGTAAAAAAAGTAAAACCGGCAAATGGTCAGAACTACCTGTTATCTCCACATATTGCATTTCTCCACCTAGTTCAACGAATATTTTTTCTTGGACAGTTTTTATGCTTCTATCCTGCTTTTTCAGTCCATTTTTTTTATCCAGGTTTTGACAACTTATTAAAAGAAGACCTAAAATTATGATTATTGCTTTATTCATTTCTTTGACCTTTCGTTAATTGCCGCTAACGGTAAATTGTATGAGTAGTGGCAGGTTGCGTTGTAGTTTCCTGTCAAACCGCTACGCAGTTTGAGTGGGCTATAAAACTTGATATTTACCGCTTCACCTGCCATTACTTATACAAAATGTTAGCGGCTGGCATTTTCCTATGCAAAGTCAACTCTGAGCTGAATTATTTATTGGAGTTTCTCACCTTTTGCCAACTTTTCAATAATTTCTTTCATACGCTTATCTCTTGTCTCTTGCTTTTTTGCGGTTTGCAGTCGAAACCCAATAGAGAAAAGATTCGTCTTATTAAGCCCCTTAAAAAATTCTTCTCCTTTTTTGTTCTTACTAAGTTCTTTTAGAAAGTCATCTGGTATAGTCATTTTACTTGGGGGATTGTATGCCATTTCCCACCTACCATCCCCCTTGGCTTTTTCAACAGCTTTTAATCCCGCAGGTCTCATTTTACCTTCTTTGATTAATCTTTCAACGTGCCCAATATTTACTTTAGACCAAATACTTTTTGATGTTCTGGGACTAAATTTTTGTAACCATGCTCGTTCGTCAAATGATTTTTTTTGACTATCTATCCAACCATAACAAAGAGCCACATCAAGTGCCTCTGCATAACTAATGGTTTTTACCCCGGAACCTTTCTTGAATATTTTTATCCAAAGTCCACTTGAATTGTCGTGGTTTTTTTCAAGCCAAGTTTCAAATGTTTCGGCTGTTTTAAATTCAATAGTTGATAAAGTATTTAATTTACTCATATTTCTGTGGATTTTTCCGTCCTATTTGCTTGCCGCTAACGGGAGTGCATAAGGCGGTTGGGTGTTTAGCCCAACTGATCGATATGCACATTGTTGGTGGTTCGTTTTTAATTTTCATACGGAACATACTTCACAGAAAATATTTCTCCATTTTTGCCGCCAGGGTAACTGTCTTGGTTTTCCTTATCTGGAACTAGTTCTTTATCAATAAAATATTGATATAAATAATGGCCTGGCTCTAATTCAATTTCAATTTCCCATTTTCCGTTTTTGTATTGCATCTTGTAATTCTCGTCTTGCCAATTAACTACAGGGCCGGATAAAGCTACTTCCTTAGCACTATCATAACCTTCTAAAATAAACTTAACTAATTTCTTTTCAGATTGAACAGGTATTTTTTTACCTTTTTTCAATCGGATTAGTTCTTTTTCAATTTGCATCCTCAAATTGCGTATTTCAATAGATAAGTTTCTTGCGTGCCGTATAAGACTCCAATGATCATTAGCAAGTTCCTTCAGATTTCCTAAAAATTCATAATCATTGAGAACAGAATTATAATCTTTGACTTTATATTCATTAATTGTATCTGGTATTATATTCTTAGTAAACCATGGGGTATAATAGTTTTTCCTGGTATGCTCTAATATTTCTATTTTTTGTTCTAAATCAGCTGTTCTTTCTTCATAAACTAAAAACAGCTGATTTTTTAGTTCTTGATTATTTATTAAATTAATCCCTTTTAATTTAATTGCTTCAAATGTATATGACTGAGGGGAAAAAGTTGGTCTATTATCTGCGATCTGAATATTTCTAATTAATTCGCTTGTAAGTTCTTGCCTTTTCAATATATGGTTCATCACTAGATTTGCAGCATCTGCTGCTTTGACTTGACTGCCTATAATCCAATTAAGATTTTTTAGATCAGAATCTAAACTTACATGCATTTGCTCATACGACTTAATTAATTCATTTATGTCGCTTTTATAGCTATTCCAGTTGTTAATTTGAACCGCAATCAAAATTCCTACAACAACTAGAATAATCTCTCCGAATGCATAAAGAAGATACTTTTTCAAATTCCCCTCAGCAATTAATTTTTGCCTGATCCTTCTGAAGAACTTTATCATAGGTTTTTCATTTTGTTTGTTCTAATGACCACCAACGTGTTTGTGTATGGAAAGTTGCGTGTTTGTGTGCGAGGATTTTCCGAAGGAAAATCAGAAGCTAGCAAACAAAGCAACGACCAAACGGTTGAACTAAAATAAGCAATTTTTTATACACGGTGTTAGCGGTAGTTTTTATTAGTACGTTTTAATAAAATATTGAACATCAGTTCCTTCTTTATGAAGTGCTTTTGTGTTTTCTTTCAATAGTTCGTAGGCTGTCTTATTTATAATTGC